>JASBTF010000003.1 GCA_030148545.1 Pseudomonadota bacterium
GCCAACTTCGATCGCGTTTGCGAGCAGATCCGTAACCGTCTGGGCGCCAAGGTTGTACCGATCCAGTACAACATCGGTGCGGAAGACGATTTCAAGGGTGTTGTCGATTTGCTCCGGATGAAGGCTATCTTCTGGAACGAAGACGACATGGGTATGACCTACGAAGAAAAGGACATCCCGGAAGACATCAAGGGTCGTTGCGACGAGCTGCGTGAGCAGATGGTTGAAGCGGCTGCTGAAGGCTCCGAAGAGCTGATGGAGAAATACCTGGAAGAGGGTGATCTCTCCAACGACGATATCAAGGCGGGTCTGCGTCAGCAGGTTCTGGCCAACGAAATCGTTCTGGCTCTGAACGGCTCTGCGTTCAAGAACAAGGGTGTTCAGGCGCTGCTGGATGCGGTGATTGAATTCCTGCCGGCTCCGGATGAAGTAAAAGCCATCCAGGGTGTTCTGGATGATGGCGAGACCGTTGAGTCCCGTGAATCTTCTGACGATGCGCCGTTCTCTGCGCTGGCGTTCAAGATCGCTACTGACCCGTTCGTAGGTTCTCTGACCTTTATTCGTGTGTACTCCGGTGTTCTGAACTCCGGTGACAGCGTGATGAACTCTGTGCGTCAGAAGAAAGAGCGTGTGGGTCGTCTGCTGCAGATGCACGCCAACTCCCGTGAAGAAATCAAGGAAGTTCGCGCTGGTGACATCGCTGCCTGTGTTGGTCTGAAGGACATCACCACTGGTGACACCCTGTGTGACCTGAACAGCGTGATCGTGCTGGAGCGTATGGAATTCCCGGATCCGGTAATCTCCGTTGCCGTTGAGCCGAAGTCCAAGGCTGACCAGGAAAAGATGGGTCTGGCGCTGGGCCGTCTGGCTCAGGAAGATCCCTCCTTCCGTGTGAAGACCGACGAAGAATCCGGGCAGACCATCATCTCCGGTATGGGTGAGCTGCACCTGGACATCATCGTTGACCGCATGAAGCGTGAGTTCAAGGTGGAATGTAACGTGGGTGCGCCGCAGGTGGCCTACCGTGAAACCTTCACCAAGGGCGCCGACGTTGACGGCAAATTCGTCAAGCAGTCTGGTGGTCGTGGTCAGTACGGTCACGTCAAGGTTCGCTTCGAGCCTATCGACCGTGATGAAGAGTTCCAGTTCGCTGAAGAAATTCACGGTGGTACCGTTCCGAAGGAATACTTCGGTGCCGTACAGAAGGGTATCGATGAGCAGCTCAAGGCCGGTGTTCTGGCGGGCTACCCGATCCTGGGCGTGAAAGCGACCCTGTACGATGGTTCCTACCATGAGGTGGATTCCAACGAAAACGCCTTCCGTATGGCGGGTGCTCTGGCTGTTAAGAATGCAGCCAAGGAAGCCGGTGCGGTACTGCTCGAGCCGATCATGAAGGTGGAAGCGGTAACTCCGGAAGACTACATGGGTGACGTGATGGGCGACCTGAACCGTCGTCGCGGTATGGTACAGGGCATGGAAGACACCATGGCCGGTAAAGTGATCCGCGCTGAGGTTCCGCTCTCCGAGATGTTCGGTTACGCTACTGACCTGCGTTCCATGTCTCAGGGTCGTGCCAGCTACTCCATGGAGTTCCTGAAGTACTCTGAAGCACCGAAGAACATCGCTGAAGAAGTTATCAGCGGCAAGAAATCTTAAATTTACGGTTAATTTGTTAAGGGTATAGAGCCGTGGCAAAGGAAAAGTTTGAACGTAATAAACCGCACGTAAACGTAGGCACCATCGGTCACGTTGACCATGGTAAAACTACTCTGACCGCTGCGCTGACTCGCGTATGTGCGGAAGTATGGGGCGGTTCTGCCGTTGCCTTCGACGGTATCGACAATGCTCCGGAAGAGCGTGAGCGTGGTATCACCATCGCTACCTCCCACGTAGAGTACGATTCCCCGACTCGTCACTACGCACACGTAGACTGCCCCGGGCACGCTGATTATGTGAAAAACATGATCACCGGTGCTGCCCAGATGGACGGCGCGATCCTGGTATGTTCCGCAGCTGATGGCCCGATGCCGCAGACTCGTGAGCACATCCTGCTGTCCCGTCAGGTTGGCGTACCTTACATCGTTGTGTTCCTGAACAAAGCGGACATGGTTGACGATGAAGAGCTGCTCGAGCTGGTAGAGATGGAAATTCGTGAGCTGCTGAGCGACTACGATTTCCCGGGCGACGACACTCCGATCATCAAGGGTTCTGCCCTGAAAGCTCTGGAAGGCGACACCAGCGACATCGGTATGCCTGCCGTACAGAAGCTGGTAGAGACTCTGGACGAGTACATCCCGGAGCCGGAGCGTGCCGTAGATCAGCCGTTCCTGATGCCGATCGAAGACGTATTCTCCATCTCTGGTCGCGGTACTGTAGTAACCGGCCGTGTAGAGCGTGGCATCATCAAGGTGGGCGAGGAAATCGAGATCGTGGGTATCCACGACACCACCAAGACCACCTGTACCGGTGTTGAAATGTTCCGCAAGCTGCTGGACGAAGGCCGCGCTGGTGAGAACGTTGGTGTTCTGCTGCGTGGTACCAAGCGTGATGAAGTTGAGCGTGGTCAGGTTCTGGCCAAGCCGGGTTCTATCAAGCCGCACACCAAGTTCGTTGCCGAAGTCTACGTACTGAGCAAGGATGAAGGTGGTCGTCACACCCCGTTCTTCAACGGTTACCGTCCGCAGTTCTACTTCCGTACCACTGACGTCACCGGTGCTTGCACCCTGCCGGAAGGTACTGAAATGGTAATGCCGGGCGACAACGTTCAGATGGACGTTGAGCTGATCGCTCCGATCGCCATGGAAGACGGTCTGCGCTTCGCTATCCGCGAAGGTGGCCGTACCGTTGGTGCCGGTGTTGTATCCGAGATCACCAAATAAGGACTGACCGGTCCGATAAAACCGCCCTTCGGGGCGGTTTTTTAGTATGCTCTTACCTTGGCAAAGCCAAGGCACGGCACCAGGAAGTATCCTGGACCTCCGCCAACCAAGTCGCGCTGCGACCTTGGGATGGCGGTATATTCAAATTACCCTTGCCAATTCGTATACATATTGATATACAAGAGCCAATCTCATTAATTTGCCGTTTATGGTATTAGTTTCCAGGAGGGGCTATGGAAATTTTCAACTTCATTGGCGCTTTCTTTGCGCCATTGGCTGACTTTGTTGGTTATATTCTCACTGCTTTAGGTGCTGGAAGTTTGTGGCTATTTACCAAGCTTTCTGCACCATTATTGGTATTACGTGTTGCTTTTCAAAACTTGACTGGCCAGTCGGTAAGGTTACTGGCTAAGCGACATATTGCTAAGGTTTCTCAGCTTCGCATTTATACACTCCATGATTTGAGTGGTGATTTTAAGAATGCTAAAGATAACGCTGATGAAGCTGCATTTCGGCATTGCCGTAAAGCTGAACCTCGGCAAGAGAAACAACAATCCCTTAACGATGTTTATGCGCTGTTGATAACGTTAGCATTTGAATTAGCGTCTGAAGATCGAGAAACACGCCGTTTGTATAAACGTTTGCTAGACCAATGTGACCGTGCTTATGCTTCGATGGAAAAGTTGCTTAACCGCTATGTGCAATATGCTGCTGAGTGGGACGCACAAGAACGTGTAGCAAATAAGGTACTTTGGCGTATCAAAGCGTTAGGCTGGCGTAGTTGGGTACCTTTGACTGCTGAATCAAAAAAGCGTAGCGAACTGCAGCGTGAATATCGTGTAAAATTAAAGCAGCTGTTTCAACAGCGTAAAGCCAATCTGAAGCGGCTAAACCGCCGCTTCCGTTACATTCAAAAGATTGTGAAACACTTAGAAAAGCAGATTGGTGAGTTCTTACCAATTTATGAAACTTTGTGGAAATCACTTAAGCTGTCAGTGCAAACAGGTCGTATTTTGCGTATGCTTTGTGCACCAAATGAGCGTGCTCGTGATATTCGGCGGCGTTATTATCTGGATAACCTTCCGGAGTTACCTGTTGCTTCACAGCATGGCGATATTGACATGCAGCATGGGCAGCTTGATCAATGGCTGCGTGATAACCTGTCGTTTAAAACGACAGATCAGGCTTTGGTTCGAGAACTTAAGTATATGCTGTGGAATACTCTTGGTCCCCATGCAGATCTTGAGGAAAAATTCGAGCGTTGGTTGCGCATTCACTGTGCGATTTATGAGCCTGAAAATATTACGCGAGCGTGGGTATTGCAGTTGCCACTGTCTAACAGTGAGCAAATTGCAGTGACTTCACTGCAAAGTAGGCAGCAGCTGATTGACGCTAAACGCCTGTAAAATACTTAAAAGGCCCGTTCCATTGGAACGGGCCTTTTTTTATGCGGTATTGAAGTGAATATAGCGGCGCTTGCGCAGGCCGCCGCTTTTGCCACACTTGCCGGTGCGGTGAGTGCGCAAGGTTTTCTGCTTGCTGCGGCTAGACGCATACCAACGATAGGGAATGGTAGAGCCAATGCAGTCAAGCCAGCCATTAGCAAGGGGCGTATGTTCGCGATGACCGTTACAACGGGCAACGGCAGAACGCCAGCTAACAGGGCCTTTGTGGTGAGGACGGTTCTTGGCCATGGGAATGCTCCTGAAGACAGGTAGCGATGGTGCTACCTATTCGTTCAATAGCACGGCCATGCAGGCAGTAGGGTTTGGGCATGAAGGCCTCCAAAAGCTATGTAATAAATTTTTTGTATACTAATTGCGTTGTGGGGTCAATGAATAAGTGAGGGGCTCCTAGGGGGATCGCAGCCCGTTAGGGCTGGCACCCCTAGGAGCTAGCGGCGGCTTTGCTGACCGCAATGCGAATCTAAATAATGGCAGGGGTGAAAGGATTCGAACCCTCGACACCTGGTTTTGGAGACCAGTGCTCTACCAGCTGAGCTACACCCCTACGTCGGATGGATTATGTACCGAGTTTTGGCCAGAAAAGCAATTTTTAATTTACCTTATCGGGTGGTTTACCTACACTGCGGCCATGGTTACCCACGTTAAGCTTTACAATACGCTACATCGCGAGAAAGAAATTTTTACACCACGTACTGATGGTGAGGTGCAAGTTTACACCTGTGGGCCTACTGTGTACCACGATGCGCATATTGGGAATATGCGCGCATTTATGACTGCAGATATTCTTAAAAAAACGTTGAAGCTAGCGGGTTACACGGTTCACCATGTGATGAATATTACCGATGTTGGTCACTTAACCGATGATGGTGATGCCGGTGAAGATAAAATGTTGGTGGCGATGCGTCGTGAAGGCAAAACCGCAGCTGAAATTGCAGAATTTTACACCGAGCGTTTTGTTACTGATGCTGAAGTATTAAATATTGATTTGCCGCAAGGGAAGGACATGCCCCGTGCGACGGCGTATATTCCGCAACAGATTGAGATGGTGCAACAGCTGGAAGCTAAAGGTTATACTTACCAAACAAGCGATGGCGTGTATTTTGATACCTCTAAGCTGAAAGATTACGGCAAGCTGGCCAAATTAGATTTGGAGAACTTAAACGCTGGTGAACGTGTATCGATAGGGGAGAAGCGTAACCCAACCGATTTTGCGCTTTGGAAGTTAAGCCCAACCAATGCTAAGCGTGATATGGAATGGGATAGCCCGTGGGGTAAGGGTTTTCCTGGCTGGCATATTGAGTGTTCTGCCATGAGCCGTGCCATTTTTGGTGATGTGTTTGATATTCATACCGGTGGAATTGACCATATTCCTGTGCATCATACTAATGAGATTGCTCAGTCAGAGGTCGCTTGTGGCTGCGAAAAACACGTCAACTATTGGCTACATAACGAATTTGTGGTGCTAGGGCAGGGCGCTAAAATGAGTAAATCTAGCGGTAACTTCCTTACCGTGGCAGGCTTGCAGGAGAAAGGTTTTCACCCGTTAGCGCTACGTTATTTATATTTGCAAACCCATTACCGCAAGAGCGTTAAATTTGATTGGGATATTTTGGCGGATGCTCAAACAGCGCTCAAGCGCTTATGGCAACGTTCCGCAGGTGTTGATTTCAATACACGTAACCAAACAGCTCAGTTGAGCGAAGTTATTCAAATAGCGTTGTGTGATGACCTTAATACAGCTGAAGCGCTAGCCAAGCTGTGGGATGGTTTAAAACAACTAGAGGGCGCAGAGCTTGCTACTATGCTGTGGCAGGCGGAAGAGGTGTTATCACTCGGGTTGGCCAATGCACAGCAAATGCTGGATGAGTTGGCTAAGCTCACTGCTGTGGATGACGTGTCAGCTGAGTTACAAGAACTGTTGGCACAGCGCCAGCAAGCGCGTGCTGCTAAGGATTTTGCACAGGCAGATGCATTGCGTGATAAAATTTTAGCGGCTGGCTATAAGGTAGTCGATACTGCTGACGGCGCTAAATTAGAACGTATTTAAATAAGGAAAAGAAAAATGGCGAATGTTGTGATTTATAGTAAGGATTATTGCCCGTATTGCGTGCGTGCTAAGCAGCTGATGGAAACGCTAGGGCAGGATTATAACGAGATTGATTTAGGCAAAAACCCTGAGCTGGTGATGGAGGTTGTACAGAAATCTGGCGGGATGCGCACCGTGCCACAAGTGTTTATTGACGATAAACACATTGGCGGTTATGACGACCTAGCTGCATTACATGAAAAGGGTGAGTTAGAGCCGTTGCTTAAATAGTTTGCCATTGCGCACAATTTTAGGTAAACAGAGTGCCTCGGCATTGGGCCGGGGAAAACATGAACCAGATACTTCTTAGAAGGTGGTGATAACGCATGATCAAGGTAGATGTCCGCGATAATGATGTGGAACAGGCGATTAAGCGACTCAAAAAAGTTTTGAATCGTGAAGGCGTGTTTCGCAAAATGCGTGAGAAAGAGTTCTTCGAGAAGCCGTTTGAAGCGCGCAACCGTATGCGCCGCGAGGCTGTTCGTCGCTCTCGTAAGTCTGAGCGTGAACGTCGTTCACAGCTGTAAGCCTTTACAAGCGTTTAAAAATCCCGCGTTTGCGGGATTTTTAATATCGATATAGTAGTGGTTAAAATCGCCATCCCAAGCTCGCTGTGCGAGTTGGTTGGCGGAGGTCCAGGAAACTTCCTGGTGCCAACCAGCGGCTTTGCCGACTGGTTGAGCATATATCAATTATGCTGCAGTTTGCGGTGCTTTAACCACAAAGCTGGTGGCATATTGCTGATTAGCGCGGTCGAACGCACATAGGCGAATATGCGCAAAGGGGAAGCGCTTGGCACAGGTATCAATTTGGCTCATCACCCAGTGCGTGGTTAGTTTGGCTTGGCGCGGTAGTGGCCATAATTTCCAATAAACTTCATCTGGTGCTGGGTTTTCAGCAAACTCAATTAGTGGCAATAGGTCATGTTCCAACATATTTTCTACCTGAGACTCAATTTGCCCAGGAGAGAGTGGTGGTAGGAATGAGAAAGTTTCAAAGCGTGACATAATAATTAATCCTTATTAAACCTTATTTGTCGCGGTCGCCATCAATAGAGCGTAGCGTGGTTTTTGTTTTTGGCTTTTTAGCTGCTTTTTCCTGCACTACGGTGCCACTAACGCCGTCTTTCTGGTCACCTAAAATAACACCAAACAGGAAGGATTCTTCAGCCCAGTATTCCAATGCTACCTTTAGCTCAGGCGCATATTTTTGTGCATGGGTAAGAATTTGTTTGCTTTCTACAGTTAGGTTGCGGCCTTCACCACGGGCTTGCATCACAGCTTCAATAGCGGTGCGGTTGGCAGTGGCGCCAGCAGCACTACCCCATGGGTGGCCCATAACACTACCACCACATTGAATAATTAGGTCTGGCCCTAAAGCATCTACCAAACGTGGGAAGTGCCATGGGTTATGCCCACCACCCACAGCGGGGAGGCTAGTTGCATGGTTAGCAAAGGACTGGGCATAGCGTAGGCCTGTTTCCATCTCTACTTCAATGTGTTGCTGCGTAAGTGCAGAGGTAACCCCACGTACAGCACGGCGGCCACTTGTGCCACCACGTAGCGGACTTGCGGTACTCACAACATCGGCACCGGCAAGGCGCAATAGTTTAGCTTGCACTTGCTCGGTTAAAATATCGCCACTCAAGGTACGGCTACCCATGGCACAGAGAATCATATCGTTTTGGCGGCACCATGTAGCTAGCGATTGCAATGCAATCCACCCAATTACACTGCTATCCACCAAAATCATGTTGAGACCGAGCTGTTTCACCAACTCAGCGCGTTGTAGCATGCCTTCTATTGTTGGGGCTGTTACGTTGGCAGCATGGCATTTAAACTCGTTTGTGTCGGCTTGGGCACTGTGCACGGCATCGGCCAAGTATTGGAAACGTTCGCGCCATTGGTTGCTAGGAATACTGTGCAGCAACGTTGGGTCGGCCGTAATATCTACACCGCCTTTTAATGTTTCAAAAGCAGCACGGCCGTACATGCGTGGGGATAGGCCCATCATAGGGCGCATGGTTACGCTGAGTAGAGGGCGGCCAAACTTGCCTGTAAAATCGCGCAGGCCATTGCTGCCAAAAGCAGGGCCTGGGAAGGTGCGCAGAAGTAAATCTGGAATACGAATATCTACCAGCTTAGCATCGGTACTGGTGGCGGCAGAGCCGAGCACGGCGAGTAAGCCAACAAGTGAACCATCTTCTACCATGCCATGTGGGAAGGCGAGGTCTACCTCTACACGGCGGTTACCTGTTTGGCGGCTATCTACCGCAATGGGGCGTGGTGTTTTGGCTTTATCTACAAATTGTTCGGTCCATGCTTCAATCCAAGCACCGTGAGCGGCGTTTTTCAGCAGTTGCGCTGCTTCGGCAGGGCTGCGGTCGGTGTCGGGAAGTACGTAGGTGGCAAGCACATCGGTTAGGTCGCTGTTGCTTTGTGTCGCTTGGCTTTCGGTTTCCTTAGTGCTGGTGGTTACAGCAGCTGGGCCATTGGTGGTTAGGCCTGTTAGTGCATCTAGGCTGATTTCCAGTACTTGGGCAATTTTCACCATATTACTAATGGATGGGTTTACTTGCCCAGAGAGAATACGGCTGAGAGTGGCAAGGGATACGCCTGATTTTTCAGCAAGTTCTGCTGCGGTCATGTCCTGCTGTTGCAGCGCTGTTTTAAGGGTATTGCCAAGTTGTTGGGATTCGTTAGTGGGCGTACTCACGGGATAGCTAACCTTATACTTATTTTTCAGATATGATATTCATAGCGAATATCTTCCATATCTGCAAGTGATACGTAAGAAATTAATGCGCTGGTAAAATGAATTTAATAGCATAGCTAAGGGCGGTGACACTTAAAATACCACCGCACCATAGTGCTGCAAACCACAACCATTGTTTGGTGTGCTTACTCATTAATACATACTTTCTTCGGAGCTTTTGCCACGGAAAATCCAGTAGCAGTAAGCTGTATAAGCCAGAATAATTGGCAACATAAGTAGCGCACCAACTAACAATAGTGAGAGTGACGTACTAGCGGCAGCAGCATCCCACAGGGTGTACTCAAATGGAACAATCCATGGCCACAGGCTAATGCCTAAGCCAATATAGCCAAGTAGGAAGAGTACCATGGCAAGTATAAAGGGGCGAATTTCTATATCGCGGTTTAAATCCTTCCACAGCCAAATACACACACCAAGGGTGAGCAATGGCACAGGCAACAATAGGAAGAAGTTTGGTAGGCTGAACCATAGCTCTGCAATGCGGGTATCAATAAATGGCATGCTGAGGCTAACAACACCCATGAACACCACAACAAATAGCAAGATATAGCGCGCAGCTTGGCGTGCCCAGCTTTGGAGCTTACCGTCGGATTTCATAACAATCCACGTTGCGCCAAGTAGAGCATAACCAAAGATAACAGCAATACCAGTAAGCAATGCAAAGCCGTTAGCCCAGTCCAGCGGGCCGCCACCGTATTCACCATTAGCAACTTCTACACCTTGTACAAAGTTACCCAAGATAATGCCTTGCATGAGGGCCGCAAACAGGGAGCCAAAGTGGAAGGTAGCATCCCAAAATGCGCGAGATTTTGCAGTATCGGACTTGAAGCGGAATTCAAACGCTACGCCACGGCAAATAAGCCCAAGTAGCATGAGAATAACGGGTAGGTACAGTGCGGGTAGCAATATGGCATAAGCTTTGGGGAAGGCAACAAAAAGTCCGCCACCACCAAGTACAAGCCATGTTTCATTAGCATCCCAAAAGGGTGCAATGGCATTCATCATACGGGCGCGTTCTTTATGGTCTCCAGCGAAGGGGAATAGAATACCCACACCCAGGTCAAAGCCGTCGAGCCATACATACATAAATACAGCTACTGCTACTAATACGCCCCAAATTAAAGGGAGGTCTAGCCATGTTCCAAAATCAAACATCATGGTTATGCATCTCCTTTGGTGAGTGTACTTGTCACGGCAGATTCTCGCCCTGGCTTATGTAAACGCTGAGGTTTCTTATTCACCGCTGGGCCTTTATGTACCAGCTTAATGATGTAGAACAGCCCGGCGCCAAACAGCAAGCTATACACAATAATAAAAGCCAGTAAGGAGATAGCCACTTGCTCAGGGATAACGGGAGATACACCATCGCTTGTGCGCATCATGCCGTAAACAAGGTAAGGCTGGCGGCCAACTTCGGTTACAAACCATCCGGCAAGTAAGGCCACAAAGCCGCTTGGGCTCATCAACAATACCCAACGGTGGAATAGGCGGTTTTCAAATAGTTGCTTACGGAAGTAAAGTACCGCACCAATAAGCCCTGTGAGGATCATTAATAGGCCTAAACCGACCATAATCCGGAAAGAATAGAAAGTAATAGCAACCGGTGGGTGCTCTTCCTCTGGCCAGTTTTTAATACCTTTTACTTCACCATCCCAGTGATGGGTTAGCACGTAACTCGCCAGTTTAGGTATAGCTATTTCATAGTGGTTGGCTTGGTTTTCTTGGTCTGGTACTGCAAATAAGCGCAGGGCTGCACCTTGTTCATTTTCCCAAATACCTTCCATAGCTGCTACTTTGAGCGGTTGGTGCTCAAGTGTGTTGAGGCCGTGCATATCACCTACAACCATTTGAGCTGGTGCAGCAATAGCGGCCATAATAGTTGCCATACCCAGCATGATTTTAGCGTGTTCTTTGTATTTTTTGCGTAGTAGGTACAATGCACCAACGCCACCAACCACAAATGCAGTGGTGAGGTAGGCGGCTAAAATCATGTGTATGAGGCGGTAAGGAAAGGATGGGTTGAAGATAATAGCAAGCCAGTCAGTTGGGTATAATAGGCCATCGGCACCTACTTCAAACCCTGCTGGTGTTTGCATCCAGCTATTTGCAGCCAAAATCCAAAATGCTGAAATAAGTGTACCAACAGCTACAATAACGGTAGAGGCAAAGTGCATCCGCTTGCTCACACGTCCCCAGCCAAACAGCATAATACCTAAGAATGAGGCTTCAAGGAAGAACGCCGTAAGCACCTCGTAACCTAAAAGAGGGCCAATAACGTTGGCAACATGCTCGGAGAAAAAGGACCAGTTGGTACCAAATTGATAGGCCATAACCACGCCAGAAACCACACCAAGTCCAAAGGATACGGCGAAGATTTTAATCCACTGGCGGTAAACTTGCTCATAAACTGGGTTGCCAGTTTTTAGCCAACGCCATTCTACAACAGCCAGCCAGCTGGCAAGGCCAATGCTCAACGCAGGGAAAATAATGTGGAAAGAAATGGTAAAGGCGAATTGGATGCGGGCTAAGAGCACGCCGTCTAGTTCAAATGGGAGCATTTTAGTACCCTATAAGCTATTGTTTATAAACAGAAAATAGGCTTATAGGTTTAATTGTGCAACTAGTTTTTTAAAGTGATTTCCACGTTCTTCAAAATTATTATACTGGCCAAAGCTGGGGCAACCGGGAGAGAGTAGTACCACTTCCGCATCATCAGTTACGGTGTGTTGAATAGCTTGTTGTAAATCTTCACACGCCGTTGCGGGGAGTTGTTGGTCTGACACTTCTTGTGCTAAGCGGCTACCATTGTGCGGTAGTGTGTAAACATGAGTTTGGCCGTGCTCACGTAGCGCTTGGTATAAGGTGTCAAAATTTTGTTCTAGCTCTTGCCCACCACAAATCAGCGCAAGCTTTTTACCGTTAAAGGCGCGAACCCCCGCAGCAGATGCCTCGGGCGTGGTGGCAATGCTATCGTTATAGAATTCCGTGGTGCTTGCGTGTGGTACGCGCTCTAGGCGGTGTGCTAGTGGTTGGTAGCTTGCTGTGTGTTGCAAGGCATCTTTAGCATTTAGGCCAATAGCATCAATAATGGTGAGCGCAGCTGCCAAGTTATGTAGCTGGTGTTCGCCGGGGAGAGGAAAATCTACGTCAAACGCTTGCTCAGAAAGGCGTAGCTGGCCACTTTGAACATGCCAGCCATTGGTTTGGTTAAACCACTGTGTATTGCCGCGGTTAGTAAAGTTGCTGGTAAAGTATTCATCCTGAGCGTTAAGCACTCCTAATGGCGCAGGTTGTAGGTTTAGCGGTGCAAATTTCTCCTGTCCATAAGCTTCAAAAGTGCTGTGCCATTTAATGTGAGCATCAGCGTGGGTAAGGTTAAGCCCGCAGAACACTGTAGGGGCATGGGTCATATCCGCTGCCATGTAGGATGATACTTCAATAACTGTCCAGTCTTTGCCGGGTGTGGTAGCGAGCAGTGGTTGGCCAATGTTGCCGGCAATAGCTACACCTTGCCCAAGTTTTTGTAGCAAATGTGCTAGCAAGCTGGTGGTGGTACTTTTGCCTTTGGTGCCAGTAATGGCAATGGTTTTGGCGTTAGGGTGTTGTTCCATCCACAGGTTTAAGCTGGTGGTGATAGGCGTGCCAAGTTCACGTGCACGTTTTAGCGTTACATTATGGGTGGAAACACCAGGGCTTTTAATAATCAGGTCAAATTCTTTACGTTCAATAGCTTCTGCTGCTTGTTCTTCACTTAGCTGTTCTGCTGTTGGAGCTTTATCAATCACAGTAATTTGTGCACCAGCATAGTGTTGCTGCGCCCATGTTAGTGTGGCACTTCCTTCCTTACCTAGGCCCCAAATAGCAATGTGTTGTGTCATACGCGTCAGCATAGCGTTAAAGCGTGGAGCATGCTATAGCTGGGGCATGAAAAAAATTCACTTCATGGGCATTGGTGGTAGCGGTTGTTCAGCAGTAGCACAGCTGGCGCATGCTCGTGGGTATCAGGTAACGGGGTGCGATGCCTCGGGCAGTAGAGGTTACTTGCCAGCAGACAGCACTATTGTTATTGCGGCAGAACATAATGTTGATCATGTAGCCGAGCAGGATGCGGTGATTATTTCTCCAGCTTTATTAACAGCTAACCCTAAGCCTGAAGAACTGGCAGAGGCGGAGGTACAAGGCATTGCACAAACGTGGCAGCAGTTTTTGGGTGAACAGATCTATACTGGTGACAAGCGTTTGGCGGTCGCTGGCAGCCACGGTAAAAGCACCACAACTGGCTTGTTAGGGCTGTTGTTAGAAGCAGCAGAGCTAGACCCAACGGTAGTATTAGGTGCCAAAGTACCAGCATGGCAAACCAATGTCCGTATTGGTGGTAATGCGGTGCAGCTGGTGGAAGCGGATGAATATAACCGTAACTTTATGCACTATACGCCGCATTTGGTGGGGTTAAACAATGTGGATTATGAACACCCAGAGTTTTTTGAAAGTGCCGAGGTGTATGAACAGGCATTTATTGCGTTTTTAAAACGTATTCCTGCTAATGGCACTTTGGTATTTAATGCGACAGATAAAGGTGCCCAAGAGGCTGTGAGTCGCCTAAATCGGCAAGATATTGATGTAATTACTTTAGGAACTTCACAAAGCGAGTGGCAGTTATTAGCACGTGAGCCACAGGCTGATGGCCAAGTGCTAACAGTGCAAACACCAGTGGGTAAGGTGCGCTACCAACAAGCATTACTGGGTGAGCATAATGCTATGAATGCATTGTTAGCTATTGCATTAGCACATTATGCTGGGGCGAATATTCGGAGTGAAGCTGTTCATAAAACCATGCGTAACTATGGTGGTGTGGGTCGGCGTTTGCAGCAAGTGGCGCAGCATAATGGTGTAACCTTGTACGATGATTATGGCCACCACCCTACCGAAATTGGCGTAACACTACGCAGCTTGGCTGAGCACTACCCAAATGAACAGCTGGTAGCTGTGGTCGAGCCACACCAAGTGAGCCGTTTGCAAAAGTTTTACGATGATTGGGTAACTGCGCTGCAGCCTGCAACGCGTGTGTTTATCACCAAGGTGTTTGAGGGGCGGGAAGGTCACTTAGAAGTGCCTGATTTGCTGCCGCTATGTAGCCAATTGGGCGAAGGTAAGGCCGCCGTGCATCACTCGTTTGAGGAAACCAGTCGTGAAGTATTGGCTAACTTACAAGCGCCGGCACGGGTGGTGGTGTTTGGTGCTGGGCAAAGTGTTCAGCTAACTGAAATGATCAAAAAGTCTATTTAAGGCTTTCAACTAAATCAGCCTTAGCAATTTCTTGCTGTTCGCCTGTGTGTAGGTTTTTGAGCTGTACATTGCCCGCAGCAAGTTCATCCGCATTGGCGAATATGATGTACTGAAAACCTTTTTTATCGGCGTATTTTAGCTGTTTGGGGAGCTTTTTAGGCTCCAAGAACATCTCGGTAGCAATGCCTGCTTCGCGTAGTATGGTGGCAAGTTCAAAGTAGGCGGGCAGGGCTTCGCGCTCTTGCACCGTTACCAATACTTTGGCCATGGTTGCGCCGTGAAGCGGTACCTTATCAGCTTCTAACAGTGGCAGCAGTAGGCGGCTAATACCAATGGAAATACCCACACCTGGTAATGGTTTGTTGGTGAATTTTTCGGCCAAATTATCGTAACGGCCACCGCTACACACGCTACCTAGTTCTGGGTAGTCGTGCAGCACAGTTTCGTAAATAGTGCCGGTGTAATAACCAAGGCCGCGGGCAATAGCAGGGTCTACCTTAAAAGCATCATCTGGCACACCAAGGGTGTATAGGGCGCCAACAACGGCCTGCAGCTCAGCCACACCTTGCTTAAATACGTCGTTTTCAGCAATTTTCTCCAGCTCTGTTAGCCAAGCTTGGTTGTCATGGCTTTGAGCGAAGAAATTGAGGGTATGGTCAGCATTATCAGCAGACATTAGCGTGCTGAGCTGTGCTAAAACCTTTTCGCGTGGCATTTTTTCCAAGTCGTCAATCACGCGCATGGCAGCGGCAATATTTTCTGTACCTTCCACGCCTTGTTGCGCCATAAAACCTTGCAAAACTTTGCGGTTGTTAAGGCGAATGGTGAACTTACCCAGCTCTAGCTTGGTGAAAATTTGGTAGATAATCGCCGGTAGTTCAGCATCATGGTACAGGTCCAGTGTGCCATCACCAATAACGTCAATATCGGCTTGGTAAAACTGGCGGTAGCGGCCTTTTTGTGGGCGTTCACCACGCCACACTGGGCCAATGTGGTAGCGGCGGAAAGGGAAGTTAAGCTGCCCGTAATGCTGTGCTACATAACGTGCCAATGGCACGGTTAGGTCAAAACGTAGTGCTAGTTCTTTCGCACCTTCATCTTCAGCCTGAATACGACGTAGGCCGTAGATTTCTTTTTCTTCAGCACCTTTAGCCAGCAGTGTATCAACACGTTCCACTGCTGGCGTATCCAGCGGGATAAAACCAAAGCTTTGGTAGGTGGAGCTAATAATATTCAGCGCGTGGTTAAACGCAACTTGCTCAGCTGGCAATAGCTCAGGAAAACCGGATATAGGCGCAATTTTAGACATAGTGATGTTATAAACCGCAGAGAGGTTAGAAGCAACTACCAGCGTGGCTAAAGCACACAGAGGCAGAGAAAGGCGGTTCACCACGGCCAGTTACATTGGACTGGTAGTAAAGCGTACGCTGCCATGGGTCTACTGCATAACTGGCTGGTAAGCCAATGTCACGCATGAGGCGTTCCATATCAATTGGGTCACCTGCAATGTATTGCTCGCTGCCACCAGTAGCTTCGGAGTAGTAGGTCACATCTTCATTACGGTCCAAATCAGAGCGGGGGTAGTAGTTAAATTGGCGGTAATTAATACCACCTTCTTCTTCACACCAGCTTGGGCCATCACTCGCGCAGGAGCCATCAGCTTCCAAGTAACGTGCCTGTTCGTAGCTGGAGAGTTTGTCAACAATGAGGCGTGCCTGTGCTTTAAAATCATCCACACGCTGGCGTTCAATATTGATCGTACTGAATTTGGCACCAATATCGTCGTTGAGAGGTTCCCACAGGGCGTAGTCGCGCTCGCCACCAATAATAAGTGAATCGGCAATACCGTCTTTACCGGCGGAAACAACAGTGGCCATGTTGACATTCACTTCGGTAGACTGCACCTGCAGTGGCACGTTAATGCGAATGTAATTCCATGGCTGTCCCCATGGGTCTAGACGTAGGCTGGGGTTATCAATGTAGCCAGAGTCAAAAAGTTCGTTAAGAGTTTCTGGTAGTTCTAGCGCATTGTGGCTACGATACCAGTTGGCTAGTGCATCACGAATAAGCTCCACACCAACTTCAGCAGCTTCTACTTTACTGCGCTCTAGGCGAGACATAATGGTAAGACCACCAACAGCAGCAAGTACGCTGGCAACAATCAGCGCGATACGGGCATCTACCCCGAACATGGCACCACGTTGATTTAACAGAAAATTCTTCATATTCCTCATCGTACTGATTTTAGGCATGATGTCCAACAAAACTACTGATAGTAAGTTATTTTTTCAGCGTGTGTGTTGTGTGGGCGGGTAGCTTTATTTTTCTTCATATTCGAACAATATTAGAAAGCTTCGCCATCCCAAGCTCGCAGGGCGAGTTGGTTGGCGGAGGTCCAGGATACTTCCTGGTGCCTTGCTGCGGCTTTGCCGACAGCAAGAGCATGTTAATTACCGCGGCGGAGATCAAGGTCATGAGAATGGGTGTAGCCCCATGGTGTGGTGAACTCTAGCTGGCCAAAGTCATCTTCTAGGTAAAAGTAGTCAAATGGGCGGCCCCATGTATCGGTTAGGGAAAGCTGACCTTCAATTTCATCAATATATTCGTCTTTGTAGGGCATGCGCAGCTCGTTAGCATAAAATCCGTAAACTATTTCTGCTACTTGTTCTAAGCGAGCAATGGATGTTTCAACTTGTTCGCGGCGTGCAGCAGAGCTGTCGAACAGCACAACATTACGGTCGCTAGGTCCGGCAAAATCTTGCAATGCTTGGCCATCGGCTAGTTGTTCCATTTGTGCGCGCAGTAATGGGTCATCGCTCATGGTGATCAAAGCTTGCTTGCTGCGCAGGCCATATTCTTCTTTACCTTCGCGTACTACTACGTGGAGGTCTTGCCCACCGCGGGTACGCACGCCAGCACCTTCGGCATAGGTGAGAGCACGGTTAAGGTCTAGGTCAGCGCTAAATTCTGTGCCTTCAGCTAGAATAGAATATTCCAACGCTTGGCGTACATCTTGAGCACGAGCTTGTTCTAGCGCCATACGGCGTTCTTCTAGCTTTTCTAGCTCTCTGTCAGCGTAGATACCAATGTTAGATGAAAACAGGGTTAACCCCATGAGCAAACCAAACATGAATGGAGAAAAGGCACCACGCTGTTGTTTAAGCCAGCGTAGCAGTTTTTTACAAGACAATACGTAGGGAGAGCACATAGTCCACCCCGTCTACGTTCAATACCACCTGGCGAGAAGCAATTGATTCTACAGTAACGTAGAGCTGATGGCGTTGCATAAATTTGTTGGGGTTTTCTTGGCGATCTTTTTTATATTCTTCTAGCACTTCATCGCGAATAGTCAGCAGCTCTTGGTAGGTAGAAAAAGGCACACTTTGCTGTGGCGGTAGTGCTTGCTCTAATAGTGCTTCAATAATTTCAATGTCTGGAATGTAATTTACGGTGAGGGCAAAGCGGTCACCTTCGGCATAACGTATGTTATTGATAATGGCATATTTAACAGGAGCTGTTACTACGCTTTGTAGCGCCAAATTATTCATTTGGCGCTGAACACTCTGTTCGCTTACCGGCGTATCTTTCAAAGCATCGCTATTTGTTAGTAGCTCTGTTAGGTAGTTTTTAAATTCGCTTAAGTCGGTATTAGGTTGGGTAGAGCTGGTGGCGCTACTTAGTGTAATGGTTTGGGTAAAGTCGGTGGCATCAAAACTGCTTACATTGGCACTAATACGTTTAGGGCCACGGCCTGCAGTTTTACCGGTTGTGCTGCCAGAGCTAACGGGTGAGCCAATACCAAGCGGGTCCAGCAGTGTTTTACGGAACAGTTGCTTAGTATCGCCAATTTGTACGGCAATACCTGTTTCCGTTTGGCGGCGTTCAAAATCGGCAATTACTTCCTCGCGGGTGAAGTCAAAGTCAGGCTGGCCAGTAAAGGTATTAGGCCATGCTAAGCGGCTCTGCTGCTGGGCACCAGCGGCAAGAGTAAGTGCAAGGACGCACAAAGCGCTACAGCAATGCCGGGTCATGTACATAAATATATCCTTCAATCAGTACCATTGCCAAATTATCGGCAGTGCCTTTTGGTGTTTTGCTACAGCCATAGCAAAAACGGTATGGGGCAAATCCTGGTAGTTCTGCCATTTTCTTAATCACGTTGTTCATCTGCTCGTATGTAGCAGGGCCAGTAATACGGAAAATGTGGCGATACAAACCTTGGTTACTCACCAATGGGCGAGGTTGACCAATAAAGCGTAGAGTAAGCCCTGGGTCGCCAATATCTAACGTACGCTCAATCGTAAATTTTTGGTCGTCACCTTGTAGCATGGTGTTTTGTTTTACATCGGCCAGCATACCTTCTAGGCGGAGCGCTTCATCGCGGCGCCGGTCGGCTTCGCTCACGGCACGTTTACGCACTTCAATAGTTTGCTGGTTTTGCACAAACTGGAATGTACCAATAATGAGGGTGAAAGCGATAATCGCAAGGCCAAGAGTAAAGCGGAGCATTAGCGTTGTCCTCCTTGAATAGCATCTTGGATGCGTTGATCTTCTTCATAAAGGCGTATTTGCTCACGTAGTAAACGCAAGTCAACCAAGCCTTCTAGTTTAAAGTCCGGCCCTGGTGGTTTACGGATACCACGTAGTGTAGAGCTTTTTGCTAGTACATTTTTGGCAATAGGTTCTTCCTGCAGCCAACCTTTATACACATCGCGCTCGGCACTAATAGTAGCCAGCATAGCTTGTGGAGGCTCTTGCGGGTTTACATTACGTACTTCAATACTTTCTACCTGCATGCTGGCTTGCTGCGTAGCAATAGCAACATCTTGCGCCAGTAGTGGTAATAAGTCGCGGTATTGCATTTGGCGCTGCTGTTCGTTCACAGCTCGGAGCATTTCGGGCACGTTACCGCCACGTGGCATAGCGCTTTCAATACGTCGTGCTTGGGTGGTGTAGTGGCTAATTTGTTGGTTTTGCCAAAAGGTCATCGCAAAGGCGGTACCAGCCATAATGAGTGATGCAAGCAATACCAACATGCCGTATTTTTCTTGGAATGTGGGCATGTTGAGCCATGTAGCCGTTTCCAGCGGCATTTCCAAAGCTGGTTTTACATTGGCATCCAGCTCGGCAATTTTTTCTCTATCCCAGTTGGTGTAGATGTTCTTTTGCGAGGTTCGTGGGTAGGATTTAAAAATTTGCTGCAAATCGCGCACCCAAGTAAGTGGGGTAGTGGGCTGAATGTAAGAATCGTTCATATCCCAGTGGAAAATCACATCGGCAGCTACCAAAATATTTACTTCGTTTGCTTCACGAGATTTCATGCGGCAAAGGTCGAGCAGGGGCATATCACCAAAAGTTTGTGCCGCAATTTGCATGGCCTTATGGTCGTCTTCGTCAATCTCTTCCTTCAGAATATATTGGTAAGGGTTAATGTGTTCGCCATCAATACTACGTGGGGCAAAAAAGCACAGAGAAAGGTGTTTACGGCTTTGCTCACTGGTTACCTCTTGCCATGTCTCGGCAAAAATGGAGGTTTCTTCCCCTTGAGGGAAGTATTCCACCCGCTCCAAGCCAACGAAGCAGATGTTTTTAAAGGTGTTGCCAAGTGTCTTCATGATTGCGTCAACACGATTGATAACATATCAAGCAGCATTACCCCACCCCCAAGTACCCAAAAACTGGAGGAAGTTACACTTACAAAGCGTGTATTGGCATCGTTCAGCATGCGTTCCAAAATACCGTAGGCGTGGTGCATCCCTTCAATCATCACGTCGTTAATGCCTTCATCGCTGCTGGTGTAGTTCTCAGCAACCGATACTGGCGTTACAACAATGTCAGGGAAACCGGCTTTTTTCATCGCTTCACTCATTTGGCCACCACTGGTAATCACGGCGTTAAAGCCATCAATTTTTTGTTTAAGCACTAAGTTGGTGGAGAGCGCTTCCATAATAGGAATCATCTGTTTGGGTTGCACACCACTGGCAATCAGGTGAGGGAAGTACAGCAACATGGAGCTATACGTTTTATAGGTAATAAATTTACCCAAAATCGGCATATCTAGCATGAACTGGTCTACCCACAGTTTACCATCACGTGAGCGCACTAGGCTGAACAGAATGACAATACCAATCACAAAAATGGTGAGAATAATATACCAGTTGTCCGCCATCACTCCGGTAAAGTCCATAATCATTTGCGGGACAATACCAACAGGCTTACCCTGTGCTTCGCGCAGCTTTACCATAACGGGTAGGGTGTTTAGGCCTGTATTAAATAGAGAGGCAAAGCTGAGCAGTAGCAATGCCATTGGTGTAAGAATTTCTGCCATGCCAGCACGGCCAGATTGAATTTTCTTATCTTCTAGCTGACGCAAAATTTGGAAAGCTTGTTCCATTTGGTTGGATGCTTCACCAGCCATAACCGCAGCACGGTGAATATCGGTAAACAGCTTTGGCTCCATCTCCATAGCTTTACTGAGCGATTTACCTTGGGCTACTTTAGCGGCAATAGCGTGCATTGCCTCTGAGATATCTTCTTTCTTCTCGCTTTGGAATGCTTTACCTACCGCACGGCAAGCTTCAACAGTTGTATTACCAGAGCGCAGCATCATCCCCATAAAAAAGAACAAGCGCTCACGGTCGCGCGCTTTAACCTCGGTAACCCGAGGCCCAAGCAAACCAGGCGTTTTAGGCCCGCCACTAAGCAAGTTGTTCAAGGTCTGCACTAAAGAATTTCTCCAGTTCGTCCAGGCTGGTTATGCCTTTTTGCACGTGGTACATGCCTTGGTAAAGCATATCACGCATGCCAGATGTAAAGGCTTGTTCACGCACAATTTCTACCCAGTCCGGGCGCAGTTTGGTACCCGCCCATACATTTTTGGTAATATCTTTGCGCCATAGCTCTAGCACTTCTTCCATCGCAATACGGCCGCGGTAGCCACGGTAGCCACAAGCCTCACAACCACTGTGGTTGCCGCGGTAAATTACATCACCAGCTTTAAAGTTCATGTCGCGTACGCTGTTCATTTTGTTGGCTAGTTCAACATCTAACTCTAACGGTGTTTTACACTTATTACATAGGCGGCGCACTAAACGCTGCGCAACAACACCACGTACGTTACTAAAAATCTGTTCAGCTGGCACACCACGCTGTAGCAAACGGTCTAGTGTCATAAAGGCATCGTTAGCGTGGAGGGTGGTAATAACTAAGTGACCAAGGTTACCGGCGTCAATACAGTCACGGGTATCTTCTGGGGTACGAACTTCCCCAATATATACCACGTCTGGGTCACCACGAAGCGCACCACCTTTAATGTAGCTTTTCAGCGTTAGGCCTGCTTGTGGGTCACCTTCGGTTTGAATCACGTTGGCCATACGTTCTTCAATTTGGTCTTCAAATGATACAATGTTTTGGCCAGGGCGTTGGTTACGGCGCAACATTACACGTGCCGCGGTAGATTTACCCATACCGGTCGGTCCGCTAAACATTACCACGCCTTCTTCAAAGCGGAACAGCTGGTCAATCTTGTTAATGTTCTCACGCGTGTAGCCAAAGTTGTCCACGTTACCTTCAAACGGTTTCAAGAAACGCAGGGCAATTTTAGCCGTATTCTCAAGCGAGATAGGGATAGACGTATAACGAATATCAATCTGTTGGCGGTTGGTGAGGTCGAAAGTCATACGACCGTATAAAATCTGTTTAAAGTTATCGGCACGTACACCAGCCATGTGGCGCAAACGACCAATCACACGTTCGTACACTTCAATAGGGAGGCTTACCAATTCTTCTAGCTCACCATCAATACGTGCCATCACGGTTGGTTTACGGTTCAAAATCTCAATGTGAATATCCGAGGCGCCGTTTTTATAACCGGTACGAATAACCTCATCAGTGAGGGAAATAATACTATCGTCGTTACCTGCACTAATTTGTGCGTAAGCATTTTCTACAAGGAATTTTAGTGAGTGGCCTTCGCGCTTGTTCATGCGCTCAATGGCAGATTCAATTGCACGTGGGCTTGCCCATACAAATTCATGACGGCTCTTGCGGTGGCGCAGTACAATTTCGCTCTGTAAACGTTTGTTAGGCAAATCAGCAGCTGCCCAAATAATAGCGCCACGACCTAGCTCAATAGGGCAGGTGGTGTAGTACTGCATAAATTCGCGGTCTACGCCTTCCACCACATGTGGGGTAATGCGGGCCATATCTTCATCGGCACGCATGGGGAAGTCGTAAGCGATGGCACGATAGCGAGATTGCTGTTCGTTAGTCAGCTTACCGGATTTACCCAAGGCTTCAATTAGCGCATCAGGGTCTTTCTGTACGGTTACGGGCAGATTTTGCAGGTCACCAATGTTGATGATCTGATCAGATATCATCAGGTCAACAATGTCCATTACTGGCTCCCGTAGTGTTGGTTCACGCAATACATCACCCGATACTCTATAGCTAAACCCTTAAGCTGCCTAGCCTTGCGCACAATATATAGGGTGGTAATGGCACATAGGTGCTACACATAGTGGCGCGTAAGTCACAAAAATAAAGACCCCGGCATTCTCTGTGGTGAGAAGCCGGGGTATAGTAATTTAATTTGTATTAGCTGCTACCAAGAAAGGTGGCGGTGCTGCGCAATAATCGAAGGGCGGAGGTAGTTCAGGCGAGGGCTGCATCTGTTCGTGCATTGCCCTTAGTAGAAAAATATTTCTTTCCACCAGTGTCATTGCATCATCTACTAGTTCTTGCGGTGGTTGAGCAGAATTAGAACTCATCGTGCATACTCCCCAGTTTGCACAAAAATTTAACTAAAAACGAACGTAACGAGACAGTTATAAACATCAAATAGATATGTCTCGTCAACAGAAAAGTACTTGACGCCCGCGCTGCATTGCCGTATACGGGGCGCCTACAACGAAATTGTAAGTATATAAATATTAAGGTGACGCTATGAAACGCACATACCAACCAAGTAAACTGATCCGCAAACGCCGCCACGGCTTTATGAAGCGTATGGCTGACCGTTGGGGCCGCATGGTACTCAAGCGTCGTCGCGCTAAAGGCCGTAAGCGTCTTACTGTATAATTCAGTTACTGAGTTTTGAAAGCCGCCCCTTAGGGGCGGTTTTTCATTGCTGTTTTGTGTTGTTTTCTGCTATCACAGCGGCATGGTTGCGGTATCCATTCAACAGGTAGAAGAACAGCTGGCACAAACGCAGTGCACAGAATGTGGCTATAACGGCTGTGCGCCTTATGCTCAGGCTATTGTGGAAGAAAGTGCGGCTATCAACCTGTGTCGCCCAGGTGGTGAGCGTGTGGTGGCTAAGTTAGCTGACCTGCTTGACCAACCAATTATTGCGCCAGCGCAGCAGCCTGAAAAACCTCAGGTAGTGAATATTACAGCGGCGGATTGCATTGGCTGCACGCTGTGCATTCAGGCTTGCCCGACCGATGCCATTATTGGTGCGCCCAAACAGCTCCATGTGGTGGATGCTGACCGTTGTACAGGCTGTAAACTGTGCCTTAAACCATGCCCGGTAGATTGCATTACGCTACACCTAGGTGAGAGCTACCGTGATATGGCAGCACGTACGCTAGATATTGCCAATTGGGTGAAGAGCCGCAACACGCGCTTAGCATCGCAAGGTAAGCGCTTTCGTGCGGAGGCACAGCAAAAAGCTACGGTAAACCGCAAAAACGTATTACCAGCTGAGCTACAAGCCCGTATTGAAGCGGCGCGCCAGCGTAACCAACAAAAATACGCAGGTAAGGAAATTCCCGCACCACAAGCCTTGCGTAATCAGCAAAATTCAGGAGAATAGGGGTATGACTCAAAAACTAGGCGTTCTCCCACACCAAGAGCTTGAAACATTAATCCAGCAGCAAGTTATCTACGCTGATACCCCGGTAACAGAAGAGCAAGTACAACCTGCTAGCTTAGATTTACGCTTGGGTAAGGTTGCGTATCGGGTTCGTGCTGGTTTTATGCCCAGTAAGCACGCCACAGTGGCCGAGCAAGTGGCAGGGTTGGCACTGCATGAGCTAGACCTCACGAAGGGTGCTGTTCTGGAGCAAGGTGCGGTGTATTTGGTACCATTGCAGGAGAGCTTGCGCCTGCCAGCAGAAATTAGCGGTGCTGCTAGCCCTAAGAGCACGACAGGTCGTTTGGATATTTTTACCCGCTTGTTAACAGACCATGGTGACCGTTTTGATGATGTAAAAGCTGGCTACGAAGGCTCACTGTGGTTAGAAGTTGCGCCAAAATCTTTTACAGTAATTGCACGTACTGGTGATAAGTTAAACCAGCTACGTTTGCGCTATGGTACACCCATGCTGAGTGATAGCGCTTTGCAGGAGCTGAATGCTCAAGCGCCATTGGTATATGGCCCAAATGGTGACGCAGAAACACCGCATTTGCACAATGGTGTATGGCTAACGCTAGACTTAGAAAGCAGCCACGATGGTAACAACATTATTGGTTATCGCGCGCGCCCCTATAGTGGTTTGATCGACTTACAAAATATTGCTCATTACAGCTTGGATGAGTTTTGGGAGCCAATTTACAAAACGTCTCAACCATTCATTCTTAACCCAGATGATTTTTATATTATGATTTCACGCGAGCGCCTGCGCGTGCCCATTGGCTATTCATCGGAGATGATGCCGTTTGACTTAGGTGCGGGTGAGTTGCGTGTGCATTACGCTGGCTTTTTTGATCCAGGTTGGGGTTGCCCTGACTGTGGTAACCCAACAGGTGCGCCAGGTGTGTTGGAGGTACGCGCGCATAACGTGCCGTTTGTGGTGGAGCATGGGCAGCCTATTTGTCGCATGGTTTATGAGCACATGGCACAGGAGCCTTTGGTGCCGTACGGTGCGCAGCTTAATTCTAACTATAGCAAGCAGGGTCTTAAGCTTGCAAAACAGTTTAATATGGGTAAATAACTCGCTGTATAAATATGTATAACTTACTTTACGAAGCTTGCCCGTGGCACAGCCGTGTCGCCCTATTTGACGGGGAGGGTAAGTTGCTTATGCTGCGGGTGGATGATGCAAGCCGCCCGTATATTAGTGGTTCTGTTGTGCTTGGCCGTGTGCGTAAGGTGAATTTGGGGCTAGATGCAGCATTTATTGATATTGGTGACGTGGTAGACGGCTTTTTACCATTGCGTACACTCCCTAAAGAAATTGAAAAGCTGAATGAAGGCCAAGCGCTGCCTGTGCGTGTTACACGCGGTTGGGTAGGTAGCAAAGGTGCGCGACTAGATGCACGTGTTGCTACCAAAATGCCGGACCCGTTACCACAGGCCCCAGCGCTGATAAAGCGCGCGCCATCATCATTACTGCGTGGTTTGCAGGATGCAGGGGATAACGCAGTAAAAGTGTGGCTGGTGAACGGCACGCACCGCGCCACCGTGTTGGAGCACATTCCTGAAGAGCATTTATATCAGCTTAATGAACATCCAGACGTGGAGTTGATTGAAAGCCTAGAAGAAGAGCTAGAGCGTTTACAGACGCTGCAATACCCCTTAGCGGGCGGTGGCCAATTGCTGGTGGACCACACTAACGCACTAACGAGTATTGATGTAGATGCTGGTGCCTTTAGCGGTAAAAATCGCGAACAAGCTATGTTGACGATGAACCTATTTGCTGCGGAAGAAATTGTACGTTTATGTCGCGCGCTTGATCTTGGCGGGAGCATTATTGTGGACTTCATTTCTCTACGTAGTAAAAGGGACCGCAACCAAGTGGTGAAGCATTTGGAGGCGTTGTTTGCTCAGGTAGACGCACGCACAGTAGAAGTACTGCCTATGTCACGCTTTGGCTTGGTGGAAATTAACCGCGAGCGTGGCGGCATGCCGCTAAGTGAGCTACTGCAACAGCCAGCCTTTATTGCGGGGCGCATTGGGTTGGAGTTATGGCGCCAATCTTACGGCCATACGGCGAATAGTGTGCGTGTCCACCCGGAGGTGGCTATTATTCTTAAGCAGCAACTCACTGCAGAAGTTTCTCAAGCAGGGTTGGGTAAAGCTGTTGCTGTAGAGGCAGATCCAAGCTTGCGTTTGGATCAATATCGCTTTAATTAAGCCTTATTGCTGAGCTTGCTGCTTTAGCTGTTGCTGTAACTGCGGTAGCAGTTGCTCTAGCGGAATACGTACTTTCCCCGGGTTTTTGGCGTCGGTATTCTCAAATACATAGGCGCCGCCACTTAGCTTAGCTTGTGCCAAATTGCGGCCACCAATAGCAGGGGTGTAGGTAGGGTCTAGCTCTAGCGCTTTATTAAAGTTGGCAATAGCGGTTTTATACTTTTGTTCGGTTAGTGCCATAAGCCCAGCAACCCCCCAAGTATGTGGGTTTTTAGGGCCAATAACATATAGCTCATCAACAATTTTGCGCATCTCGTTCAATAAAGGTTTAGCTTTTTCTGGCTGACCGAGCGATTGGTATTGCTGTGCCTCTTTAAAGTAAATGCCTGCTAGGTTTACTAGGTTGTTGGCGGCATAAGGGTCTTCCTTTAAACCGGCCAGAACAGCTTGTTTAATAGTGTCACGACTTAGCTGGCGGCTACCACGGTAGTTACTATAAATAACCGATTTAAACTCCAGCGCACGCTGGTTATAGGGGTATAGCTCAACCGAGCGCGTAATGTAGTTTAAGGTATGGTCATTAAAAATGCCGGACATGGTGAGCGACATAGCAATTTTTAGATCCTTAGCAGCGGTACGGCGTGCAAGGTTATCGGCAGTAATGCCAACAAAAGCTACCAGAGCTAGCAACGCGGTAATGCCATAGACCACTCGTGGCATTTGCAATGGTGTTTTAGGGCCGTGCAATGCACCTGGATGGTACAGTACAAACAGACCAGTCATCATCCCCATGAGTGCCCACAGCGTACCTGGTGCGGTTGGCATTTGTAGAGGGAAGTCCAGCATAGCGTTGACACATAAACCAGCAATACCAGTGGTGAGGAACACAGGCAGTAGGCCAAGCTTTTCAGCATGTTCATCTCGGGAGAGCTGCCACGCCATCCATGGCATACTAAAGGCAATAAGGAGCATGAGCACACCACCCGGCACGCCAAGCTCAATAAAAGCTTGCATTAAATCGTTGTGGGCACGCTGCGGGCGCGCAGCAATGTTATAGCCGTGATGCGGTGTTTCCATTTGTGCATCGTGGTATTGAGGGTAAATAGCATGAAAAGCACCAACGCCTACGCCATTAAACCAGTGGTCTTTCACAATGTGTAAGCCATTTAGGTTATAGGCAATACGAGGGCCAAAGTCTTTTTTGCTGCGTTCGCTATCAGTTACAATCAAGCTGCTAAATTGCTCGGCAACGCTTTTATCTACCGAGTGCACGCCACGCAGTGGAGAGGTAAACTGCGCACTGGCAATAACCAAAGCAATAGCTGCAGCAAACCAGCCTAGTAGAGCAGGTTTAACGCGCTCAACCAATAGCTTGCGGTGTACAGGGTTAAGGGCAAACCAGCCTGCCATAAACACAATCATGAAAATAATAGCAACCCAGCTTGCGCGGGAGCGGGTGTACATGAGCGCCATGCCGGCTAGAGCAAATAGTAATGCGCTTAATGCTTGCAACACACGTGTGCGGGAGGTCAGCATAAACCACATGGTAAGCGGGGTAAGCAATACCAACCATGACGCTAATAGGTTCTTATTAGCAAAGGTACCAGCTGGTGGTGCCGATTGTGGGAAAGAGGCGCGCCATTCATCAAAAAAGCCAATATGCTGCCAGAATGGAATGAAGTTAAGCATGGCATCGCGGATATCAAAAAACTGTAGCGTGGCGAGTAGCGTATTAAAGGCAATAGGAATGACCAATAGCCAACATATGTGCCGATACCACAAGTGGTGGCGCAAAATATACATAAAGCTAAATAAGCCTACATAGCCCATAAAGTGTTTAAAGAAGAACCAGCTACGGAACATGCTCAACCCATCTATGAGCGATACCATGGTCCAAATTGTGAGCCCAAAGGCAAACCAACCGGTGAGGGGCCATAACGTATCAAACGGGCGTTTACTTTGAAAACGCGCCACAACCCAAAGCAAGAGTAATAGCCCGCTAGAAAACTGCATGAGGTACCAGCGTGGGTCACCAGCTACTTCGGGGACTTTAATATCATACGTAAACGGAAGCAGTAGTAGCGTTAGGCCAATAATTAGGCGACCAAAGCGATAAAACCATTTTGGATTTTCATCTTTATGCGTAGGCATTAAAAACTCAGTAATACGGCTAAAAAACTGCTGCATGTGGCGAACTTACTTCTATTGTTCCAATAAATTTACGCCGCAGCTTACGCATTAGTGGCGTTATATGCAATCTGCTTATAGCGAATCTCCAGAAAAATTGCTAAGGTAGCCGCCGTGTATAAATATTTAGCAGTTTTATGTTGTGCAACGCCGGCCTTTATGTGGGCACAGGAGTACGTTTCGCAGATTATTCTGCTTAATGACGAGGCGCGCTATAGCGGTGCCCCCGCTCAAGAAGATTTAGAGAAAACCGCTGCGGCTATTGGTATCTCGTGGACAATGCCACGGGCAGAGCTCATGCCCAAAGCGCCTGATAGTTTATTTCGCCCTATGGCACAACCTGTACAAGTGCGGGAAGAGCAAGCGCAAGAGCTAGACTTAGGCATTAGCGAAGAAGCGCGTAAAATGCTAGGTGTAACCACAGCTGAGCGTAAAACGCCTCCGGCAGCACCGGCAGAGGATGTGCCAAGCCTTATTCCAGGTCCTGTGGTGCAGGTACAGCCACCTGTGGTGCCACAGGCTCCGGTACTGGCGCCTGTAAGCACAACCATGAACCTGCAGGACACCATGGCACTGGCTGAGGCAAAAAAAGAGCCTATGCTTATACGTGAAGAAGCAACGGCAATTGCACCCACACCACAAGCACCAGCGGTTATGCGTGTAAGCCGTACGCAGCCAGCACCACGGCCCATGCCAAAGCGTGGTGTTATTCGTGTATTGCCCGATGAAACCTTTGTGGTGATTCCGTTTGAATTACCAATTGAACAAGGCACTGTGCGCCCAAGCGACATTTTGGCAGAGCCCGAAACAATAGAAGGGCGCCAATCAATACCTAATATGGCGATGACGCCAACACCACCAAGTGAGCCCATTGCGCCTCCAGCTGCGGGTGATGTGTTGAGCATTGCGCTAGAAGCACGCCGTGCGGAACGGGTGGTAGAAGATAAGCCCGTAGAACCAAAACGACCAGAGCCAAAAGCTATTGAGAACTTCCTGACCATTGCGGGGTTACCACGCACATTGGGTGCTGTAGCGTTGCCAGTGAGCACACCATTTTTGGAAGGTGTGGAGGGCACAGCACGCGCTAGTGTCTCGCTCAAATTCTTAGCGGATTTAGAAAACCCAACATTATCGTCACTGCAAGATTTCACAACATTTATTAGTTATCTTGTGGGGCACAAAATTTACCATGCACGGGTGGTTATCTACACCCATCCGGAGCCTCAGCTTAATAGTGGTGGTGGTGACTTAGAGCTGGCGCAACGTCGCTTGCAACGCCTGCTGAAAACACTGGAAGTAAACCAAGTAGAACTACCTGAAGAAAACACCAGCGTGTTCCGCATGCTCACCGACCGCAACCAACGTATTGAACTAATGGTCGGCGTACGGGATTAGATGTGAAGATGTATTAAAATTAAAAACCGCCCCATAGGGCGGTTTTATAAATCGTGGCGGGAGTGACGGGGCTCGAACCCGCGACCTCAAGCGTGACAGGCTTGCACTCTAACCAACTGAGCTACACCCCCACGGACGGTCGGTTTAATACCAACCCCAGCGCGCAAACGCAAGTACTTTTTGCGTTGTGAGTGCATTTATTATTCGTAGTGGCTTTCTACATTTCCAGCATAATCGTGGAATGTGGTTGTCTCAGGCTGGAATTGCAGGGTTACGGCGCCCGTAGCGCCCTTACGGTTTTTACTTACCAATAGTTCGGTAAGGCCTTTTACTTTTTCCAAACGCTCTAGCTGTTGTTGTACTTTTTCATCACCAGCCTCTGGCTGAGCACCCAGCTGTTTCTCCAAGTAGTAATCTTCACGGTAGAGGAACATCACAATATCGGCATCCTGCTCAATAGAGCCACTTTCGCGTAGGTCGCTCAGCATCGGGCGTTTGTTATCACGGCTTTCCACAGCACGAGAAAGCTGAGATAGCGCAATAACAGGCACGTTGAGCTCACGCGCAATGGCTTTGAGCCCTTGTGAAATATCGGAGATCTCCTGCACGCGGTTAAAATCGTTCCCGCGGCCGTTACCACGCATCAGCTGCAAGTAGTCGACCACAATCATGCCCACATTGTGCTGGCGCACCAAACGGCGCGCACGGCCACGTAGAGCGTTAATGTGCAGCTGTGGTGTGTCGTCAATAAATAGAGGCATTTCAGCCAGCTCGTTACTTACGGCAACCAAGCGGCCAAAGTCCTGCTCGGTTAAGTTACCTTGTTGTAGCTTGTTGGAATCAATACCGCTGGCAGAGGAAAGAATACGCGCCGCCAGTTGGTCGGCCGACATCTCCAGCGAGAACACGGCAACACCAGCCCCCCCTGGTTTTTGTAGCTGTAGCGCTTGCGCAGCATTGGTTGCTACGTTAACCGATAGCGCTGTTTTACCCATACTTGGGCGCGCTGCCAAAATAATTAGGTCCGAGTGCTGGAAGCCGCTAATCATTTTATCGAGGTCTTTTAGGCCGCTGGTTACGCCCGTAAGCCAGCTGTCGCGCTGTTTGGCTGCTTCTGCGCGTTCGATCACCTCCTTAAGAGGGTTTTTTAATTGCTGTGCTGTACGTTGGCTCTGGCCGCTTTCAGCAAGGTTGAATAGTTTACCTTCGGTGGTGGTTAAAATATCGAGTGTTTTTTCCCAGTCGCCACCGCGTTGAGCTTCGCCTGATAGCTCTTGCCCTACGGCCAGTAGTTGGCGCTGCATGTAGGTGGCTAAAATAATACTAGCAATACTGTTCAGGTCTTCCGGCATGTAGCTTTGGCTGAGCAGTTTATCTAACAGTGCATTTACATCTTGCCCTGGGGCTAAATCTTCTTTATTGCTCAGGTTTTCACTAACGGTGAGGGGGTTAGCCTCAAATCCTTTGGCTACTAGTTTATCAATGGTTTCAAAAACATGACCATGGAACGGGTGGTAAAAATGCTCAGGGTGCAGGCGGCCTTCTAGTTGGTCTAGTAGGTCATTATCTAGCAGAATACTCCCCAGCAGCGTTTGTTCAGCCTCTAGGCTATGAGGCAAGTTGCTGGTTGTTGTGTTCAACGCGGGTGTAGATTGGGCTGCTGCAGTCATAGGTCTTAACCTATACAACAGCTTTATCATTCTGTGTACTGATTTTACACTTAAATATCATTTAATTTATGAGATATAGACTTTATCTATCTGTTAGTTAAACTAAAACATAAATAATTCTTGAGCTTTTTAAACAGGCCTGCCTACACTTAATCATTACCAACCAACGGAGAATATGACGCATGAGCCTAACCGCACAGGATGAAAACTGGTATTTTCTATCGGCACATCAAGCATTGTGCTGGAGTACCGAAGTACTGCGCCACAAACGCCATCCGAATATCAGCTCACTCTATCAAGAAATTCCTAGCCAGCTGGATACGAACCTAGATCCAGACTGGAGCTTAGATTGGCCACATCTGCCAAGTGATGGACAGGAGCGGGTAGAGCTAGCACAAACAGTGCAGGCGTTCCTGCGCTATTGTAGCGCTGATGAGCAGGATTTGTTGCAAAAAATTTATTGGGGAGACTACCACCACCCGCAGCATTTAGCGCGTAGCCTATATGTTCAGGAAACATTGCGCCAAAAGGGTGTACGGGCGCATGTTAAAATGCGTTACAACCACAAACAACTAGCGGAAATGCTGCAAGTTCACCCGCGTACTATTAGCCGACGTTTAAAAATTGCGCAGGATAAAATAGCAGAAAAGCTACAGCTTAAAGGCCTGCTGCCCAGCGTTGCGTCAACAACCATAGTTGAGAGCGCCCATAACGTTGTTGTTTAACCAGTTCCAGCTGTTCAGGAATATCTAGCGTGGCACCGGTGGCTGTTTCTAGCAGCCACCATGTTTTGGGGTGGCCCCATAGTGTGGCTTGGTCTAGCACATATTGGCCTAGCGTGGTGTCATACGGTGGGTCAGCAATAATCACATCAATTGGTTGGTCTGGCTGCCATTGGTTTACGGGGGAGGTAATTAAATCGCACTGTAGTGGCGTTACTTCCAACGTTTGTAGCAGGTCACGTACATGGCTGGTGTTGGTATCTACAAAGCTAACGTGAGGTGTACCGCGGGAGAGCAACTCTAAGCCCCAGGCACCGCTACCACAGCACACATCGGCTGCACGTGCTTGGCTGAGGTCAACACGGCTTGCTAGCATATCTAGCCCAGCTTGGCGGACCATTTCTTTAGTGGGGCGAAGTTCGTTAGTAACGGGTAATGGCAGTTTGCGACCACGCCACTGCCCAGCGGTGATGGTGAAGGTAAAGTCCGGTTTTGTTTGCCGTAGTCCCATTCAGTGCTCCAAACACATTATTTAATTTACGCAGTTCATTTCTGCTAGAGCGCTTATTTGTATCATGGCAAATTTTACCTGTCACGCATTGTATTCACTTTTGCATAAAATACATCTTACAATAGAAAATCTTAACCAACCCTGATGAGCAAGGCTGGTATTTTTCAACCTCTAAGGTCGAAAATTCCAGTTCACCACGTCCCAGTGTCCAGCTTTACCACGCAAATGGCCAATAGCGCCGGTTTTTAGCTTAGGCATGGTTGCGGCAGTACTGGTGAGCACATTGGCAAAGCGTGCGGTGCCGTTACTGGTCACAGCCACAGTGCAGGGTGTTTGTGCGGCATTAGCCACTTGTTGCCAGCCTTGTTGAATAGCAGGGATATCAACCTCCCAGTTTGGGGGTACTATAGCGTCTTGGTCCCATGCAGTTAGGGTGGCACTGCCTAGGCGTTCTAGCACAGCAGCTTCGGGCTGGTTTTCGTCTGGGCCGTAGTTAATTTCGCGCAGGTTATGAATTTCTTGAATATCAGCAGTGTAGCCGCAAGCTTCGGCAAGGCCTGTTGCCATTTGCTGGTGGCGTAGTAGGGGGCCACGCACAACCAAGGCAGGGGTATAGCCATTTTCTTTGAGCCATGTACCCACAGCTGTGGCTTGCTCTAAGCCTTTTTCTACCAGTGGAATATCGGTATCACTGCCTACACGACGCACAACGTCGTTAGGGCCAAACGTATTCCCGTGACGAACAATAAATAAATCCATAGAGCTCTATACTAAGCTGCAATGCCACTACGACGTAGCAGAGACTCTACCCGTGTGAGATCTTCAGGCGTATCCACACCAGACATACTTGGGCGGCCAGCATAGTCTACCTCAGCCACTTGTAGCGGCACGCCATGTTCCATAAAGCGCAGTTGCTCCAAGCCTTCTAAACGCTCGTAAGTGCTTTCTGGCCAGCTGAGGAATTTTTCCAGCCCTTCCATGCGGTAGGCGTAGAGCCCTACATGGCGAAATACCGGCGACTTAGCGGTGCTGCGGTCTTCCTTACGCATGAACGGAATAATCTGCTTAGAGAACCATAAGGCACGGCCGTTTTCGTCCATGGTTACGGTGGTGCCACTGGCAGGAGAGTCCTGCTTTTGCAGGCGTAGTGCGTCTAGCTCTTGCCAGCTTAGTTGGGTTGCTACAGTACCTACCAAAGCTTCTGGGGCGTTGTGCATGGTTTCAATAAGTTTACTCACAAAATCAGGTGGGGATAGTGGGGCATCGCCCTGCATGTTCACAATAACCTCTGGTGTGGTGTCCAGCTGTTTAACTGCTTCAAAAGCGCGGTGCGTACCGTTTAGGCATTCAGTGCCTGTCATGGCTACGGTTACGTCGTAGTCGCTGGCTGCTTCGGCAATACGTTCATCATCAGTGGCTACAATAACGCCTGTATCACCAACCGATTCAGCAGCACGTTGTGCCAGTTCAATTACCCAGTGCACCATGGGTTTGCCCAAAATAGGCGCAAGTGGTTTACCAGGAAAACGTGTAGAGCCGTAGCGGGCAGGAATAACAATGACATTTTTCATAGCCCGTAACTTAAGCCAGTGCCAATAGTTGCGCAAGAGCCTTATTGGCGGTAAGTTAGCGCCATGATTTATGGACTTGGCCTCGACTTATGCCAAATTGAGCGGATGGCAAATCTCTCCGCCCGCTTTGGGCGTCGTTTGGCGAACCGTATTTTAACCGATGAAGAACAAGCTAATATTGCTATTTCACCACGCCAATTGGCAAAGCACTTTGCGGTGAAGGAAGCGGTGAGCAAATGCCTTGGTGTTGGCATTGGTCGCCAGCTAAGCTTTCAGGACATTACATTGCGCCACACCCCTGCTGGGCAGCCTTATGTAGTTCTGTCGGAGCAAGTGGCACCCACACTGCGCCAACCACGCCTGCATATTACTATTACGGATGACGCTGGCATGATGGCTGCCATGGCCGTAGCTGAGAAAGTAGAACAACAGTTATGAGCACACCTGTAGAACGCCGAGTCACGGTGACAGTGGCTTATGGTAGCGCTAATAGCCTTTTCCAGCGTGAGGTAACATTGCCTAAAGGCGCTACTGTAGAGCGCGCTATTCATGCTAGTGCGTTGTTGCCGCAGTATCCAGAAATTGATTTATCCACAAATAAAGTGGGCATTTTTAGTAAAATTGTGGCATTAGACACGCTCCTGCAAACTGGTGACCGTATAGAGGTGTACCAGCCAGCGCAGGGGAAACGCAAAAAAGGTGAGTAAAAACAGTATGTTTAAGTTTAAAGGTTGGGTTAGCGAACTGGTGTGGACAGCCGCCGCAATTCTTATTGCGCTCACAATTCGTGCTTTCATTATGGAGCCTTACCGTATTCCTTCCACCAGTATGGAGCCAACGCTGCATGTGGGTGATTTTGTGTTTGTAAGCAAATATATGTACGGCCCGCGTATTCCTTTTAAAACTGAACATGCTCTGTGGGAAAATAACGTACAGCGCGGCGATGTTGTTGTCTTTAAGCGTGAGGCGGAAAACCTACCAGGCAGCCTGTTTGGTGTGGGTAGTACCTTCTTCATCAAGCGTGTGGTGGCTGTACCGGGTGACCGGGTGAGCCACATTAACAAGCGCCTGTTTGTTAATGGCCAGCAAGTGCCAACGCAATACCAAAGCGATATTACATACCAACTGGCCAGTGGCGAAAGCCGCAGTGCTCAGCAGTTTACAGCAACAATGCCCGAGCACCGCCAGCACGATATTTTGCTAACGCCATATCGCCCATCGCCAAACTTGCCAGAAGTACAAGTGCCAGAGGGGTACTATGTTGTTGTTGGTGATAACCGTGATAACAGCCACGATAGCCGTTTTTGGCAGCTTGAACCACAAGCGGAAGAAGTTGTAAAAGGCTCGCCATGGCGCTTTGTACCACGCAGCGATATTATTGGCCGTGCTGAGTTTATCTTGTTTAGCGTTGGCCCAGGCTGGAACTTCCGCCTTAATCGTATTGGCCGTAATGTGCAGCCAAACGAGGTGTAATTGTGGTTAAGGCACTTCAACACACCTTTACCGATGCAGCGCTGCTGCAACTAGCATTGCGCCACCGCAGTGCTGATGCCGCTCAACATTACGAGCGTTTGGAGTTTTTGGGTGACCGTGTATTAAACCTTGCTGTGGCAGAGGCGTTGTATAAGCGCTACCCACAAGCGCAGGAAGGTGAGCTCGCAAAACGCCATGCCGCTTTGGTACGAGAGGAAACATTGGCACAAATTGCGCGCGCGTGGGAACTTGGCCAACATATTGAAATGAGTGACGCCGAAGCCGCCAGTGGTGGGCAGGATAAAAACTCTATTTTGGCCGATGCGGTGGAATCTGTATTAGCAGCCTTATATTTAGATGCTGGCATGGCACCTGTACAGCAGTTGATTGAACAGTACTGGACACCTTTATTTGAGTCGGTCCCCTTGCAAGATCCAAAAACTGCCCTACAAGAATGGTTACAAGCTAAAGGCGCGCCGCTACCAGTTTACACGCAGGTAGATGCACAGGGAGCCCTGCATGAACGTGAGTTTACAATGCAAGTAGCAGCCGAAGGCTTTGGTACAGCACAAGGCATGGGGCGCTCCAAACAAGCGGCCAGCCAACAAGCAGCGGCAATGCTGTTGGAACAGATTAAAGAAAGTGAGAACACTTAAATGACTGAACAAAAATGCGGTTTTGTGGCCCTAGTTGGCGCACCAAACGCGGGTAAATCAACATTGCTTAATGCTCTGGTAGGGCAAAAATTGGGTATTGTAACCCACAAGGCGCAAACGACGCGTCGTAACGTGCGTGGTGTGTGGACCGAGGGCGATACCCAAATTATTTTTGTAGATACCCCAGGTTTGCTGGCTGATAGCCCTACACGCATGCTGGAAACACAAATGACCAAGCAGTACCAAACTGCGCTTGCCGATGCCGATGCGGTGGTGTTTGTACTCGATGCTAGCCTTAATGCCGCTAAAGTGGAACGACATGCTGAACGGTTCTTTTCTGTGCTGCAAAATGCCGAAAAGAAGAATAGCAAAAAAACGCCAAAAATCTTCCTTTGTTTAAACAAGGTAGATCTTGTAAAACCACGTAGCAATATGTTGCCACTTATGGAGCTGGTTAACGGTTTGGGCGATTTTGAAGAAGTGTTTGCTATCTCCGCGTTGAAAGATAAAGGTTTGGATAAAGTTCATGAAAAACTGAAAAAAGCCATTCCTGCTGGAAATTTCCACTTTGATGAAGATGAAGTAACGGACGTACGTAGTCGTGATCTTGCAGCAGAAATCACCCGTGAGCAAGCGTTACAGCTACTTCATGATGAAGTGCCGTATGATTTAGCGGTAGAAACAGTAGCCTATAAAGAGCAAGAAGATGGCTCTGTGCGTATTGACCAAAATTTGGTGATTCAGCGTAACAGCCAAAAACGTATTGTCGTGGGTGAGGGTGGTAGCAAAATCAAAGAGATAGGCACAAAATCCCGTAAGCAAATTATGGATGCCTTGGAGCAGCCAGTGCACCTATTTCTTAAAGTAAAAGTACGTCCTAAATGGGCAGATAACCCGCAATTTTTGGCCGAGCAGGGGCTGGCCCGCTAGCTATGCAACTGAGTGGCGAAGGCCTTATTCTCCATGCAAAAAAGCATGCAGAACAAGGGGTTATCGTCACACTATTCACAGCAGAGCATGGTCTGTTAAAGGGCTATTTACGTGCTTCTCGCAAGCTTGTGCCCCAACTGCAACCTGGTAATAGCGTACAGTTCACACATTCGCGCCGTCTAAACAACCAGTTAGGTACACTCACTTTAGAAATTACGGCACAACCACTAGCTTTGTGTAGCAGTGGTGCAGCGTTGCAATGTGGGCGTTATATAACGGAGATTTTGGCGCAATGTCTGCCAGAGGAAAACCCTTATCCACCTTTATATAAACGAACTGTGAACTTTATAAATGGGCTAGAAAAACCTGATTTAGCGGAACGTTTGGCTTTATATGAGTTAAAGCTGTTGGTTACATTGGGGTATGGTTTGGCGTTAGATGCTGAATCCGCGGTGCCGTGCCCACAAAAAAGCCCACTGGCATTTATTTCTCCAAAATCTGGCCGTGCGGTACCACAGGAAGTAGGGCGCCCGTATGAAGATAAACTGCTACCATTACCTAATTTGTTTGGTGGGTTGGAATGTTCTGATAAATCAAAAGATTATCAGGATGCTTTTAAGGTAACAGGTTATTTTCTCAACCAGCTTTCCGATAAAAAATTACCAATGAGCCGGGAAAGTGTTATTTCTGCGCTAATTTAAGCAGCTACTTGCTCATCCAGCATTTGTTGAAGCTCGCCAGCTTTAAACATTTCTACAGTAATGTCGCAGCCGCCAATAAACTCGCCATTAATGTAAACCTGTGGAATTGTTGGCCATTCGCTGTATTCTTTAATACCTTGGCGAATTTCTTCATCTTCCAGCACATTTACATGGTGAAAATCTTGCTCCAACAAGGAGAAAACTTTAGCCACTTGCGCGCTAAATCCACACATTGGAAAGTCAGGGTCACCCTTCATAAACACCATAACAGGTGCTTTGTTAATTTCTGCTTCAATGCGTTGTTTTAGCTCAGGTGACATTGCTCAATAATCCTTCTTGTTTTACGTATTCACGTAATGTTGTTTTACCATCAGCTAACCATGAGTTGTCAAGAAAATCCGCGAGTAGTTCTGGGTTTTCTAACTCATTTTTAAGGTGGTTGGTAATGCGTGTAATGTAGGCTGTGTCTGGTAAAATATCATCGCAGTACACTGGCCCATCATAATTATGTTTTTGTCGAATTTCTGCCCATATCTGTGTGCTGCGTTCGCTGCAACGTGCGATGTAATCTTCCTCATTTTTAAAAGAAATGCAGGTTAACGCGCTAATAGTACTTCCATCAGTTAATTTTACTGTAACATCGGTAAAGTCATAGTCATGTTCGCGACGAAAATAATGATCCAGCTCATCCTCAGGAATATCAATGAGAGCAACTTGAGTATTTATGCCTGTAGCTGGGCGAATAGTTACGGCTGCACTACGTTTTAAGCAGGGCAGGGTGCTCTCAGTTTCCAGCAAAAATGGGTGCACTTTGTTAAATATACGTTGCCAGTTTGGCAATATGCCTAAGCGATAATTTTTTAAACTAGGACAGCTTGTTTTGGCTGATGGCTCACTTAGTAATGAGCCATAGCCAGCAACCGTTACATATTGTGTCATGCCGCCTCAGTTGGGGTGAGCGTGGTAATTTTTAGCGCATGCAAACGTTCGGCAAAGGCATCGCCCAGTGCGCTATACACCATACGGTGGCGCTTAATGCGGGGCATACCCTCAAACTCAGAGCTGATGATACGCGCTTCTAAGTGGGTCATATCCTGCTGTGGGTCGCTCACTTCAATAGTGGCGTTGGGCAGGCCTTGCTCCAGTAGGTTTGCTATTTCTTGCGCGCTAATCATGCTGCTTCTTCCGCATTTTCTACCTTGGTGAGGTTGATTTGCTCTGGTGTTTCTGGACGCTGGTGAGGGAATAGCAATACATCGCGGATGCTAGGGCTGTTGGTGAGCACCATTACCAAACGGTCAATACCAATACCAATACCACCGGTTGGAGGCATACCGTACTCTAGGGCACGAATATAATCGTGGTCATAAGGCATAGCTTCATCGTCACCAGCTTTGGCTTGTTCTACCTGGGCAGCAAAACGCTCAGCTTGGTCTTGTGGGTCGTTCAGCTCGCTAAACATATTAGCCAGTTCCCAGGTATGAACGTATAGCTCGGAACGTTCGGCCCACTCTGGGCGATCATCGTAAGTACGTGCTAGTGGAGATGTGCTTTTAGGGAAATCGTAAATGAAGGTAGGCTGAATCAGCTTTGGCTCACACAGTTCTTCAAACAGAGTAGCAAATTTATGGCCGTAGTCCGCCCATTGCTCCAGCTTAATGCCACGTTTGGCTGCTAACGCATCTAGTGTTTGCTCATTCTCTAGATCCGCATCAGTTGCGCCACCTAGCTCAATCAGTGCTTCACGCATGGTCATACGCTTGAATGGAGCGCTAAAGTCTAGCTCATGCTCGCCGAAGGTGAGGGTGGTTGTACCAAACACGCGCTTTACTACTTCGCTAATGAGTGTTTCAGTGAATTGCATGTTTTCCTGCAATGTCCAGTAAGCTGCGTAGGACTCAAACATGGTGAATTCTGGGTTATGGCGTGTTGATACACCTTCGTTACGGAATACGCGTGCCATTTCATACACACGGTCAAAACCACCTACTACAAGGCGTTTTAGGTGGAGCTCTAGTGCAATGCGCAGGTTAAACGGCATGTCTAGTGCGTTATGTTCAGTAATAAATGGCTTTGCTGTGGTACCGCCTGCTTGGTGGTGTAGCACAGGTGTTTCCACTTCCATAAAATCTTCTTCGGTCATGATTTGGCGGATGGTGCTCAAAATCTGGCAACGTTTTTGGAATGTATTGCGAGACTCATCGTTTACAATCAGGTCCACATAGCGTTGACGATAGCGCTGTTCAACATCGCTTAGGCCTTGCCATTTATCAGGGAGAGGGCGGATAGACTTGGTCAGCAATTCATAGCTGGTTACCGCAATGGTTAGCTCACCCTTGTTAGTGCGTGTCATGGTGCCGTTAACACCAACAATGTCACCAATATCCAACATTTTATCGACAAACTTAAAGCCATCATCACCCAAAGCGTTCACGGTGAATTCTAGCTGAATGCGGCCAGTTTTGTCTTGTAATTGGAGGAATGCGAGCTTACCAAAAGCACGCTTGAGCATAATACGACCTGCTACACATACTTCATGTGCCGCGGCTTGTAAGGCTTCTTTATCTTGTTCGGCAAATTTTGTGTGTAGATCCGCAGCAAAGTCGCTTGGTTTAAAATCGTTCGGGAAAGGGTTTACACCCTGTGCGCGGAGCTCTTCAATTTTTTGGCGGCGTTGTTGGATAACAACAGGTAGGTCGGTGCTTGTATTTTGTGTCATGTTGACAATTTATACGTGGTTTTGCTGGCTATGCAAGCCTTTGCAGCGAATTATTTGCTGTAATGGTTGCTGAGGTATTTAAGCCCGGTGTCGCAGAAGAAGGTGAGCACGGTTTTAATATCGGGGTTTTGGGCACGAATTTTGTGCGCTGCAAGCCAGTTGGCAGCGCTGGTTGGGCCAACAAAAGTTCCAAACTTGGCAGATAAGGTGGGCATGGTCGCCAAGGCTTCCTCATCATCCACTAGTACAATGTCGTCAATAGTGTCTTTATTGCGTTGCACAATGTCGGGGATAAAGCCGTCACCAATGCCTTCTAGCGCATGTTCTTCAAAAATGCCTTCTTTAAGGGTTGGGGCTTTGCTGGGTTCTAGAGCAAATACTTTTAGGTCGGGGTTATTATGCTTACGGAGCTCTTGGCCCACGCCAATCAGCGTACCGCCGGTGCCAATGCCTTGCACAATAGCATCCACCCGAGTGCCGTAAGGGAGTTGTAGAATCATCTCGCGGCCAAGCCAGCTGCGGTTGCTTTCAATATTCCACTCGTTGTCGAATTGGCCAGGGTTCCACCAGCCTTCTTGCTGGCCAAGCTCGTGAGCGAGGTTTTTAGCATCGGTTACATCAAACCCTTCGGTAAGGCGTACCTCGGCACCAAATGCTTTGGCAATGTTTACCCGTTCCATGCTGAAGGCATTGGGCATCACCATCACCATGTTATAGCCTTTGGCAGCGGCAACCATGCTCAAGGCATTACCTGTGTTGCCAGATGTAGCCTCTACAATGGTATCACCGGGTTTAATCAGCCCTTCGCGTTCGGCGCGGTCTACCATGAATTTGGCAATACGATCCTTAATAGAGCCTGTAGGGTTAAGGAATTCGCATTTAATAAAAATACCATCCGCTAGCTCGAGCAGGGGGGTATTCCCAATAGAGCCGAGTAGCGAATGGTTGAGTCTGGTTGGTACAGGCATGTCCGTTAGAATACCTGTTTGGTGCTAAACCTCAATGGCTTTAAACGCAACTTCGATAATTTCGTAATTACGTGTGCCCCCAGGAGCACGCACAATAGCTTCGTCGCCTTCTTCCTTACCAATAAGAGCACGGCCAAGTGGGCTGGTGACGCTAATAAGGTTTTTTTCGCTATCTGCTTCTTCCGCACCTACTAGAACAAAAGTGTGTTCTTTATCGTCGTCGTCAGCAACGGTAACGGTGGCGCTGAGCTTGGCAGTGCTGCCGTTTTGTTCGGTAGGGTCAATCACTTGAGCACGACCTGTTACGCTTTCTAGCTCTTGAATACGACCTTCGTTAAAAGACTGCTGTTCCTTAGCGGCGTGGTATTCCGCGTTTTCGGAAAGGTCGCCGTGGGCGCGCGCTTCTTCAATTGCGGCAATAATTTGTGGGCGCACGGTTTGCAAGCGGTGCTTTAGTTCTTCCTGCAGTACGTTGTAACCGCGTGAAGTGAGGGCAATACGTTCCATGTTTCTGCTCCTTTGTTTGGCTGCCGGTTAAGGCAAAATTTCCTATCATGCCTTTATTAAGCATGTTTTTTTTCCTATGTGTGCTGTGGGGTAGGGTGTTTTTTCCTTATTTTCCTTGTGGTAAAACCACAGCAACCCCCTTTTGGGGGTAGTCTTTTAAATTTATGCGTGTTATAACCTTCGTGTCAAGCATGTTGAGCGCAAGTACTAGAAAGGCGTCAGCATGAGGTGTGGCGCCAGGGTGACACAGTAATTTTAGGCAGTATTCGCATAACAAATGCATAACGACGTTATTGAGCAGATTAAGCAGCGCGTGTCGCTGGTGGATGTTGTGCGCGCTAAAGCACCGTCTATGAAGCGTAAAGGACGTGACTGGTGGGCTTGCTGCCCGTTCCATCAAGAGAAAACACCTTCATTTAGTGTTAATGAGGAAAAAGGCTTCTACCACTGCTTTGGTTGTGGTCTGCATGGCGATATTTTTAGCTTTGTTCAAGAACAAGAAGGTCTGAATTTTCCCGAAACATTGAAAAAATTGGCAGATATGGCGGGCGTACAGCTGCCAGAAGAGCCAATGCAGCAGCAGCGACAAGATGAAAAAGCTAAATTTTATGCAGCTATGGCGGCGGCGCAGGGGATGTTCCAAGGGCAATATAAACACTCTAGCGCTGCGGCATATGTTGAAAAACGCGGTTTGAGTCCAGAGGCTATTGCCCATTTTGGGTTGGGATATGCACTAGATAGCTGGGAAAACTTAAATACCAATTTGCAAGGCCAAGGCTTTAAGCCAGATACACTGCGTGAGGTAGGGCTAACTAAGCCAGGCAAACAAGGCCGGGGCGACTACGATGCGTTTCGTAACCGTTTAATGTTCCCTATTTACGATATGCAAGACCGTGTGGTGGCGTTTGGTGGTCGTGTATTGAGTAAGGATGATGAGCCAAAGTATTTAAATAGCCCTGAATCCCCGGTTTTTTATAAAGGCCGCCAGCTGTACAACTTGAATGGCGCGCGCACGGCGATTCGTGAAACTGGCGAAGCTTTAGTAGTAGAAGGCTACACCGACGTTATTGCGCTGTGGGAACATGGTTATAAGCATGCTGTGGCACCACTGGGTACAGCCATTACGCCAGAACAAGTGGAAACATTGTGGAAGCATTGCCAGCTTCCAACCATTTGCTTGGATGGGGATAAAGCAGGGCAGCGTGCTGCGGCCCGGGTTGCAGAGCGTGTGCTCCCTATTTTAAAGCCTGGCTATAGCCTTAAATTTGTATGGATGCCGCAAGGAAGTGACCCAGATACGTTGCTGCGTAGTAAAGGCGCTGGCGGACTAGAGAAGGTGCTGAGTGGTGCACAATCGTTAGAAGATGTGTTGTGGCAAGGTGCTCAGCAAGCTGGCGAGATGAATACTGGTGTGGGCCGTGCAGCGGTAGAGCAGGCAATTCAAGACATTGTAAAACAAATTAAACATGCCGATGTGGCCAAACATGTGCGCCAAGTACTGAAAGATCAGCTATGGCGCGCGACACGCCAAAATGGCAAAAAACAAAGATTCAGCAACAAAAAACAGGACATACCCGAGGTCACAGGCGTGCCGTTGGAACGGCTCTTGCTTATTAGCGCCTGTCACCACATTGAGGTGGCGCGACAGTATGAAGAGGAGATTGCTGAATTGGCCTTCCACACGGGGCCAGAGCTAACAGTGCAAAAAAAATTGTGTGAATTTTTAGTGGCGGGGCTTGCAGATGATGCATGGCCTCCCTACCTAGAAGATAGCGGGACGGAACAACTGTTGGCAGAGCTAAGTGCTGCCACCTTGATCGATCAGATCATTACACCCGCAACAGAGGTAGCTGAGTGGTGGGCCAATACGTACCGACAATATCGGGTACGGCGCCAGGGTCCTGCACAAAGGGTAGCAGCTTTAGCAGCTTTTAAGGCTAATCCTAGTAAGGAAAACTTAGAGCTATTAAAACAAGTACAGCGACGTAAGTCGTAAACGTAGTTTAAAAAACGGAACGGAGCATAGCGCGATGAGCAACGTGGTAGAAGAAACAAAGCCAGCAATGAATGCGGCAGGTATTAATGAGAATGTTTCAGCTGAAGAGCTGGACCAGGCTAAAGGTCATGTAGAACCTGTTATTGAAGAAGATGACGATGATGGTGCTGCGGTTACTGGCCTAGTAACTAGTGGTGAAGGCAAAAAATCTTCTGATGAAGATGGCGATGGTGCCATTCTTTCTGCACACCCTGACTTTTTCGGTAAAGGTGATGCGCCACGTACAGCTACTACTAAGCCAAAAGCAAGTAGTGAAGATTATGGCCGTACCGACGACCCAGTACGTATGTACCTACGTGAAATGGGTAACGTTGAGCTACTGACCCGTGAGGGTGAGGTAGCTTTGGCTAAGCGTATTGAAGCTGGTAAGCTGAAAATGAATGATGGCCTATTTACTATGCCATTAACATACAGCCTCATGGCTAAATGGTTTGCCGAAGTGCAGCAAGATGAGCGCTTTTTGCGTGATGTAATTGAGCTAAATGCTGCGATGGGTCAGCAAGGTGAGTTAAGCGATGAAGAGCTAGCCGCAGCTGAAGAAGAAGAGCAAGAAGTGATGGCTGAAGGTGCAAATGAAGGTAGCGCCGAGCAGAAAGAAGCTGATGGCGAAACTAAAGAAGCAAGCAAAGAAGAAGGTGCTGAAGCTTCTGCAGAAGGCGAAGATCAAGAAGATGAAAATGACGGCTTGGATGATGATGAGGAAGATATCCTATCACTAGCTGCTCAAGAAGAAATGCTCATGCCACGTATGACAGAGATTTTTACCGAGATCTCTCAAGCGGCTGAGCTGTTGAGCGAGCTGGATGCTAAGCGCATGCAGATGGATTCTGACAATAAAGAGTTTGCTAAGCTAACCAAAGAGCACGACAAAACCATTAACAAGGTAAAAGAGTTAATGAATGAAGTGCCATTAACACCAAACCGTATTGATGATTTGGTTGGTCCGCTATATGGCACCTCTAAGAGCATGACCAAACTGGAAGCTGGTTTGCTGAAAAAAGCTATGGCTGCTGGTGTAAACCGTATTGAGTTCCTAGAATTATTCAGCAAAGAAGGTTTGAACGCTAACTTTGTTGAGCTTGCTAAAGCTAAGGGTGATAGTTGGAATGCGTTTGTAAGTGCAAACGAGGCCGATGTAGCTGCTGTACAAACTCAAGTAACTGATATGTGCCAAAAATTGGGCTTAACTGTGGCTGAGTTTAAAGCACTGCTAAAGCAAGTACGCCAAGGTGAGCGCGAAGCACGCACTGCGAAGAAAGAAATGGTAGAAGCTAACCTGCGTTTGGTGATTTCTATTGCTAAGAAATACGTAAACCGTGGTTTGCAGTTCCTAGACTTGATTCAGGAAGGAAACATTGGCCTGATGAAAGCAGTAGATAAGTTTGAATATCGCCGTGGGTATAAGTTCTCTACTTATGCAACATGGTGGATTCGCCAAGCGATTACGCGTTCTATTGCTGACCAAGCACGTACCATCCGTATTCCTGTGCACATGATTGAGACGATTAACAAGCTTAACCGTACTCAGCGCCAAATGATGAACGATTTGGGTCGTGAACCAACGCCAGAAGAGTTGGCTAAGGTGCTCGACATGCCGGTAGATAAAGTACGTAAGGTGCAAAAAATTGCTAAGGAGCCAATTAGCCTTGAAACCCCAGTGGGTGATGAGGAAGATAGCCACCTAGGTGACTTTATTGAGGATACCAACGCGGTTATGCCACTAGATGCAGCGGTGCAAACCAACCTGCGTGATAGCGTAACAACTGTGCTGGCAAGCCTAACCCCGCGTGAAGAGCGTGTGCTACGTATGCGCTTTGGTATTGGTATGCCAACCGACCATACGCTGGAAGAGGTGGGCCAACAGTTTAGCGTAACGCGTGAGCGTATTCGCCAAATTGAAGCCAAGGCGTTGAAAAAGCTGCGCCACCCAAGCCGCGCTCGTGTAGTAAAGAGCTACTCTGAGCAATAAGCTCAAGGTTGCTAAAAGGCCCTCGCAAGAGGGCTTTTTGGTGCAGTTTTTATAGGCAGATAGACTGTTTGTATGATGACGATAGATTGACACAAATAGGTAACTCACTTACCGTTGCAGCATATTTTAAGAAAAGGAGTTTTAACGTGAGTGTGACAAACACAACCGATACAAATTTTGAGCAAGATGTACTGCAAGCTGGCACTCCTGTGTTGGTAGACTTTTGGGCAGAATGGTGTGGCCCATGTAAGCAAGTTGCCCCAGTATTGGACGAGCTAGCAACCGAAATGGGTGACAATGTAAAAATTGTTAAAGTGAATATTGATGAAAACCCAGAAACGCCTGTTAAATACGGTGTGCGTGGTATTCCAACCCTCATGCTGTTTAAAGACGGCGAACTGGCAGACACCAAAGTGGGCGCCTTGCCAAAAAGCCAGCTAAGCGAATGGCTAAGTAGCCAAGCTTAAGTAAGCTAAAGAACTTTAAAAGCCGCCGTTTGGTGGCTTTTATTTTAGGTTGTGACGTTTATCAAGTTCTTGCTTTTCGCGTATAAATTTTTCTTTTAAACGCTTTTCTACAGTAGATTTCATAACCTGTTTAACTCCGCTACTAGCTCGGTAGTAATTGGGGTTTTTATAAAGCTTGTTTAAAGCTTCAAAACGTTCTTCTGCTTGTTGCAGCTTCAGGGCACCAATATCTTTTTGGTAAGCTTTAGATGGTATTGCTGATGCAGCCAATGCTGAGATTGGTAATATGGTAATGAGCAGTAATTTAAGGCCTAACACGCCTGTTTATGAGGCTAAGCTTTAAAAATAGTGCTTGTTAAATTGCCAGTTCTTATAAACTGACAATAGAGCACTACGGATTAATAACTGGTGGTGGTGCAGGGCTCGGAATAGGCTGTGGCGCAGCAGGGTTTGGTACTCCTGGTGCTGGGTTAGGGTTAACTCTTAAGCCATCGTCAGGCTGTGATGGCGTATTAGCAGGTGTCCAACCATTATACCTTGCTTCACATAGAGCAATAGCAGATATATCTGTCAGGTGTGCACACTGTGGTACTGTTTGTGGACCGCCAACAGCTGGTACATGAGTGCCGGTGCCTGTTGGCTCTCCTGACCCTGTGGAAGGATCATAGCCAGAGTAAGGCGTAAAACCATCGCTAGGGGTGCAGGTATCTGCTTCTCTCAATACACCAATACCATTCGGGCGTAGCGAGCTAGTTACATCGGCCATGTATTGTAAGCCGCTCTGGTAAATTTGTGGAATAGCAGTAAGTGATGTGCCAATTAAAACCATGATAATTCCCATGCTTTTACCATCACCGCTAAAGAACATAAAAGCGCCTGCCGCAGCAATAGCAATACCCAATAGCAAGCCAAGGTTACCGCTAAGTACATTTTGTACAGAGCAGTATAACTGTCGGCCATAGTCTGCACCATGTGCCGCAGCAGGGTCGGCACCAACTTGTGCAATAGCCATTGTTGAAAAACCTAAAACCAATAAAGAAAGTATTAAACGCACCATATATTTATAATGTAGGGCGCAAATGCGGTGGACGCAAGTGCTGAGTTAGCGTATAACCTCCCGGTAAGACAGCAATTATACGGAGCCCACGTTGTGAGTGGGGCGGCATGAAGCGGATGAGCGGATTCCCCGTGGCGGCTGTGAGAGATAACAATAGATAAAGGATCAATACACCATGTTTAACGTGTATTCCAAAACTGTACAGTGGGGCGGTCAAGAGCTCAAACTAGAAACTGGCCGCGTTGCTCGTCAGGCTGATGGCGCTGTGATGGCTACATACGGCAACACAACTGTGCTTGCTACAGTATGTTTTGCTAAGCAAGAACGCCCAGATATGGACTTTTTCCCACTAACCGTTAACTACCAAGAGAAATTCTACTCAGCTGGTCGTATTCCTGGTGGTTTCTTCAAGCGTGAAGGTCGCCCAACTGAGAAAGAAACACTGACAAGTCGTTTGATCGACCGTCCAATTCGTCCACTATTTACCAAAGGTTTTAAAAACGAAACTCAGGTAGTAACAACTGTACTAAGCACTGATGGTGAGAATGATGCTGATGTTGTAGCAATGGTTGCAGCAAGTGCTGCGCTGGCTATTTCTGGTGCACCATTTATGGGCCCAATTGGTTGTGCTCGTGTAGGCTACATTAATAACGAGTTTGTTTTGAACCCAACCACTGCTCAGCGTGAAGAGAGCGCTCTGGACATGGTTGTTGCCGGTACAGATGAAGGCGTACTGATGGTTGAATCTGAAGCGAGTGAGCTAAGCGAAGAAACCATGCTGCAAGCTGTTAACCTGGCGCATGAAGAAGGTAAAAAAGCAATTAACGCTATTAACGAGCTGGCTAAAGAAGCTGCTAAAACGGCGTTTGAAATGCCTGCACAGCCAGATAATAGCGAGCTAGAAACTAAGCTGCGTGACCAGTTTGGTACTGCTATTACCGAAGCTTACAAAATTCAGGAAAAGCAAGCACGCCGCACTGCATTGGATGAAGTGAAAACTCAAGCTCTAACCGCTATTTGTGGTGCAGATGAAGAAGCACGCGATGCCGCTGAAGTGAAAACTGTAAGCAGCATTGTTAAAGGCCTAGAAGCTGATGTATTGCGTGGTGATGTTTTGACCACCCAAAAACGTATTGATGGCCGTGGTACTGCCGATGTTCGCCAAATTAAGGCGGAAGTAGATGTGCTGCCAACTGTTCACGGTAGTGCTTTGTTCACCCGTGGTGAAACTCAAGCGTTGGTAGTAACCACTTTGGGTACCGGCTCTGACGAGCAAATTATTGATGCACCAACAGGTGAGTTTAAAGACCGCTTTATGCTGCATTACAACTTCCCTCCATTTAGTGTGGGTGAAACTGGCCGTATGGGTTCACCAGGTCGCCGTGAAATTGGTCACGGCCGTTTGGCCCGTCGCGCTATTGAGCGCATGCTGCCAGATGCGGAAGAATTCCCATACACCATGCGTATTGTGAGTGAAATTACCGAATCTAACGGTTCTTCCTCCATGGCTACCGTATGTGGTACCAGCATGGCGCTAATGGCTAGTGGTGTACCAATGGCTAAGCCAGTTGCCGGTATTGCTATGGGCTTGGTGAAAGAGAACGATGATTACGTGGTTCTTTCTGACATCATGGGTGATGAAGACCACCTAGGTGATATGGACTTTAAAGTAGCTGGTACTTCCGATGGTATTACCGCCCTGCAAATGGACATTAAAATCACCTCTATCACCAGCTCTATTATGCAAGAGGCCTTGGCTCAAGCTAAGGATGGCCGTTTGCACATTTTGGGTAAAATGGCTGAAGCAATTACTGAAGGTCGCTCAGGTGTATCCGATACTGCTCCAGTTATGGAACGCATCCAAATTGATAAAGATAAGATCCGTGTGGTGATTGGTTCTGGTGGTAAAACTATCCGTGAACTCGTTGAAACTACTGGCTGTACTATCGATATCGACGATGAAGGTATTGTGACTATTGCTGGTGTTGGTGAGCAGAAGGTTGAAAATGCAATTATGACCATTGAGCGCTTACTGCAAGACCCTGAAGTTGGTGAAATGTACGAGGGTACGGTAACCAACATTGTGGACTTTGGTGCTTTTGTTAAGTTCCTACCACAGCACGAAGGTTTGCTACACATTAGCGAGCTGGTACCAGTACGTGTTGGTAATACTACCGATATTCTGGAAGAAGGCGATACTGTACAGGTTAAAGTGGTTGGCTTTGAGCGTGGTAAAGTACGCTTGACCATGAAGGACATTCCACAAGATACACCTGTTGCTGAGCGTGTAGCTTCTGTAATTGAGCAGGGCGGTACCGCAAGCAGTGACGATAACAACGGTGGTGAGCGCAAAGAGCGTAAAGACCGTGGCGATCGTAAAAAGAGCGGTGGCCGTGGCCCACGTCGTGCTGCGTAACTGGTAGTATCACTACACAAAAAGGTCTGCTTTTGCAGGCCTTTTTTATTGACCATAACCCTTGTGTGGCGTAGGTTTTAGCTATGTTCTCATTCTTGCAGTCGCGTAAGCTCAGCTTTAAATTTGGTGACCAACCTAGTCCAATTACCCTTGCTGAAGCATTAGCTGGCCGTGCCGGTACAGTTATTATGGGTAGCGAAGGCGTGCGCTTGTGGACACCAGCTAGTGGTGCTGAAGGTCAAACTTATATGGAAATGGTTTGTGATACACGCTTTGAACCACTGAGTGAAAAAACTTATGAGAAATTTGCCGAGGCTGCACAAGGCTGTAACCTTACCGCACATGTTGTGCTCTTCCATGGTACACGCCCTGAAAAGATAGATATGGCGCTTGAGTGGTTTGATTATGTGTTGGTACCAAGCTTTAAAATAAAGAACACAGAAAAAGATATTCTTAACCGTGTGCTGGGGTATGAACCTCAGCGCCCATTCCGCCCACGCGAAAAAAGTAATTTTTAGGAGAACATCATGAAACAAGTGATTCAAAACATGCGCTCTGGTGAGCTTTCTGTTGCAGATGTGCCAGCACCGCAGTGTGGCGCTGGTGAAATACAGGTAGCGTTGGAGGCATCGCTGATTTCCGCAGGTACCGAACGTATGCTGATTGATTTTGCTAATAAATCTTTACTTGGCAAAGCCCAAGAACGCCCAGATTTGGTACGCAAAGTGATGGATAAAATGCAGCGCGATGGCCTGCAAGCCACTGTAGAGAGTGTGTTTAACCGTTTAGATGAACCACTACCGCTTGGCTATAGCGCTGCGGGTAAAGTGCTGGCTGTGGGTGAACGTGTACGCCATAAATACCAAGTTGGTGAGCGCGTAGCTGTGGCAGGCGCTGGCCTTGCTAACCATGCAGAGGTAGTAACTGTACCGCAAAATTTAGTGGTGCCTGTGCCCGCAGAACTACCGGCTGAGCAAGCTTGTTTTGCTACGGTAAGTGCCATTGCTATGCAGGGTTTTCGTAATAGTGGTGCCGTGCTGGGTGACCGTGTGTTGGTGCTTGGCCTTGGTTTGGTTGGTCAGTTGGTATTGCAGCAAGCTGTGGCGGCTGGTTGTCGTGTTGCTGGTGCAGACTTTGATGCCGGCCGTATTAGCTTAGCGCAAGAGCAAGGCGCACACCTTACACTCAATTTGGGTAAAGGTGATGTTACCAACAGTATTGCAAGCTTTACCGATAACCGTGGCTTTGACACTGTGATTATTTGCGCTGCAACCGATAGCGATGAGCCTGTGCGTAACGCTGCGGACTGGGCTCGAGACAAAGCTCGTATTGTGCTGGTAGGTAAAGTAGGTATTACATTGCCATATGCTGATTATATGAAGAAAGAGCTGGAGTTTGTTATCTCCCGTTCTTACGGTCCAGGCCGTTATGACGATAATTATGAGCGCCGTGGGCAGCAATATCCAGCTGGTTTTGTACCGTGGACTGAGCGCGATAATTTGGCCGAGTCTATTCGCCTTATGGCGCAAGGGCAGGTGGATGTAGCGCCAATGGTGACCCACCGTTACCCTATTGAAGAAGCTGAGGAAGCTTATGGCCTAATTACCTCTGGCAAAGTGCCTCATTTGGGCGTGGTGCTTACCTATAACCGTGCCGTGGAAGAGCGTTTAAACCCTAAGATTAGCCTTGCCGAAGCACCGTTTGAAGCCACAGAGAGCGAGACACTAGGTATTGGTATGATTGGTGTGGGTGGCTTTTCGCGCAGCGTGTTACTGCCCAAGCTAAAGCAGCAAACAGGTACTATGCTTACTGGCATTATGAGCAAAGGTGGCATGCAAGCTGCGCATAGCGGTAAAAAATATGGTTTTGCCTATGCAGCTGGTGAAAGCGCAAGCTTGTATAACGATGCGGAAACACATGCCGTTGTGGTTGCTACGCGCCACGATACTCATGCGCAATATGTGCAAGAAGCTTTAGGCGCTAAAAAGCACGTGTTTGTGGAAAAACCATTGGCGATGACACTAGATGAGTTGGAAGCTGTACAAAAAGCGCACCAAAAAGCCGGTAAAGTGCTTATGGTGGGCTATAATCGTCGCTTTGCGCCACTTACTCAGGAACTACAAACAGCATTTGCTGATCACACGGGTGCACGGCAAGTGTTTATTCGTGTTAATGCGGGGCGTTTACCTGAAGAAAATTGGCAAAACGACCCAAGCGAGGGCGGTGGCCGCTTGATTGGTGAAGTGTGTCACTTTATTGATTTGGCTTATGCTCTAGCAGGCTCTGAGCCAACCAGCTTTGTTATTCAGCAAGGTGAGGGGCAGGATGTATTTGCTATTACCCTGAAGTTTGAGAACGGTGGCGTGGCACAAGTGTTCTACACCAGTGAGGGTGATACCAGCTTTAGTAAAGAATATGTAGAAGTTTACGGTGGCGGTAAAATTGGCGTGATTGATAACTTCCGCCTTGGGTGGGTAACCGAGAACGGCCGCAAGCGTAAACTACACCAAGGTATTATGCCAACGCAGGATAAGGGCCATAGCGCAGAACTCGCGGCGTTTATTGCTGCTTGCCGTGGCGAACAAGAGGCACCCATTGCAGCGCAAGAGCTCTTTACTTCGGCCAAGTTGACGCTGCTAGCGCCTGAGGCGCTCAAAACTGGTACAGCATTGGAACTGTAAGCCTGTGACGGCGAACTTCATCCACCTTAACTGCCATACCAGCTACTCCTTGCTGGAGAGCTCGATTAAGGTTGGTGACTTGGTTAAAAAAGCTGAGGAATTTGGCCAACCCGCCATTGGCATTACCGATAGTAATAACCTGTTTGGCGCGGTGGAGGTAGCAACCAAGCTACCTGACGCCGGTATTCAACCCATTATGGGGATTCAGCTAGGCGTGCAAACCGATGCAGGTGCATTGGGACATGTACACCTATTAACGCAAAGTGAAGCTGGTTGGCATAACCTGCTAACGCTCTCCAGCCAAGCCAGTATGGACCGTGAAGGTACAGAAAAGCCTTTTGTAAGCGTAGAGTTTTTATGTCAGCACGCCGAAGGGCTTATTTTGCTCACAGGTGGCTTACAAACAGGCTTGTTAAGCAAGGTGTTTGACCATGCCGAGGGTGATAATTCTCCCGCTCAGCAGTTGCTAGAAACGCTGAAAAATTCTTTTACTAATCGGCTATATATTGAGATCCAGCGCCATGATTGGCAGGATGAGTATAAGCATGAACAGCAAGCTTTAAAACTTGCAGAGCAGTTGAATTTACCGCTGGTGGCTACTAATGCACCGCATTTTATGGCGGCCGATGGCTATGGCGCGTTGCAAGTTTTACAATGTATTGGCCAAGGCTTAACGATTGATGACCCGGCTAAACGGGTGTTGAGTGGGGAGCATTATTATAAATCTCCTGCGCAAATGCTGGAGCTATTTAGCGACTTGCCAGAGGCCTGCGCCAACACCGTAGCTATTGCTCAGCGCTGCGCACACTGGATTGAGCGTATTAGCGTTAAAGAGATGTTTATGCCCAAGTGGCCGATTGCTGAAGGTGAGGCAGATGTGCCAACGCAGCTGCGTGAGCAATCTCAGCAAGGGTTGGATGACCTGTTTGAAATGCGGGTGATACCAAGCTATCCAGGTGATACAAACTTTGAAGAATTACGTGTAAGTTACCAAAAACGTTTGGATGATGAACTAGAGCTTATCATCAGCATGGGGTTTGATGGCTACTTTTTGATCACCTCCGACTTTATTAAATGGGCTAAAGAGCAAGATATTCCCGTAGGCCCTGGGCGTGGTAGTGGTGCTGGTTCATTAGTGGCGTGGGCGCTTTCCATTACCGATTTGGACCCTATTAAGTGGGATTTGTACTTTGAGCGCTTTTTGAACCCCGAGCGTGTAAGCCTGCCAGACTTTGACGTCGACTTTTGCCAAGAGCGCCGTGAGGAAGTGATTCAATACGTGCGTGATAAGTATGGTAACGACCACGTGGCCAATATTATCACCTTTGGTACGCTCAAGGCGCGGGCATGTATCCGTGACGTAGGCCGTGTGCTGCAAATGCCATTTGGGCAAGTAGGGCGCATTGCAGCGTTTATCCCCGATGGGCAAAATCCTCCACCAATTAGCCAAGTGCTGGAGGAAGATGAACGCCTGCGCGAGCAGTACGACACTGAGGAAGATGTAAAGCGTTTGCTAGATATGGCGCTGAAACTGGAGGGGTGTTATCGCCATGCTTCCACTCACGCGGCTGGGGTAGAAATTGCTGACCGGCCAATTATGCAGGTTTGCCCACTGTACAAGGACCCACGTACTGGGGATTTAATGACCCAATGGCCATGGATGGATGCAGAATTTGCTGGTTTGGTTAAGTTCGACTTCCTAGGGCTAAAAACGCTTTCTGTTATTAAAATGGCGGTAGATTTGCTGAAAAAGCGCGATATTGAAGTAATCCCCGAAATGCTACCGTTTGATGATGAGCCCGTATTTGAAATGCTGCGTGCTGGGCATACGGTAGGGGTGTTCCAAATTGAATCAGCCGGTATGACCGACATGATCAAAAAAATTGCACCACAGAAAATTACTGACCTGTCGGATGCTATTGCGCTGTTCCGCCCAGGGCCCTTGGGGTCGGGCATGGTGGATGACTTGATTGAATGTCGGCATGGTCGGCAGGAGCCAAACTACCCACATGAGCTGTTACAGCCTGTGCTGGAGGAAACATTTGGGGTACCAGTGTATCAGGAGCAGGTGATGCGAATGGCGCAGGTAATGGCGGGTTACACGCTAGGTGGTGCGGACATGCTACGTCGTGCGATGGGTAAGAAAAAACCAGCAGAAATGGCACGCCAACGTGAGATTTTTGTGGCTGGTGCTGCCGATGTAAATAATATTCCAGCCGAAAAAGCGAATGAAGTGTTTGACCTGATGGCGCACTTTGCAGGCTACGGTTTTAACAAAGCGCACACCATGGCTTATGCGGTGGTGAGTTACCAAACAGCATGGCTTAAGGCGCACCATCCGGCAGAGTTTATGGCTGCCTCCATGACATTTGACCGTGGTAATACCGATAAGTTGGTAACCTATAAGCAAGAGTTGGTGCGAATGAACATGCCGCTGTTGCCGCCAGATGTAAACCACAGCCAAGTGATGTTTGATGTTGAGCCAGCGCAAACAGAAGAAGGCGAGGATGTACTAGCCGTACGCTATGCTTTAGCAGCTTTAAAAGGGGCAGGGACTGAAGCCATGCGCGAGTTGGTACAAGAGCGTGAGCAGAATGGTAAGTATGCCGATATTTGGGATTTAATGGCACGCCAAAACCCTCAGGCTATGAACCGCAAACAGCTGGAAACACTTATTGCTGCTGGCGCTTTGGATAATTTTGGCCACACACGCGCTACATTGCACGAGGCTATTCCAATTCTATTAGGCCATTGCCAAGCGGCGCATGAGCAAAAAACCAGCAACCAAATTGGCTTGTTTGGTGGAGAGGCGGTGGAGCTGCCAACACCGCACATTGCCCAACTGGCGGAATGGGACTTGTTCACCCTGCTGGAGCATGAGCAACGTGTGCTTGGTTTTTACTTGTCGGCTCACCCGCTGGAGGCTTATGCAGAATCGTTAGCTAAGCAACCTGCTATTGCACCAATTAGCCAACTTACAGAGGGCTTGGGAAGTAAACCAATACAGCGCAAAGTAGCTGCTGTAGTGCTTGGGCGACGTGAGGTGAAGACTAAATCAGGTAATCGTATGGGTATTATTACGATTAGCGATACCAGTGGTCAAAACGAGATTGCCATTTTCCCTGAGACATATGCCCAGGTAGCACAGCTGCTAGATGAAAGCCAAGCACTGTGCATTCACGTTAATGCCAGTATTGACGGCGAGCGCATACGCATGAATGCAGAAGCCATTATACCTTTAGAGCAGCAACTTAAAGCCCCTAATGATTTAAACTTACAGGCTGAGAATGTAGTGGTGTTAGAACAGCTAAAAGAGCGCTTGCAAGACTTACCTGCCGGGCAAACTTGTTGCCGCATTAGCTGCCCAGTAGAGAAGGTGGGTATTATTACTTTTACATTACCGAAGAAGAAAATTGGCCAACGTGAGATATACTCGCTGCGCCATACTGAGGGTGTCATACTCAACTAGTTATACATATTAAAAAAGCGCCCGTTTGGGCGCTTTTTGTTGAGTTGTTGCTTAGAACTTCTCAATTGTTACTGGCTTACCGCCTTGCACTTGTGTGAAGTAAATTCGGTTAAGTGCTTGGTGGTTATCAGCAGAGAACTTAACTGGCAGACCACCTAGGTCAAAGTCCAACTGGTTCAAGGCAGCACGTAGGCTGTCGCGTGTTAGGTCTGTACCAGCAGCTTTTAGAGCTTCATGGAATACAGCAGCTTGCACATAACCTTCTAGGCTTGTGAACTCAGGCTGTTTACCAGCAGCAGACATATCAGCACGGTATTGTTGAACAATAGCCAGGTCAGAAGTGAATGGGTTAGGCATCACTTGTGAAATGTATGACCCTTCACCAGCTGCGCCAGATTCTTTAATCAGAGCAGAGGTACCAACAAATGAGATGTTGATAAAGTCAGGCTTGTAGTCAGCAGCGTGAGCTTCTTTCATGAAAGCAGATACAGCTTTGTAAGCACCAACCATAATCACAGCTTCAGCGCCTGAAGCTTTTAGAGTTTCTACAGCAGCAGAAACGTCGGTTGTATTACGCTCGTATGTACCCAAACCAGCAAGCTCTAGGCCATGCTTTTCTAGGCCTTTTAGCACACCAGATTGACCAGCTTTACCGTAACTATCGTTCTGCATAAGCAGACCAATTTTACTGTAGCCTTTGTTTTCTACCAGCTGGTCAACAATACCAACGGTTTCATCAGTGTAGCTTGCACGTACGTTAAATACGTTTTCATTTACAGGATTACGTAGGAAACCAGCGCCAGTAAATGGTGCAAAGTAAGGCACACCAGTACGTACAGCAACTGGCATCACAGCTTTAGATGTTGGGGTACCAACATAACCAATCAGTGCAAACACTTTGTCCTGCTTAATTAGAGTCATTGTATTTTTAATAGCACGTGGTGGCTCGTAACCATCATCGTAAATTTTTAGTTCTATTTGACGACCATTTACACCGCCGGCGGCGTTCACTTTGTCAAAGTAAACTTGAATACCTTCGGTAACACCTGTACCCAGAGCTGAAGCAGGGCCAGTTTGTGCATTGGAAATACCAAGTAGAATATTGCTATCTGTCACGCCATCTTCGGCGTGGGATGTGCTAGACATAGCCAACATAGCAAAGCTGCTTGCGGCTAAGAGTAGTTTAGTAAATTTCATGATGAAGAAACTCCCTATTAATTGTTATTGTTATCGTTAACCAATTCGCATAGAATAATTGTTGTAATTAATAAAAAAAACAATAAGAAAATTAATTAAATGCGCGTTAGTCACAAAGTTTTACTAGGCTCTACTGTATTATTGCTACTCATTATATTGGCAGGTGTATCTTCAACTATTTCACTTAATCGTGTTGGCACGGTGGTTGACCAGTTCTTCACGCTATCTGAAGAAACGCAGTCTTCTGAACAAATTTTTGCTACTGTGCAAAAAATTGCCAATGATACAGCTAATTATGTCATGGCTTCTAACGAAGAGCTGGCGCAGCAAATCAAAAGCGATATTTCTGTACTGTATTACCTGATTGAAGACTTAGAGAGCAAAGTATCTGATGAATCGCGCATGGCTTCTGTACAAACCCTCTATGAACAAGAGGAGGCGCTCGCCAACTACTTTGATAAACTATATGAATATTTAACCGAGCGTGAAGCTACATTAAAAAATGAAGTTTTTGCACCGAGTGATAAAATTATGGCGATTCTGGATGATGTAGGTGAGGCTACGGCTTTAAGCGGTGAATCTGACCCTGCACTAGCGTCTGCAAATGTACGCGGTAACTTTTTGAAAGCTTTGATTAACTTAAATATTTATTTGCGTACACATGAGTCTGCTGCATTTGTTAATTACACCAATGCAATTTCGGCTTTCCAGGAAGAGGAAGAACTTTTGGAGTTTTACCTGACGAATGAAAGCCATATTGAGAAAGTGTCTGCAATTTCACCATTGCTGGAACAGTTTAAAAAAGGTTTTACCAAAGCTGATAGTCGCTACGAAGATATTAAAAAGCTTGATGCTAAATTAAAAGAATCTATGGCATATTTGAATCAAACTGTTTATGAGCTTAATAAAAGTGTTAAAGATGATGAAAATGCTTACCGCGACGTTGTTGGCAATGATATTTCTTTCTCCACTAAACTAAGCTGGATCATTATGGCTGTTGGTGCTGCTATGGCCGTGGCAATTACCGCCTATGTAAGCTTGTCTACTAACTCTGTTATTCGCAAAATGGCACAAGGCTTTAGTGGTACGTTCGATGCTATTAAATCAGTTGGCGTAAACTCAGCTGACGTAGCAAGCCGCTCCACACAAATGGAACAATCTGCCCAATCGGCACACCAAAGCAGCAGCTCTGCTAGCCGCAACATGCAAGAGCTGACAACTAATGTGAACGAAGTAAGCACCTCTATTGAAGAAATGGATGTGTCTATTTCTGAAATTGCTTCACGTGTCGGCCAATCAGTGAAACTAGTAACTGATGTGGCAAACCATGCTGCAACAACAACAGAAGTTGTGAACCAGCTCGAGAAAAATTCTCAACAAATTAACGATGTGATCGACCTTATTAATGGCCTTGCCGACCAAACTAACTTACTTGCGTTGAATGCTTCTATTGAAGCAGCACGCGCTGGAGACGCTGGTGCAGGCTTTGCTGTGGTAGCCGAAGAGGTTAAAAAGCTCGCTATTGAAACAACAAATGCAACAGGCTCTATCAGTAAACAAATTGATGCAATGCAAGCTGTATCTAAAAAAGCTGTAAGCTCTATTGCCGCTATTAGTAACTCTGTAAAAGAAACTCAAGAAATCTCCTCAGCTATTGAGGTATCTATTCAAGAGCAACGGGAAGCTGCATCTGTGATTAGTAACAACATGGTTTCTGCCTCTCAACGTACGACAGAGGTTAACGGTGAAATGTCTGGCATTCAAAAAGTGATGACAGACACAGGGGAAAGCTCAAGCGTTCTAATGCGCGCTGCACAAGATATGCAGCAGCAATCTAAAACAATGGAACAAAACGCCGCTGACTTCCTTGCACGCCTAAAGAAAATTTAGAGAGATACCTTCTCCATCAGGTAAACGATAGCACTTTTCTTTAGAGTAAGATTTACGACATTGGGTATCAGTTAACGGCACTGTTATTTGCCTTGCTGGAGTTTCTTGATAATTTTATCTACACCTATGGCAGCGTAATATAGTAGCTGTATTACTAAAAATAGGCATAGCGATACAAGCCCTAATAACATCATAGTTAATTCAGTACCAAAGTATGGATCTTGCCACCCTCCGGATAGTGTAAAAAAGCCAAAAACTATAGTAAGTGAGCAAGCAAACGGTACAAGTACAGCATGTAAAGATTTAACCTTGATGATTATCAGCGTCATTAATAGTGTCGTTAAAGTTGAAAGGATTAAGGAATAAATATTTTCAGTTACACCAGTGCTTAAGTGAATTATCCATAGGAAAGATAAATAGGAGATAAAAAACACTAAAGGGGCATAAAACGTTAGAATACAAGCAGGCCAAAGGTATTTGAGTATAATCTTCTTTAGAGACATTCCTTTAAAAGTAGCCATTAATTCCATTTTGGGGGCTCCGTATTTTGGTGGGTTATAGAAAATGGGGGCTTCGGCACTAATGTGCCCCCAAAAGCTCTGGATGTGGTTAAATCTCAATGAACCTTATTGGACGCAAGAAGCATTGTATATGGTGAAAAACAAAGAGTCCAGCGGATGTCGCTGGACTCTAACGGATAATTAATTGGCTGCACATGCTGGATGCGATTGGAACAAATCATTACACCGACCTTGTGCAGATTAAACCTATACTGGAAGCTGTTTGTGAAGACTTAGGCATTTACCTTCCGTGGGCTGATTACCTGTGCCCATTGCGGTTCGGTTTACACAACTGAACAAAAAAAGGGCAAATATAACTACCTGTTCTGCACCAAGAACAAAGATAAGAACTGCCCAGCCCCACGCATGAAGGGGGAAGATGTGTTTGCACAGGTGGCGGATGTGCTGGATAAGGTTGCCATGCCTGAACATGTGCTGCTGGAACTGGTGCAGAATGCTGGAAAACTTTTCCATTCGGCCACGATTGAACAAAAACGCAAAATCCTCAAACTCGTTTATTGGAACTTGGAGTTGGAGGATGGAAAGCTGCGTTACGCTTTAAGAAAGCCCTTTGACCTGTTCCTTGAACCGACCAAAAGTGAAAAATGGCTGGGGTGGTAGGATTCGAACCTACGCATGACGATACCAAAAACCGTTGCCTTACCGCTTGGCTACACCCCAGCAGGTGCTTTGTCAGCGCCGGGGAAGGTAGCGAGAAGGCGACCAATTGTCAACCCAACTTAATAAATATTTACTAAATTTTATGAAGTAATAAAAAAGCCTAGCTAATAGCTAGGCTTTAAAGTGGTTGTGTATGCGTTACACCGAAACAAATACTCTAAATGATTAGAAAAAAGCTGGTGAATTTTTGCTCTACCAGCTTCTTTTATCTTCATATTTTAGTGAGCATGGTTACCGTGATTACCATCCTCTTTCATGATTTTGGTGATGCGATAAATTTTATCGTCACCAAGTTCAATATGGAATTTAATCTTTTGTCCTGATGATAATCCTTTTAGATCTACACCTTCAGCGACACCTAAATCCATTGTCATTTCAGGCCAATTCAATGCAGGGATAGGTGCATGTGTTAAGTTGATTTTATTGTTCATGCGACTAACACTGTGAATAACACCAGACCCCATAATGGCTTCTTCATGCTGCATGGCTTCATGTTGGTGGCCGCCGTGATCATGCCCTGAACTTTCTGCATGAGCAGCTATAGGTAAAACTAATGCTGATGCTAATAATAAGGTTTTAAATGTATTTTTCATGGTTTTCTCCTTTTGATTAAAGATTAATGTGCATGGTCATGACCATCATGACCGTTTTGTTTTTGTTGAATTTGCTTCTGATTTCCATGACCGTGACCATCTGCATGTTCATGGTCGTCATGCCCCCCAGCATTGCTTGGAATTGCCATCACACCCATGCCATAACGGTAAACAAGCTCTCCACCTTTAAATGCAGTTGTTGCTAGAATGCCTGTAGAGATAATCAAAACGGTTAAAAATACCATTCCAACTTTTGCTTTAGCAAAGGTTCTAAAAGACCATAGCGTGATCAGAGCAAAGAGTGCGGCTGTACCAAACGCCCAATTTCTGTGATCTGTCATTGCTAAATGGGATGGTGCATCATGATTAACGGTATTATAGGCATATAAACCGGCTGCAATGGTGGCAATGGTTGCCAACGCACCAAGCCATAAATTAATATGTGCTGCTTTCAGAATGATTTTTGCCCATTCTTTTTTGCCAGCAATTGTTCCTAAAATAAACAATCCGGTGGCTGTGCTAAACAATGCCACGGTAAAATGGACAAAGATAGGATGCCAGTTAGGGATGATTTCAACGATCATGTAGTTTCTCCTTTATTTAAGTTTTTAAAATGTCTGCCTTCCCATAGGTAATAAACAACGGGAATAACAATGAGGGTGAGGATGGTGGTGCTGGTCATACCGCCAAGCATTGGTAATGCGATACGGCGCATCACATCTGAGCCAAGCCCTTCGGTGATGAAGATAGGAGCAAGACCAACAAATATGGTCAGCACCGTCATCAATTTTGGACGCACCCTGAGAACCGCGCCATGCACAACGGCATCAAACAGTTCTTTTAGATCTTTTGGTGGGTGTTGGCGCACTTGATGATCGATATATAAAAGCATCACAACGGCTGTTTCTGCGGCTATACCGCCCAGCGCGATAAAGCCAACGCCTACGGCTACCGAGAAGTTATATCCTGCCAAGTATAACGCCCATACACCACCAATTAAACCGAATGGTAATGAGAGCATCACCATCAATGTGCGATCCAACCTGCCAAAATGCAGCATCAGTAACACAAAGATAATCATGATGGCGGACGGTACGGCAATTCGCATACGGGATTCTGCTTCAAGCATTTGCTCAAATTGCCCTGACCATTCAACCGCATAACCGGCTGGCAGTTTGACTTTATTAGCAACAACTTTTTGTGCCTCATCAACATATGAGCCGATATCCCGATCCGCGATATCAACAAATACCCAACCAGTAAGCCTTGCATTTTCCGACTTAATCATTGGTGGGCCTTCCACAAATTCAATCTTGGCAAGCTCACCCAGCGGAATATGCTGACCTAGCGGTGTTGGTACTAAGATATTGGCAAGATCTTCTGGATGCTCACGGAAAGGTCGTTCATAACGCAACATGATATTGTAACGCTCACGCCCTTGTACGGATTCTGATATTCTCATACCGCCAAGCGTGGTTTGTATTACCTGCTGGAACATACCTAAATCAATATTCTGCCGCGCCAGTTCACCCCGATCAGGCGTGATTTCCAGATATTTCCCGCCAATCACACGATCTGCAAAGGCTGAACGTGTGCCTTCCACATCTTTCACGGCAGCTTCCACATCTAGCGCAATACGGCTGATTTCATTTAAATCTGCGCCGGATATCTTGATACCTGCCGGTGTACGAATACCGGTTGATATCATATCCATGCGGATTTTGATGGGATAGCCCCAGCTATTGACCAAGCCTGGAAGCTTCACAGCCTTATCCAGTTCTTTAATTAGATCTTCAACGGTTAAGCCTTTGCGCCACTCATCCTTGGGTTTGAGCTTAATCCAGCTTTCAATCATGGAAATTGGTGCGGGATCTGTCGCTGTATCTGCACGACCAACCTTACCAAATACATGATGGACTTCCGGTACGGTTTTAATCAGTCGGTTGGTCTGCGATAGAATTTCCTTGGATTTGGTAATTGATACACCTGGCAATGTGGTTGGCATATAAAGCAACTCACCTTCATACAAAGCTGGCATAAACTCCGAACCGGTACGCCATAAAGGAATTGCCATGCTAGCAAGCAATGCACCGGCAACAGCGATAGTAACGAATTTACGGCGTAAGGCTGCATTCAACACCGGCTTGTAGATATGCACAAACCAGCGATTAATCGGATTATCTTCCTCGCGCTTGATTTTACCACGTACCAGCCACAGCATCAGCACCGGCACAACGGTCACTGACAGAATAGAGGCAAACGCCATGGCATAGGTTTTGGTAAAGGCCAATGGTGAGAATAAGCGGAAAGATTGGCCTGTAAGTGCAAATACTGGCAGAAATGACACGGTGATGATCAGCAATGAGAAAAATAGTCCTGGACCAACTTCTTTTGCCGATAATAATATGGCAGCACGTTTTTCTTCTAGGCTGGCATCTTCTGCCATTTCAGATAATTTACGGTGCGCGTTTTCCACCATCACAATAGAGGCATCAACCATCGCGCCAATCGCTATCGCAATGCCGCCAAGTGACATGATATTGGCGGTAATACCTTGCATCGACATCACGATAAAGGCGGCTAATACGCCTAAAGGTAATGTGATGATTGCAACAAACGCGGATCTGGCATGAAGTAAGAAAATCAAACATACCAGCCCCACAACAATAGCTTCTTCAATCAATTTTTTTGTGAGGTAATCGACAGCCCCTTCAATAAGAGGTGCGCGATCATACACCGTTTCAATTTCAACGCCTTCGGGCAAACCTTGCTTTAATTCTTCCAGCTTTTCTTTAACGCCTTCAATAACTGTTAAGGCATTTTCGCCAGAGCGCATGACAACGACACCGCCGACCACTTCGCCTTCACCGTTAAGCTCAACAATACCACGGCGTAGCTCTGGGCCTTCGATAATGCGTGCCACATCGGACAAAACAACAGGTGTGCCACCCTTGGCATAGACAACGACTTTTTTCAGTTCTTCTAAATCCGTGATATAGCCTTTGGAACGGATCATCAGTTCCATTTCACCTTGCTCAATCACACGTCCGCCAACTTCTTTACTCGCGGCTTGCACGGCCTTAGTAATGCGGTGTAGCGGCACGTCATAGGCACGAAGTCGGTTTGGATCAACCAACACTTGATATTCTTTAACAAAGCCACCGACAGAAGCGACTTCTGATACACCTTCAACAGTGGCAAGTTCAAACTTTAAAAACCAATCTTGCAAGGTTCTAAGATAGGCTAGATCATATTTACCAGTTCTATCCACCACCGCATATTGATACACCCAGCCAACACCGGTAGCATCCGGTCCAATCTGCGGTGTCGCGTTTTGCGGTAAATCACCCTGAATTTTGGAGAGAGCTTCTACAACACGGCTTCGCGCCCAATATTGATCGATATCATCTTCAAAAATGATATAGACAAAGGACGTACCGAACATGGAAAACCCGCGTACATCTTTGGTTTTTGGCAAACCAAGCATGGTCGTGGAAAGCGGGTATGTTACCAGATCTTCAACAATCTGTGGTGATTGCCCTGGAAAATCAGTACGAATAATAACCTGCGTATCCGACAAGTCAGGAATAGCATCCAGCGGCGTGTTTTTTACCGCCATCCATCCAGAAACTAGCAAGGCAATCATGCCGACAATAACAAGAAGCTGGTTTCTAACAGACCATTCAATGACCTTGGCCACGCCAGATTGTGTCGGATCGTGGCTTAAATGATTAGTGTCCTGCATGTGCGCCTCCTGCTGGTTGTGTTACCGTTGGGGCTTCTGCATCTACTTCATCAGGCAATTCTACTTCTACTGCGTGACCATCGCCATAAGGATGGGCGATATCATCTTCTAATTGCAGCCAATAGAAACCTGTGCCGTGATCGAGATAGAGCTTTACACCTTTATCTTTGTAGTGTTTCGGTCTTCCTTCTGTGATCCACGGTTTCAGAGCCATAACCAATTCAGCTAGAGCGTTTTTACGCTCCTGACCGGTGATTGCTTCATTGGCATTCATTAGTGCTTTTTCAGCATCTTGCAGGATAAATTTCAGCTTCGTACCTCTGAATTTTGGCAATAAATGATCATTGAGTTTGAGTGCCGGCATCAGCATTTTTGCATCTGGATCAAACCCGTTGACCTGCGCATCGTGTAAATACAACGCAGCATCAACTAAATGATCGATCATAGCTTGCTGATCTTTTGTCACATCGATCAAAACCAGAGGCGTTTGTGCTTTTTGCAACTTGCGGAAAGATTCACGTAGAGCGCTTTCAGAATCGATCATAAACTGGCTGCTAACCACAACCTTTTCACCATCTGCCAAACCTTTAATGATCTCAGTGCGGCCTTTATTGTGAATACCTGTTTGTATCGCTTGTGGTTGGAATTTACCGCCACCCAATGCAATCACAACAAAATCGCCTTCCGAGCTTTTCAAAATGGCTTCAGAGGGAATACTGAGGCGTTTATCAATATTGGTTTCAAAATTCACATCAGCATATGCGCCTGGTTTCAATACACCGTCAGCATTATCCAACACTAGCCGTACCTGACCAGTTCTGCTGCTTTCATCAATGGTGGGGTGAATATAATCAATACGCGCTGTGCGCTCGATGTTGCCGAGATTGGGAAATGTCACCGTGGCTTTGCTGTCTTTGGCTAAAAATTGCAAATCTTTTTCTGCGACACTGACATCAATCCATACACTGTTGTAATTTTGGATCGTGGCAATCTGCATACCGGGCTTCACATAGCTACCCTGATTGATCATCAAATGACTCACAATCCCATCGATTTCGGCATAAAACGGTAAACGCTCCAGTTTTTTACGGCTTGAGCGTATTTCAGTGATAGCCTTTTTGCTTGCGCCGAGAGATTGAAGACGTTTAGCACTGGAGTTAATGCGGCCTTTCACACCAGTTGCGATAGCAGCGATATAATCCTGCTGCGCTGAAATCAGATCAGGGCTATAGAGCGTAAAGAGCAAATCACCTTTTTTTACTTCATCACCTACCGCGGTAATCTTTAAATCTTCAACCCAGCCAGCCACACGGCCTGAAATCGCATGGGTTAATCGTACATTTTCTGTAACAAGACCGTAGCTTCTCACATCCGTTCCAAAGCTGGCGATGGTTGCATTTTCAGTGCGGACACCAATATTCTGAATGGTTTCCGGTGAAATGGTGATCGCTTTACGGGCGTTATCATTGGCATGTTCGCCATGACCTTCTTCCGTTGCCTCTTCTTCATCACTTTCCATCGGCACTAAATCCATGCCGCAAATCGGGCATGTTCCCATTTCTGTGGCGATGTAATGCGGGTGCATCGGGCATGTGTATTTTTGTGCTTGCGCCCATGCAGGGCTGATCGTAAGCGTTAAGATTACGAGGAATAGTTTAATTACTCTCATCTTGATTCCCTCCTATAATATGACTGTTAAATTGTGTAGACAGGCGAATATGACGGCTGCGCTGCTTTGCTAATTGTGAGGCAATGGTCAACTCATCAATCTGTGCATCCAGAACAGTTTCCAACGGGGCATTACCGGATTCATAATTCCGGTTTGCTGCTTTCACCATTTCTTTGAGTGATGCTCTTTTTTCTTTCAAAAGCTCAATGTTATCCAGCGCAATATCCCGTTCCGCTTTTAAGGAAGACATGCGTTTAATCCACTGACGCTTTGTATCATCATAAGCAAACTCGGCGCTGCGCTTTCCGGCTTGGGCTGCTCGTAATTTAGGTTTTTGATTGCTTTCATACCAAAGGGGAATAGAGATAGTTGCCTGAATGCTAAACCAGTCATCACCAGAGAAATTACTGCCATCCTCACGCTGCTTATAAATGGCTTGAATACCGTAATTTGGATCAAATGCAGCATCGGCAGCATCAACATCCTTACCAGCAACATTGATATCTTCACCGACAATGGCTACAGGATACAAGGCAGATCCTTCACGCTGCCATGTCATATCTTGTATAGTTGGTAATTCAATATCTGGCACTTCACCGACAAGGTGGATCAGTTCTTCTTCAATAGTGATGCGTTCGGCTTTTAGATCGTTCAAACGTTGCTCAACCTCTGTACGTTCGACATCAATCTCTGAAAAGCGGCCATAAACAGGATTACCCGCTTCAAGTTGACCTTTTAGATCATCCTCCATCGACCGATAATAACCAAGCTGTTTCTTTGCCAATTTTTCCAGTGTTTTGACTTTGTCTAGTTCGGTAAGCTGACTAATCAAAATAGCTTCCAGACGTTTTTGCGTGTAATCCGCCATTAATTGTTGGCGTTTAGATAACACTTCCTGTTTGCCAGATTTGGCTTTACGAAGTGAATAGCTTGGTATCTGCTGCTTGAACCCCACGACTTTTGATGTTGGCAAAAACCGATCAAACGCAGGGTCACTTACTGGCACATTGTCCACGCCAATGATCAACTGTGGA
>JASBTF010000001.1 GCA_030148545.1 Pseudomonadota bacterium
CGAGCTAGGTTACCTGCAAGGCCAAGACCAAGCCATTGCCACCAGCGACGATGTAACCTTTAATACACTAACTACCACTGCCGGCATTGTGGCCGACACCAATACCTTTGTTGTGGATAGCACCAACAACCGCGTGGGTATCGGTACTGCTAGTCCGGCTACGTCGTTGGATGTGGTGGGCGATGTTGTGGCTACAAACTTACGTATTAAACGTGATACAGATAATAATACCAATGTGCATACCTTAGGGTCTAGCGATGGTAATATAAGTTATTATAACTCATCGGGTAATCGTGGTCATATTTGGAGTACCAATTCATCTACACTGGGTAATGTTGGTGAGCGTATGCGTCTTACCCATGATGGTCGTTTGGGTATCAGCACAACCACCCCGTCGGAGGCACTGCATGTTGTGGGTAACGGCTTGTTTACAGGTAATTTGCAAATCAGTGGTGCACTTAATGTATCCGGTACCCAAACAATTGACGGCGTGAGCTTTGCTAACGGTGGTATCCAAGCGGCAAGCGTTATTACCGCAACTGGCTTTGTGGGTGACGGTAGTGGCCTAACCGGCATTGGCGCCGATACAGCCCTAAGCCTAGTTAATGGCACCAGCAGCATTACTATTCCAACAAGTGGTGGCGAAATCCGCTTCGACACCAATGGTAGCCGCGTTATGACCATGCTGGCCAATGGTAACGTAGGTATTGGCACAGAGTCTCCAGCAACAGGCCTACACCTAGAAGATACATTCTTAGCAACAGAAGGTGTCTTTAACGGTGCTACAAACGATGTACTATATATAGCAGGTGGTAATTCTATTACCAGTGGACCATACTTGCGCTTGTTTGGCCCGGCACATGCTACTCAAGCTGGACAAAGTGTTCTAAACACAGATACCTATATTTTAAGATCACAAGATGGTTCACAGCATATGATGACAGCTGTGCCAGGTTTCCAATCCTTTAGTATTAACAATAGCGAAGCAATGCGCCTGAATAGTACAGGCTTGGGTATTGGCACCACCGCACCAAACGCTAAGCTAGAGGTAGCTGGCACCATTAGCGCTACAGGGCTTAACATTAGCGGTACACTAAATGCCGATAACCTGAACATTGCCGGTGCAACATTGTCTACCAGCAGTATTTTCAACGGTGCAAGCAGTATTACTATTCCAACCAGCGGTGGCCAAATTGAACTCGATACCAATGGCAACCGTCGCCTAACAATCAATACCAGCGGTAATGTAGGTATTGGTACGGCTACACCAGCAGATAGGTTGCATGTAGAAGGTAACATTTACCTTGGTGCTACCAACCGTGTGATTTATACACAGTCCACGGCTGATTTAATATTACAAGCTAATACTGGTAATTTGAGGTTCTCTACTTTGGCAGGTACCGAGCGTATGCGTATTAATAGCGCTGGTAACGTGGGTATTGGCACCACGAGCCCATTGCACCAACTCCATGTTTATGAGGATGCTGGCAACACAACCAATACAGTAGTTATTGAGGATACACACAACGCGTCTAAAGCTCTGCTGAAACTACAGCTGGGTGCGGCACCGCGTATTCGCTTTGATGATACATCCCTAAACGGCTCTAGCGAGGATTGGGATATTGGTATGAGCACTGCAGGCGCCTTCATTGTGCGTGACCGTGCTGGTGGCCAAAACGAAGTAACAATTGATACACAAGGTAACATGGTTGTGCTGGGCACCGTAAGCGCCACGGCCTTTGCGGGTAATGGTTCTGCCCTTACAGGCATTACTGCCGATAGCGCAGCGATAGCACAGGCCATTAACTGGGCAAGCGTAACCAGTGTGCCGCAACCTGTACAGGATCTAGCTGGCCTCACCGCAACCGATAGCGGCATCATGGTGGGTAATGGTACAAACTTTATTTTGGAAACTGGCGCCACAGCGCGTACGAGCCTGGGCTTGGGTACAGCTAATGATGTAACCTTTAATACGCTAACCACCACCGCCCGTGCTGACATTGGTAGCAATGTGAGTGTAACAGGCATACTGCAAGCAGCGAGTTTCATTGGTGATGGCTCGGCTTTAACCAACTTAAGCGCTGCTAATATTAACGGCACACTTACTGCCGACGCTATGAGCTGGTACGGCCTCAGCAATGTACCAACCAGTGTGGCCTATGTAAGTAATACGCTAGATGTTACTGAGCTGGGTTATGTAAACAACCAAGACCAAGCAGTAGCAACAGGTAGTGACGTAACTTTTGCCAACTTGAACGTAACTGGTGCCATTACCGCTACTACACTGGCGGGTGATGGTAGCAACCTAACTAACGTAACCGCCACTAACGCAGCTAACTTGGTTAACGGCACCAGCAGCATTACTATTCCAAGCACAAACGGAGATATCTTCTTTGATGTTAATGGTACACGCAGCGTAACCCTACGCTCTAACCGAGTAGAGTTCCCTAGTGGTAGTGCATCTGTTCCTGGTATTGTATTTGGTGCAGATGCTAATACAGGTTTGTTTAGTGCAGCAAGTAACCAGCTGGGTATTAGTACTGCTGGTAACGAAGCTCTACGAATTGATAATAACGGTAACGTAGGTATTGGTACCACAGCGCCAAGCAACACCCTGCATGTGTATAGTGGTGACCCAGGCTCTGTAGACTTTACTGATGCTACGCTGGTTAAAGGTGACGACTTCATTGTGTCTAATAGCGACCATGCAGGTATTAGCATTCTCTCCACCGCGGGTACATCAAGTCGTTTGTACTTTGGTACTGCTGGTGCCCCAACAGCGGGTAGAATTCAATATGCACATAGCGCCAATGCCATGCAGTTCGTAACAAACGATACCGAGGCAATGCGTATTGCCAGCAATGGTGATGTGGGTATTGGCACCACCAGCCCAGGTGCAACGCTAGATGTTTCTGGTACTGCTTTGGTGCAAGGTGCATTGGGCAACACTAGCTTTAATGGTCACATCATGAGCATGACCCGCGGCTCCGCCAACTACATCCAAGCGACCGATGCCAGCGGCGTGCTGATTTTAGGCGCTGGTGGCTCTGGCGGCAGTTACGAGAACATGCGTATCCACAATAACGGCAACGTATCTATTGGTCGCATCACCACCCCATCTACCGCGTTGCATGTATCGGGCACCGTAACCGCTAACTACTTTGCGGGTGATGGTAGCAACCTAACTAACTTGGATGCCAGTGCTATTACCGGTTCTATTGCCGCAACCAGTTTGGTTAATGGCACCACCAGCGTTACCATTCCAGTAGGTAATGGCAGCGTGCTGGTAGATGTAAATAACAGCCGCGTGCTAGAAGTGGGCGATGGCCAAGTAGCTGTAGGCCAAGCGGTAGACACCAACTCCGAAGCTTCACTACAAGTAGCCGGCACCGCACAGCTAACCGGCGCAACCGGTGGTGAGGCCTGTGATGGTGATAATTTAGGTGCAATTCGCTACTACAATGGTAAACTGCAAATCTGTCGGCCGTAAGGAATAAGGAATGAATAACATAACGACCGCTACCCGAACTCAAAAAACCACAGCCGTGTGGAAAGCGTTGGCCTATGCCGCGCTGGGTGCGGGTGCGCTGTTTGCAGCAACAGTTGCTAAAGCCCAAACATGGGGCACCGTGGCCACTGTAAGCGGTACCTTAGCCAATGGCCAAATGTGCTACACCGATGGCTTAGATATTATTTGCCCCAGCGGCACCCCATACTGGGATGCTACCAACAGCCGCCTTGGCCTTGGTACCACATCACCCATTGCCTTGTTTGATATTACGAACGAAAGCACCACAACAGAGTTTAACCTAGTACGTTATAGCAGCGCTGCCTCTGGCCCATCGTTTAATGGGTTTCATGCGCGCGGTACTGTGGCGTCACCAGCTACACTGCAATCGGGTGATGTTCTGTTTGCTTTTGGTGCAGGTGGGTATAACGGCTCTGCACTTACTACCACCCGTGCAAAAATTCAGTTTGCCGCAACCGAAAACTGGGTAGCCGGCACCAACGAGGGTGCGTCTATCCTCTTCCAAGGGACCAACACAGGCAGTGCCTCTCGCAGCACCTGGATGAGCCTAGTAGACGGTAACCTTGGTATCGGCACCACCAGCCCAGGCGCGCCTTTGCATGTGTATGACAGCACGGCAGAAATTCGTTTGCAGGATACAGGCACAAGCACCAGCAGTATTGCGAACCTGATTTTTTATGATAATTCATCCGTTATGGGTCGTGTTGGCTATCCATCTTCAAGCCATGCTGACCTCGAAATATTAAATAGCGTAGCGGGTGGTGATGTTATCCTTAGTCCTGGCGCCAGTGGCTTTGTGGGTATAAAAACAGCAGACCCAACTACAGCGCTAGAAGTAGACGGTACCGTAAGCGCAACTCAGGTGAACGTAAGCGGTACTATTTATGCAACAAACTTCAGTGGTGACGGCTCCGCCCTAACCGGCATTACAGCAGATAGTGCCTCCACCGCCAGCAGCTTGGTTAACGGCACCACCAGTATTACCATTCCAAGTGCTAATGGCGAAATGCGTTTCGACACCGCAGGCTCCCGCCGCATGACCCTCGACATCAGTGGTAACCTGGGCATTGGCACCACAGCACCAGGTTCAAGCTTAACGGTGGCTGGTAATGTGAGTGCCACACAAGCTGTGCTGCTGCCTGATTCTAATGCTATTGGTGCCACTGTCATACTGGACGTGAAACCAGCCTCAGGCTTTACGGGTGCGGTGAATGGTTTGCGTGTTAAGGGTACTGGTAATGTTGAGGCTGGTAGTATCGCGAGTGGAGATGATACCCAGTTACTCAATATAGCTGGTGGCGAAACTTATAATACCGGTGCTAACATAATTATGTATGGTCCAAGCCATGCGCAAGCGGGTGACTTTTTATTCCGTATTGGCACCACTAATGTAGGCCGTATTGATAATATAGGTAGACACCATTGGTACTTACCGACCGATGGTACAGAGCTAATGCACTTAGACAGTGTGGGTTTGGATGTTAGTGGTATCGTAACAGCTACCAGCTTCAGTGGTGATGGCTCAGCCCTTACCAACATTGCCGCCTCCACCGCCAGCAGCCTAATTAACGGCACCACCAGCATTACCATTCCAAGTGCCAATGGCGAAATGCGTTTCGACACCGCAGGCGCTCGCCGCATGACTTTAGACACCAGCGGCAACCTCGGTATTGGTACCACAAGCCCGGGGCAAGCTCTTGATGTGGCTGGCACGGCTCAAGCGAATCAGTTCTATGTGGAAGATGGGAATGCAGTAATTGACCGTACAAGCGGTGCGCTAGATCTACAAACATTTGCCGGTAACGACATTTTGTTATCTCCAGGTGGTAGCGTAGGTATTGGTACCACTAGTCCGGCTAGTTATTCAGCATTTGCCAATCACCTAGTAGTTGCCGACACAGCAGGCGATTCGGGTATTACCATTGCTTCTGCAGCAACAGAACAAGGTGGCTTATACTTTGCCGATGGCACCACGGGTGCAGCTGCATATGCTGGTTACCTAGATTATAATCACACGTCCGATAAGCTATTAATTGGTACCGCAGGCACAAACCAAGTAGCGGTTGATAGCGATGGTAACGTAGGTATTGGTACAACTACCCCATCTGCCAGCCTCACCGTAGTGGGTGGTGTAACGGCCACCAGCTTCAGTGGTGACGGCTCCGGCCTAACCGGCATTGCAGCATCCACCGCCAGCAGCCTAGTTAACGGTACTACAAGCATTACTATTCCAAGTGCCAATGGCGAAATGCGTTTCGACACCGCAGGCTCCCGCCGCATGACTTTAGACACCAGCGGTAACCTGGGTATTGGTACCACAGCACCACAAACAGCACTGGAAGTAGCTGGTACAATTAGCACCACAGGCTTTTATCTGGAAGGTGCAGACGGCACAGATTATATCAACATGACAGCTAATGCGCTGCAGTTTAACCGTGGTGGCGGTTCAGGTAACTTTATTGATGTACGTGGCGTGGGCGATAGCCTTACTTTTCGCACCAGTAACGCTGGCGACCGTGATACAAACGCTGTTATTATAGCACCTGATGGTGATGTTACTGTAGCAGGTACGTTAACAGCTAATGCCTTCAGCGGTGACGGCTCAGCCCTAACCGGCATTGCGGCTTCTACTGCCAGCAGCCTCGTTAACGGCACCACCAGCATTACTATTCCATCTTCAGGTGGCGAAATGCGCTTCGACACCGCAGGCTCTCGCCGCATGACACTCGATACTAGCGGTCGCTTGGGTATTGGTACAAGTACACCAACCAGCGCGCTTACCGTTGCTGGTGCGTCTCAGGTTGCTGAAATCCGTGATGGTGGTTATCTTATGCTACGCCCATCAGGTAATGCTTGGGATATGCGTTTGCAGGCCACTTCTACCCAACTAGACATTCTCTCTGGTGGTGCTTTGTCTGATCCAATTATGAGCCTTTTGCGTGATGGCAACGTAGGTATTGGTACTACTACCCCATCTGCCAGCCTTACTGTAGTGGGTGATGCAAGTATTTCCGATGGTGTAAATGTTACTGGTGGCAACCTTACCATTGGTACTTATGCCAATCCACGTATTTGGATTAATAATAACGGTGGTACAGCGTCTACCCTAGGTATGGGTGCCGATAGTGGTGCTGTTTGGTTGGGTAGCACTACTGCGAGTCCTCTATATTTCATGACAAATAGTAGCGAGGTAGCGCGCTTCACCGCCAGCGGTAACCTAGCTATCGGTACCACAACCGCCGGTGACGAGCTTACCGTTGTGGGCTCCATTACAGCACGTGAAAGTGATGATGGTAACGATGCTGTTAAGTTGTTGTCTGGTAGTAGTTCTGGTGCGGTGCAGGTTTTTGCAAATGGCACACAAACAGTAAATATTAGCGGCAATAGCAACCCTTCTTACTTTACTGCCAGCAATGTAGGTATTGGCACCACAGCACCAAATGCAGAGCTAGAAGTAGCCGGTACCGTAAGCGCAACTCAGGTGAATGTAAGCGGTACTATTTACGCAACCAGCTTCAGCGGTGATGGTTCTGGCCTAACCGGCATTGCGGCTTCCACCGCTAGCAGCTTGGTTAATGGTACCACCAGCATTACTATTCCAAGCGCCAATGGCGAAATGCGCTTTGATACCGCGGGCTCCCGCCGCATGACTTTAGACACCAGCGGTCGCTTGGGTATTGGCACAGCCAGCCCAAATAGCTTGCTACATGTTTCTGGTGGTACGCTAAGGTTTGATAGTGCAAATGCCATCGACTTTGCCCGTAGTGGATACGATGTTATGTCCATTTACCAATCTAACCCAGGTGGTGGTGCAGGCTTAGGTGTTTATAATGAAACCGATACTGCCTACAGAATGTTTATTAAAGAGGATGGCAACGTAGGTATTGGCACCACCAACCCAGGTCAGCTGCTGGACATTAGTGGTAGCGGCTCGGGTGAGCAAGGGGTGCGTGTGGTGAATGGCTCTGGTGCACTTACTGTTCGGGCTGGTGCAGGCAGTGGCGGCTATGGGTTGATTGAGTCCAGCGGTACCAACGGTATGATTTTGCGCACGGCCGATGCGTCTTCCCTACAGCTTGGCGCTAATGGCGCAACCAATATTACGATAAATAGCGCCGGTAATGTAGGTGTTGGTACCGCTAACCCAATTTATCCGCTAGATGTTAGTGGTACGCTGCGTGTAGGTAGTCGCAACAGAACAACTTCTTCTGTTGCCTCTGTGCTTACTGGGTTGAGCGATTATGGACCAGCAGCTCAAATACGTAGTTATAGCGATGGAGGTTGGGCACGGTTGGACTTTAACCACCACCTAGCTTCTGACTCAGCTTTCTTGATACAAGATAGTAGTGGTAATTTTACCTTACGTAATGACTCTACAGGCCACCCATTTATTGTACGTAACTCCTCTAGCGAGCTTATGCGTGTTAACAGCAGCGGTAACGTAGGTATTGGTACCACCAGCCCATCTGCCAGCTTAACTGTGGTAGGCGGTATTACGGCCACCAGCTTCAGCGGTGATGGCTCCGGCCTAACCGGTATTGCGGCTTCTACTGCCAGCAGTCTTGTTAACGGCACCAGCAGCATTACCATTCCATCTTCAGGTGGTGAAATGCGCTTCGATACTGCAGGCTCCCGCCGCATGACTTTAGACACCAGCGGTAACGTAGGTATTGGTACCACCACGCCAGCGCGTAAGTTTGTGGTGCGCGATACAGGTGCGCAGCTTTCCATCCGCTCCGATGATGGTCAAAGCTCGGTACTGAATTTGGGTGATGCTAGCGATGATAATATTGGTCGTATTGAGTACGATAATGGTAACGACTCCATGGCTTTCCGCACCAACGCTGCCGACCGTGTAACAATCGATAGCAGCGGTAACGTAGGTATTGGCACCGCTGCGCCAAGTAGTGAGCTTCATATAGATGGCGGCACTGGTACAGGCGAGGTTATTGTTTCCTCTGGTGCTGCTAACTACGACGCTATTGTGACATTCATGGACAGTTCTAACGTTAAGCAAGGTTTTATAGGGTATGATGAAAGCCAAGATACAGTTGGTTTGTTCCACGACACTACTTTTGCTGGTTCCACAAGTGGCCTTGTGCTTGATAATAGCGGCAACGTAGGTATTGGTACTGCTACCCCAAGTGCCAGCTTAACCGTGGTAGGTGGTATTACAGCTACTAGCTTCAGCGGTGATGGCTCCGGCCTAACCGGTATTGCGGCTTCTACTGCCAGCAGCCTAGTTAACGGCACCAGCAGTATTACTATTCCAAGTGCTAATGGCGATGTACATATCGATGCCGGCGGCAGCCGTGTGGCAGTGTTCGACACAGCTGGTCAGCACGTAATTACTGGTAACCTAGGTGTGGGCGACAATAGTCACTCTACAAGTAACCTGTCTGGCCAAGGTATTGTGATTTCCAATAATGACGGTGGCGCTGTAGGGCGCATGCGTTTTGATGCAGAAAATATTACTTCTGGTTATAATACGCGTATTGCACAAACCAATAGTGGTTTTGAGTTTGAGAGCGCAAGCGATAGCCGTCCAATTATTTTCGAAACAGGAAGTACGTTAGCCGAGCGTATGCGTATTGCTAATGCAGGCGTAGGTATTGGTACTGCCAGCCCAAGCAGTACACTCCACGTGTATGATTCAGCGCAAGAGGTTGCTTATTTCTCAGGTTCTGGCCATAAGTTTGTCCGTGTTGAAAGCACCAGTGGTGGCGCTATTCAGTATCGTATGAAATCAGATAATGGTAATCGCCGCTTTGTGGCAGAAACAAATGCCGGCGTACCAGAAACTCAGTTGGTTTTTGGTAATACCAGCATTGACTTGCTGGGTGATTCTAGCTCAGCTGAATTTGCCTCTTTTGATGCTACAGGAGCAACAGTTTCTGGTACACTAACAGCCACCAGCTTTAGCGGTGATGGTAGCGCCCTAACCGGTATTAGCGCTTCCACAGCCAGCAGCTTGGTTAACGGCACCACCAGCATTACTATTCCAAGCGCTAATGGCGAAATGCGTTTCGACACCGCAGGCTCCCGCCGCATGACGCTCGACACCAGCGGTAACCTCGGTATTGGTACAGCTAGCCCAAGCGCTGCTTTGCATGTGGCTGCCAGCAGCAATGTAGCTATGATTGAGCACACAGCAACGTCTAACATTCCAGCGCTAACGGTGCGTTCCAACAACGCAAGTTACGATGGTCTTATTCAGTTTGCTCGTGGCACAGCCTACCAGTGGTATGCGGGTATTCGCGGTGCTAACTCCGACTTTGTGATTGATGATGCTACCGTAGGCAGCACAGCATTTATGATTGATGCGGGTACGGGTAACATTGGTATTGGTACAACATCTCCAAGCGGTGCATCTCTAACAGTTGCCGCCTTGGGTACCGATGTTATGCGCCTGAACCGTGCCGATACTGGCCAGTCATGGGACTTTAACCTATCTGCTAATGACCTAAACTTCCAAGATGCAACGGGTGGCGGTAATGTAATGACCTTAACCAACAGCACAAGACGTGTAGGTATCGGTACAACCGATCCAGCGCATAACTTGCAAGTTCAGGCAGCTGGTGGTGCATCGTTCACCGTGGCCGGTACAGTAGATACCGATGATCCATCCATTAACTTGTTCGAGCTGTTTAACAGCACAGGTAGTAACGCAACTGGTTTTGAAATGAGCTACGAAGGTACTGGTAACACGCTAGATTTCGTACCGTGGACCACAGGCGCCCGCGGCTCTGTAGCGATGAGTATTGAGCGTAATACTGGTGAGGTAGGTATTGGTACCACCACACCAAGCTATGACCTGCATGTAAATGGTGTAGCCGCTGGTACCGCGTGGGTTAACTTGTCCGATCGTACCTTTAAGGAAAATATTACCGATGTAGCAGACAATGCGGCTCTGCAAAGCGTACTGCGCCTGCGTGGTGTAACGTTTGAGTGGAAAGACCAAGATGCCGCGCACATGCAAGGCACCAAGTATGGTTTCATTGCGCAAGAGGTTGAGGAAGTGCTGCCAGAAGTGGTTGTAACAGCCGACGATGGCACCAAGAGCGTAGACTACGTAGCAGTGGTGCCGGTACTGGTAGAAGCGCTGAAAGCGCAGCAGGCTCAAATTGATGAGCTACGAAAAGAGCTCGAAGCACTCAAATCTGAATAGTCATCTTTCGCAATTTATGTGCACCGCTTTGTGGTTCAGCTTCCTCGTGTAGGTTTGGCTACGCGTCGTCAGCTTCACCACGGCAGCAGTACCCTTAAATATGCGAAATCTAACTATTTGAAAACGAGGATAATAAAAACCCCGGCATAGCCGGGTTTTTTATTTAGCTTACAATGCGCCAGCTGCCATCGGGTTGGCGGCAGGCGGTGCCGTAGGCACGTTGGGTCTCTCCGTCAATAATAATGGTTTGTTGGAACTCGCGGCAATACTCGTCAGTAATGCTGTGCGTGCCTTCACGTACGGGCGTTACACTGCCGCTGTTGCCTGTTTCTGGGTTGTCCCATACCACTTCTTCACCAATAGGTGCGTCATAGGCTTCTTCTGCGGCGCGGCCGTGGTAGGCACGGTCTTGCTCACTCATGCTTTTGGCAATGTGGCCACCGGCCCAAGCACCAATTAGCGTACCACCAATGGTGGCCCATTTTTGGCCTTCACCACTGCCAAACTGGCTGCCCAGGTAGCCACCTGCAGCACCACCAATAACTTGGCCAACATTTTCAGATGTACAGCTAGACGCCATCAGCGCCACTGCAACAGGTAAAGCAAATAAAGGAGCAAAACGTTTCATACCCCTAGAAAACCATACTCGCCCCCCAACTGGCAAGCGAAAAGCCCTCTAGGTTGTTGCGGCTATGTTTTAGTATGGTGGCCGCTGTCCCAAGCTGCCGTAAGGCAGTTGGTCAGCGCGGATCCAAGGTGCCCTTGGTGGCAAGGGGTGGCTTTGCCACCCCCGCAGCCATCTTTAGAACGACTTCCAACAGTGGGCAATCGTTTCGCCTTTTTTGTTAAGGGCGGTAATGTCCAAAATACGTAGGCCACTGCTTGGTACATCGGCCTTAAAGCTGCCGGTCGTGCGTACGTCGCGCACCATGGCAATATCTTTGGTGGCCAATACTGGCGAGCCATGGTCAGCTTCTAGCTCACCATCGGCCAGTAACGCTTCACCAACACGTACCCGGAACTGGACTTTAGCCTCCACCCGAGCGCGGTCTTTTTGGTTGTTTTTCATAAAGTTAACACCATAGGTAACGGTGCTGCCGCTGTGCTTGGCGCTAATGTTAAAGCACTGCAAGGTGGCTTTATTGTTCCCCGGCTGCATGAAGGATTCATAAAACGCATTCTGCCGCGTCAGCTGGAACACTTCATCTTCCAGTGCTTGCAAACGGCTGATAGCTTCCAAACGAGCGGTCTCGGCCATGGTAATGCGTGCTTCAGCCGTCGCGCGAGATTGCTGCTCTTCGGTCAGTGTTTGGCGACTGGTATGAAACTCCTCCCGCAGCTTAGTAAGCTCGGTAGACATGCGCTCAACTTGTTTTGCAAGCGTGCTGGCGCTGCGCTTGGCTTGTTGCGCATCATCGTTAAGAATGAGCGGCGCAAATACCAACAAACCCAGCACAAATCCCAGTACCGGTACCCCAATAAAGGCTGTTATGAGCCACACTAACCGCTGGCGGGTTAGGCGGAATGAGCGTGGTTGTTTATCGGTACGCTCAGCCTCCATGAGGATAACGGTGAACATGATTAGGCCGCGTCACTTTCATCCAGTAATGTTCTTGTTGCTGCTGCCATGCGCGCCACAAAGGGGGCAAGACGTGTTGCAATGTAAGGGTCGCTTAATGCAAAAAATAGGTTTGCCTGCTGAAAACCAACTTTATCTCCACAGTCAAAGCGTTCACCACTCAGCACATGTGCCATAAATGGATGTTCTTGCGCCATAATGTGCATGGCGTCGGTCAGTTGAATTTCACCACCGTGGCCCACTTTCTCCTCACCTAACAGGTCGAAGATATCAGGGGTAAGAATGTAGCGACCAACCACAGCTAGGCTGGATGGTGCATCTTCTGGGTCGGGCTTTTCTACAAAGCCACGTGCTTTTACGTGGCCGCCAGGGCCAGGCTGTTCTTGCCCAAACAGGTCTACCACACCGTAGTTGCGGGTGCGCTCGCGCGGTACATCCATGGTGAGCACTACAGAGCGTTGCTCTTTTTCAAACAGCTTAGCCATTTCCACCATTGGGTTTGGCTCACCCCAAATCAGGTCATCTGGCAGCAGCACCATAAACGGGTCGTCATTCACAAAGTTACGGGCGCAGTTAATGGCGTGGCCTAGGCCTTTTGGCTCCCCTTGGCGGGTATAGGTAATGCGGCAGTGCTCCGGCAAAATATGCATTACCGCCTCGAGCTCTTTGGTTTTGCCTTTTTTACGCAAAATATCTGCTAGTTCATATGGCTGGTCAAAGTGGTTCTCTAGTGCGGATTTTCCACGCCCAGTCACAAAGCAAAATTCTTCTACCCCGGCGGCAAGTGCTTCTTCCACAGCGTATTGAATGAGGGGTTTATCCACCACGGTGAGCATTTCCTTCGGCATAGCTTTGGTGGCGGGCAAAAAGCGGGTACCGAGGCCGGCTACAGGCAGCACGGCTTTTTTAACAGCAGTCATTGTCTATCTCATGTCGTTAATCCTGAGGCGGATTGTGTCTGGTTGCGGCGTACACGTCAAGCTATCAGCAAAAAACGCGAAAACCGCCCCAATAAAGGGGCGGTTAACGGAAGGTAAAAGCAGTAATAATAGCTGCTAAAACCACAGTGGCTATTGCCACGATAGCAAATGGGATACCGGGGTAGATCTTATGTTTCTTAGCCATAGCTATCCCCGCAATGCCATCAGCGCAATACCTATCACAGTCAACGCAAACACAGTACCACCAGTTAAAATACATACAACCGGGTGCTCGTCAAAATACTCGTAAAAGTCTTTCCCTTGCTTTTGCTTAGGGAGCGTATCGTTCATGGTTTCCTCCCTGAACGGCTAAACGAAATAAAAGTTGAGCGGCTGGTATATAACTAAACCAATAAATTGTCCAGTTCCCAAGCAAAAACACGCCCCTTTACGGGGCGTGTTCTGTGTAGCTGGCTAGGACTCTTCCCAGCGGCCGCGTTCAATATCGGCCAAAAGCTCTTCAGTGCAGGGTACCACTGCCTCGGTAGCAAAGCCTTTGTAACCATCACGGCCATAAGTACGGCGAATGCAATTATCATAAGGATCTTGAAAATAGCTGACCCCCGTGCTTCCTGGGTCATTAGATGAAGCGGGCGCCCCAGAGCAGGCCGACACACCAAGAACAGCCCCTATAACGGTAAGCACAAACAGTTTTTTCATGTGACTTCTCCAAAAAGCAGCGCCCCCTTATGGGGCAGATGAAGCAAAATTGCTTACAAGCTCATACAGCCTGTATACTTTCAGGTCAAGACCGTTCTAGATATTTAAGTCTGTGGCAAAAAGCGGTGAACACAGCAAGGCCCAACAGCAGGCTCAACCAGCCGGCACCAAAGGCTAAGCCAATAAGAGCACAACCAACGTATAGTACGTTTTGCAACAGTAGGCGACGCACGGCAGCGCCATGGCTCATGCCAACAGCTACCGCGCGGTGGAACCAAAATGCCTTATGCGGTTGCCAAAATTTGTGGCCACCAAGTACACGCTTAAACAGGGTATAGGTGGCATCGGCGCTAAACCCAAGGGTGAGCGTAAACAGCACAAAAGCTGCATCCCACGTGTGTTTAGCCCATGTGGCATCGCTCACTGCCAGTAGCAATAAACCGCCCAGTACATAGCCCAACCACGTGGCGCCTACATCACCAATAATCGCTTTAGAAGGGTGCCAATTAACGCGCAATAAACCCAATGCTGTAGCACCAATTACCAATGCCAACGGGCGCAGTGGCGGCACCAAAAATGCTAAAACAATGGCAATAAAAGCGGCCTCGGTCAGCGCTTGGCCATCAATGCCATCCATAAAGTTATACAGGTTAATGAACCATACCCACGCAAGGGTCAGAATAGCTTTTTCCAACCAGTTGGGAATAGTCTCAAACAGTTCAGGTAGTGCCCACACACCCAACGCTACCACCAATAGCTGCACACCAAAGCGCCACCAGGGGGAAACATTGTGTTTGTCATCTAGCCAGCCCACTAGTGCTAAAGGCAAGCTTGCCAGCAAGAGTAAGGTAAGGAACAACTGGTGCGCCAAACCAAAACCCCACAACAGCGCTAAACCAATAGGTACAGCAATGAGTGGAAACAACACTCCCACACCTTGTACTAAAGGTGCTGCATGGCTGCTACGGCTGGTTACCTCAGCCAACATACCTTGCGCGGCACACCACGCCACCACCCGTGGCGCCAGCAAAGCACTCAACAAAAATGGACCTACAACAAGTAGGGTATCCATCCATTGGGGTAGGGCATGTTCCATTGGTGGCCAGTGTGCCGCGTTGGGTTTTTAAGTCAACCCTGTTGACAAGGTATACAATATATCCTAAGTGTGTCACGAAACATTATTTACGACTTACCGTTCACGCGCCCGTGGGGCGATAGCTTAAGGAGGCTGTTATGGCTACACGCCTCTATCAGGCGTTCCTCGTTTTTTGTGTGCTAGCCTTGGGTTTGTTTTTGGTTAGTATTCCCCTTGTGTGGCTAGCAGAGTCAGCCGTTATGGAGCATGAGCTCGTTAAGGCTATGTTTTTTTCTACGCTGGCTTTGCCATCATTGGTATTTTTGGTTGTGCCTCGCTTGCTTTTTGATGGTGGCAAATGGCTGTTTTACAAGCCGTGGCGACCAAAAATGCTTACCAAGCCATTGCAGGGTTTGGCCAAGTGTTGCCTTTGGTTCATGTCATTGTTTCCATGGATGTTTACGGCCGGCATTATACTGTTAGTTATGACGCTAATAACGGCTGTAAAAGTAGCTCCCGAACCGTTAGTGCTACAGCATTACCAGCCTTGGTTTACTGAGCCTAATCTTTGGTTCCTACTGTTGAACTTGGTGTTGGTTGGCATAGTGTTGTGGTGCTATAAAAAGCTACGTACCTGCCACGCACACGAAAAAGCAGTGTTAGTGTGTGCTATCTGCTTATTGTGTGGATTGGTATTTACACTCTTTTTCACCATTGTGATGACATTTTTTACCCTCCCCTAGTTTGGGGAAGGTTCTTTTTTGTCACAGGGGGGTGGGGTGAGCGCACAATTTGCCGCCACAAGGTTGTGGACAACAGTGCGCATTTGCTGCATATACTGAAAGAACGATGTTTGACTTGTTTAGCAAAAAAACCGACACCCCACGCCCTGGCAACCCTAACAGTAAAGGTTCCGGTTTTCATGTGGTAGACCCACGTGAAGCAGGCGGCCATTGCCTAATTAGCGGCCACTTGCACATTCGTGGAGATGTAAGTTTTTGCGGTAGCCTACGTATTGATGGCCGTGTAGACGGCAAAGTTTCTCAAGCTGAAGGCAGCCAAGGCCAGCTCGTAATTAGTCGCGGCGCGGTGATTAACGGCCCTGTTGTAGCGCAAGATGTGATTGTGGACGGTACCGTAAGTGGTGACCTGATGGTAGATGGCCGCTTGGAATGTCGCTCCCACGCTGTGCTAAAGGGTGAGGTACGCTACGGCAGCATCCACATTGCTGATGGCGCTAAAATTGAAGCCCGTTGCCTGCAAAAGGACCAAGGCCCACACCTACAAACCGTGAGCCGCAGCCCACGCAGTAGCGCCAGCATTAGCACGCTGCAACAAACATCCACCATACCAGTGCCCAGCACCCCAATGGATTTTCTGAGCAAAAACTCAAGATAACAAATACAAACCTGGTAAAGCCTTTGTTGCCTTTTAAAAGGGTGCTTTTAGAGTCCCTTGACATTGTGTATACTACTTGTTAAGTTGGCGGCAACAGTGGTGTAACCACATGCCGTTTTCTTTGCCAATGGAGACTTTCATGGCCGATCCTGATTTTTTCTCATTGCTGACTGCTCTATATGAAGCTAGCTTTGGTGCATTCCTTTCACTGCTGCTATTGTCTGCTGTGTTTGTAATCAGTACAGTTGTGATTATTATTGATTTTTTTAAACAACAGGGTTCTAAGGAATCTGGCAAGATTGTTAAAAACGTACTGCGAACAACGCTGTTTTGCCTGGCGATCTGGTTCGTATACACTCTTGTGACACAATCGTATAAGTCCAGCTGGCAACGCTACACCGCTCGCCACCCTCAAGGCGTCGAGCTGGCACAGGTGGACTGTTCAGAATTTAATAGTGCTAATGATTACCTGCGTGTATGGGCGTTGGCCAAAGGGTCTGGCTCATTACGTAATCGTTGCCACGAGTGGGAAGCAACGATGATAGCTGAAGCTGAGTTGTTCAGAGCTTCCACCATACCGGAGATGCAAGGTTATTTGGCAGCGATATCCGCGCGAGCTGAAGCCGAAGGTAATGGCGAGGCGGCAGAGTGCATTGTATATGTGCAAAATGCGCTGGCTTCTCTGAACTATACCCTGAGGGTGGGTTACGGCGGCCATAGGTACTATAGCTCTTTGCGTCCGGTGCCAAGCTATCGTACCCAGCTACATACCTGGCTGCACGGTATTAACAGCCTGATGGCCGGCGGTGGTACCTGTGCCGAAACCTTGCCCGATTTGCAGCCTGTACACTTGCAAAATCCCGACCTGTATAATCAGGCTGGCTAATATTATGACGAGCACCACCTTTGGGTGGTGCTCGTTTTTTATGGTGTCATAGTTGGCAATGTGGCAGCTCTCAGCTAAGCTATGCCCCATGACTGATTCTGTAATTTTGCCGTATTGGGAGTTTGAGCCCAAAATTGACGATACGGCGTATATTTTTCCGCACACCACCATTATGGGTGATGTCACCATTGGCGAGCACACCAGTATTTGGCCACAGGTAGTACTACGTGGCGACGTGCACCAAATTCGTATTGGTAAAAACACCAACTTGCAGGATGGTGCAATTGGCCATGTCACCACAGGACGGCATGATTTGGTGATTGGTGATAACGTTACTGTAGGCCACGGCGCCATTTTACACGGCTGTGAAGTTGGTGATGGCGCACTCATTGGTATGGGTAGCCGCGTGCTAGATGGTGCGGTGGTGGAACCCGGTGCCATGGTTGCTGCTGGTGCTTTGGTTGGCCCCGGCAAGGTTGTGCCAAGTGGCATGTTGTGGGCTGGCGTGCCTGCTAAGCAAATGCGCCCCATGAATGAAGACGAAATTGCCTATTTGGAATGGTCGGCCGACCATTATGTAAAACTTGCTGCCAGTTACTTTGGCGGCAACTACCACCCACGCCGAGATTAGAAAGTTCGTATTATGATTCTGGGATTTTACCTTGGCTTAATTTCTATGGCTATTTGGATGCTGCTGGATATGTTCAGCCGCGTTGCTGTAACAACATGGGAGTTCAACGGATTGGTTTACTCCACACTTAACCTGATGATTGGTGGCGCCGGATTGGTACTGTTAGCAGGTAAAGCATGGAGCTTAAAGAGCACGCTAAAAGACCCTTATACGTGGAGTTACAGCATACTACGCGTTATAAAAACCGTGTTGGTGATTAATGCCATGGTTTATCTCACCGCTACGGCATCATTATTTGCAATGCGTGTAGAAATTTTGATGACGATGGCGGCGGCGGCGTTCATGTTAAAACGGCATATACAGCTATGGGAATGGCCGGGGCTGTTGGTTGTGCTGATAGGGGTTACGCTTTTATGGAAGGAGCAAGCGGTACTGGTCACAAACATTGCACCACCAGCAATACTTATTGCTCTAGCCGCGGTATGTGGCACCATTATGTACCTTATTGCCGAGTTACACCCAGTTAACAACAAAAGTGGTGGCTGGCGCGAGCGTGCTGGCTTTACAGGGATGATGTTGTTGGCCACAGCAGGCTGTTTTTTCGTGCTTGGGCTGATTTTGGCGTTGCTCAATATGTTTTTTGGCTTTACCGATAACACAAACAGCGTGTGGGCACCGTTGGTACCAACATTGGCGGATTACACCACACCATGGGTGTGGGGTGCGGCGGCGGCTGTTGGTATCTTCCTGCGTGCGCCAAGTATGTACCTGTATCTTAATGCAGCGCGACTGCTTAAGGCAGAGCTAATCGCGGTTGTATCGCTTATTGGTAGTTTTGCACTTATTGGTTATGAGAGTATTTTTGGCTGGCTCGGTTGGGTAGATGCCAGCACACTCACGTTTGATACTATTATAGCCAGTATTGTGATGCTGTTTGGTGCCTTATGGTTAATGGTTGTGCGTATGAACCACAAAGCTCATAAAACCGATGAGGACGATTTGTAGTGCCGCAGCACATTACTTTAGCTAAGGCTACAGCCGTGCTCAGCGGTGTGGGTGTACATAGTGGGGAGCCGTGCACCGCACAGGTATTACCACGTGATACGGGTGGGATTGTGTTTCGCCAAAATGGGGAAGAGCTTGCGCTATCACCAAATGCAGTGGCCGACACACGTAATGCCACCACCATAGCGAGCCGTAACGTACGCATTGGCATGGTGGAGCACGTATTGGCAGCCTTAGGTGCCAGTGGCATTACTGCCGCCACTGTGGAAGTAACAGGGCCAGAAGTGCCGATTATGAGCGGTGCCAGCGCCGAATGGATGGATGCTTTGGCCGCAGCAGGCACCAGCATGCTAGATGAGACATACACGCCCATTGATCTCAGCACGTTGGGGCTAGATTGTGAGGCACTGGGTATTGAAGTTGCCTCCGCTGAGGCATTGACGCTCACGGTGGTGCAGCAATTTAATCATCCGCTACTGACGGCTGATACCTTTAGCGCACCAGTACAAGCCGATGTTTTCGCGAGCAGCATTGCCAATGCACGCACTTTTGCCTGGGAGAAAGACATTGAGAAGCTTCGCGCCGCAGGGCTCATTAAAGGCGGCAGCCTAGGCTGTGCGGTAGTGTTTGGCGAGACAGACGTGGTCAACGACGACGGCCTGCGCTACCCGGATGAACCACTACGCCACAAATGGCTAGATCTATTAGGTGATTTACAGCAGGTAGGCACACCACTTACCGGCCACCTCACCGTGCACAACCCCAGCCACACCAAAAACCACCAAATTGTATTAGCGATATCAGAGTGCTTAAATACTGGCTAAGCCAGTGTGGGATAGCGAAAAACGCTAAAATATACTTGACGCTGTGGATAAGTTGGTGCATACAGACCGCGCTGATGCGCTGTATAAGCGCAAAAAAGGATTAAGTATCCTTTTTAGGCAAGAGTCCCGGAGACTGACCTTTAGGTCATGTCGGAGGATGAAAATAAGCATGCCTAGTGCAAACCGACACTAGGGTTCGACCATCGCCAAACGCGCTGGGATTGATGAAAACCTCGGTAGATAAAAGAGAGACTATCTCTATGTCAGATAATCATATCCATCCTCAACCAGATTTGCAGAGCGCCGGTATTACACCTGCGGAAATTAAAGCTGCTATGGATGCGGATTTTACCAGTAAACTCGATGAAACCTTTGCCCCGCACCAAACTGTGCGCAGCCAAGTTGTTAAAGGCCTAATCACCAACATTGATGGTGAGTTCGCTATTATCGACATCGGCATGAAGGCAGAAGGTCGTATTCCTCTAAAAGAATTTATCGAATTTGGTAAAGAAGAAGCGGAAATTGAAGTTGGCCAAACTGTAGATGTGTACGTTGAAAACCTCGACGACCGTCATGGTGAAGCACAGCTAAGCCGCGAAAAAGCACGTCGTGAAGAAGTGCTGGACGACCTAGAGCGTGTACACGCTAAGGAAGAAACTGTTGAAGGTATCATCTTCGGCCGCGTTAAAGGTGGCTTCATGGTAGATGTACAGGGTATTCTTGGCTTTATGCCAGGCTCCCAGCTGGATGCACGTCCAATTATGGACGTAAACCCATACATGTACACCCCGCTGGAAATGATGATTGTTAAGCTCGAGCGTGAGCGTAACAACGTTATTGTTTCTCGCCGTGCCGTAATGGACAAACGCAACGCTGGTACTCGCGACGAGCTGTTGAATGACATGCACGAAGGCCAAGTACTAGAAGGTGTTGTGAAGAACATCACCGACTTTGGTGCGTTTATTGACCTTGGTGGTGTTGATGGCTTGCTGCACATTACCGACATTGCATGGCACCGTATTGGTCACCCAAGTGAAGTGATCAAGCTGGGCCAAACTCTGGAACTGAAAGTTGTTCGCTTTGATGAAGATAGCAAGCGCGTAAGCCTTGGCTTGAAGCAACTGAGCGATGACCCATGGACCAGCGTGAACGACACCTACCCAATTGGTGCAAAAGTAAAAGGTAAAGTTACCAACATTACCGATTACGGTGCCTTTGTTGAGCTTGCTCCAGGTGTTGAAGGCTTGATTCACGTAAGTGAAATGAGCTGGACCCGTAAGAACGTACACCCAGGTAAGATTGTTTCTACCTCTGAAGAAGTGGAAGTAATGGTACTAGAAATCGACCACGATAAGCGTCGTATTTCATTGGGTCTCAAGCAAGTACAAAGCAACCCATGGGAAGCTTTTGCTGAGCAGTTCAAGGTTGGTCAGGAAGTATCCGGCCAAGTTCGCAGCGTGACCGACTTTGGTGTATTTGTTGGCTTGACCGACGACATCGATGGCCTGATCCACGTAAGCGACCTGAGCTGGGACAAGAGCGGTGAAGAAGCACTGGCGGATTACCGCAAGGGTGACACCGTAAGCGCTAAAGTGCTCACCATCGATCCTGAGAAGGAGCGTGTAGCACTGGGTGTTAAGCAGCTGAGTAACGATCCGTTCACCAGCTTTGCTGAAACCAACACCAAGGGTGACATTCTTAAAGTGAACGTAACCGACGTATCTCTGGATGGTCTAACTGTAGACGCTAGTGGTATTGAAGTGTTCATTAAGAAGCGTGACCTAGCGGTTGAGCGTGACCAGCAAGATCCACAACGCTTTAAAGAAGGCGAAACTATTGACGCGAAGCTGGTAAACATCAGCACTAAAGACCGTCGTGTGGTGCTTTCTATCCGTGCGTTGGAGATTGATGAAGAGCGCGAAGCTGTTGCTGAGTTTGCAAGTGATGAAGGTGGTACCTCCACACTGGCAGATGCTCTGGGCAGTGCGCTAAAATCTTCAGACACTGAAGAAGCAAAGCCAGCTAAAAAAGCTGCAGCGAAGAAATCCACCGCCAAAAAAGCGGCTAAGAAGGATGACGACGCTGAAGCTAAGTCTGAGGAAGCTTCCGCAGACGCAGCTGAGTAAGCTTGCACCTATAGCGAAAAGCCCCCGCAGTGCGGGGGCTTTTTTAATTAAGATAAGAAGAGCTAGGCGACCCAAATTTCTGGTTTTGGCGCGTCGCTTCTTCTTCTTTTTACGGGCATAACGCCAAGCGCAGCAGAGACTCTGTTCTCGTCGTCGATGCCCCACCATTCGCAAGCAGTGGCGTAGGCGAGTTCAAGCTCTGGAACAACTGCTGGCTTGCCGGGAATATCTTGCTTGGTAGCCAAGTGCGTGTAGGCCACCTCTAGAGCTTTGCCCTGTGTTGGGTAGGGCCCATAGCCATCCATCGGTGGGCTGGGTGGCCCAAAGGCAGATTGGTCTGTTTCATGAAGTTCGAACAGGTACCAACCGCTCTCAAAGCCCAGCACCAGCAGTTTGGATGTTGGAAACGCATCGGCTAATTCAATCTCGGCGGTTCGTGGCTTGTTGCTGCGGTAAATGGCGCGGTTTTGCAGGCTGCCCAGTGCCAAAAGTGATGTGCTCACCGCCAGTGCCTTGGCCTCGGCTAGGGGCTGTAAGGGTGGTTTGCCACCACTTTCATCCATCATATTGAGAAAATTAGAGGTGGTATCCAACCCTGATTTTTTTTGCCGTTCCAGCCATGTGTCGTAACGGGGTGGCACAGTGAAAAGCAGGCAGTAGATGCTGTGCGGGTCTTCCAAGAAGCGCATCAGGTCTACCTGCAGCGGGCGTACCATCATCGGTACGCCGTTGTGGACGTGGTCGACAAACTCGCGGACTTTCGTGTCTAGCTGGAATTCATTGCGCTGTGCAGCCAATGCAGTGGCCATCTCCTCGCCTTCTGCTCCAAAGAGTGTGGCGATGCGTTCATTATCGTAATAATTTTCAGGTTTGGGGGCGTCGCCCGCGGTGGGTTCAGCCTCCGTGTTTACAGTATCGGTCATAGGAGTTTCTCCTCTGAGCTAAAAACCGAATAAAAAGATGCCTACCTATAGCGGATAATAGCGTTGTGTGCAATTGGCCAGTTGCAGGCACGATGCGCCCATACAAAAAGGCACCCCAGGGCGGGGGTGCCTTTTTGCGTAATGAGGAGTTTAAGGCTGCTCCAGCTCGTCCATAATTTCTTGGTAAGCTGCGTTATATGCTTGTTGGTAGGCCGCTTCACCAGCACGGTGCATTGCGTTATGGTAGCGTTGGCACTGCTCTAGTGCTGCTTGCAAACCAGAACTGTTTTGATTTGCCCAAACCAAATAACCATAGCTTGCAATAGGGTGTCGAGACGATCCATTGGTAGGCTGCATGCAGTGGTGCATCAACGAGCTTGGTGTTACACCATCGCCAAGTTGTTCATTGAGAGCTATAGCATTGTTTGAGCTATTACTTATGGCGGCAACACCCAAGAGAGTGAGGGTGGTAAGAATGGTAGATGCCAAAAGGCTTAGTAAAATTTGTTTGGGTTTGCTGGCTGTCATATATCTAGCAAAGAGGTATGCAAGTAGTGCTAGTATGATAAATGTTTTTAAGAAGTGAAAGATAAACTCAAGTGTTATATGACCATCTGGCATAAAGAGGAATTCAATGTAGTTGAGATTCATGAGTACGTATTGTCGATTTATTAGATGCGACAATTTCCCAAAACGGAGTTAACAAGATAACTGGATATTTTCGTATACCTACTGGGGCTGTGATGCAAGTAAAAAGGCACCCCAAGGTAGGGGTGCCTTTCGTATTCTGGTTTGGGCTAGCGGAAGTTATCTAGCTGAACAACCTTGGCTGGTGTGATGCGTCGTGTGTGGGATTTCATTCGCGGGTGGTTGGTACCCAGTGGAATAATTTCACACGGTGGCAATCGGGAAGTAAACAGCGCTTCAGCTTCGGCCAGCAATTCGGCTTTCAGTTCGGCCTGTTCTTGGCGTCGCTGTTCATCAGCACGCTCTTGTTCAGCAGCCTCGCGCCAAGCTTTCAGCTCAACATGGTGCACGTTGAATGGTGCAAACCCAGGTTTCATGCCCAGTGCTTCGCAGTAGGCATCAAAGTAGTCTACTGCTTCGACATAGCTGTGGCAGCTCCTGCCACCCTGACGCATGCGGTCAACCAGTTCTTGTGCTTCTGCCAGTGCAGTAACACGGCAAGTGGTGTCGATAGTTTCCGACAAAGAGTATTTGGCCATAACACCCTCCTTTTATTGGGGTGGCGGTGAACGGAATGCGGTTGTACTAATCTATATAGGTTGTATTTTATTAGTTACAAGCATTCAGATGCTTATGGTATGCCAAAAATCAGCATTAGATGCCGAAATATGCCGATATACAGCATAGCATATTTATGTGTTTTTTAAGTGTGGCAAAAAACGCGTAAACGCTTACTGGTTGGTTACATCCTGTAACAGAGCAATGTATTTTTTGGCTAAACTGCTGTGCAAATAGTGTTTTTTGGCATATTTACGCCCAGATTCGCCCATTTTTTTGCAGCGCTTTTCATCGTCAATCAGCAGTTCAACCGTACGTGCCAATTGCTCCGGCTGTTCGGCTGGAATCACCACGCCGCCGCCGCTGGCCTCAATAATGTCGCCTGCTTCACCAGCTGGAATGGCCGTAATATTGGGCTTACCACTGGCCATAACCTCAAATATCTTCGATGGAATAAAAGCGCCTAAACCTGGCACGTCACGCAAGGTGGTTAGCGCTAGTTGCGCCATACCATAGTAGTGGTAAATTTCGGCTTTGGGTTTGGGTCCTAGCAGCATAATGTTTGGCATGCCTTTGGCCATTTTCTCCACGCGTTCATACTCGGCACCTTGGCCTACCAGCAAAAACAAAATATCGTTACGGTGCATCAGCAAACGCGCCGCATCCACAATTTGGCCAATCGCTTGAGATTGGCCAAAGTTACCCCAGTACAACACTACTTTGGTAAGTGGGTTAAGTTGTAGTGCATTGCGTGCTTTGTCAACACCACCTTGGCCATTAGCGCTTTCCTGGTCGGCGTTTTTGTACTCGTCATCGGCTACACCATTGGTGATCACACGTAGCTTATCGGCAGGAATACCACGGCTGGTAATATCGCCTACAAAGCTTTGGGTAACGGTAACAATAGCTGCAGCGCGGCGGTAAAGGAATAGCTCCATTTTTTCAAGCAGGCTGTAGATAAATCCTTTTTTGAGGATGCCCATTTCTACAAAAATACCGGGCCATAAATCGCGTACTTCAAACACAAAAGGTACGCCTTGCGCTTTGGCAATGAGCCACGCACTAATTACAGGGAAAATGGTGGGTGATGTAGCCACAATGACATCTGGTTTTTCGGCTGCTGGTAAGGCTTTTTTGTTGTGTTTCCAGCAGGTATAGCTAAACGACAGCATGGAGAAAAGGCGCTTAATTTTGCCTTTATTACGTGCCGCCATAATGCCATGACGTTTTACGCGTAAACCATCAACTTCTTCCACATAAGGTGTCTCTTTGCCTTTGTAGGCGTCAAAAATCTCTCCTTTAGGGTGGTTGGGTAGGGCGGTTAACACGGTGACATCATGCCCCATATTTTGCCAATGTTTGGCAATGCCATGCCAACGGAACGATGGCGCTGCAATTTCCGGTGTAAAGAGTTGAGAAATAACCCAAATTTTCATTAGTTGAGCTCCTCTACAGGCTGTAGCGTTGTGCCATCTTCAAAGGTGATTTGTACGGGTTTAACCACAATATTGAGTTGGTCAATTGGTAGCTCAAAAATTTGGCTTTCAGCTTGGCTCAAAGGGTTGATGCTGAGTGGCCAGCTTTGAGTCATTTCGCTACCAGCAGGGAAAGCTTGGTTGCCAGCTAGGCGATATGTTTTGAGTGATTGACCTGTTGGGCCAAAAAACTCAGCTTGAGCCACAAAACGTGCAATATTTTGTTCGCTTGTATTGGTGTAGTTGAGTTGTAGCATAACGCCTTTACCTACGCCCCACTTGGATAATCCGCTGGATTTATCGGAAACATCAAAGCGGAGTGCTTTATCCATTTTTTCGAATATTGTGGCGTTACGTTGTTCAATAAGGGCGCTATAAGCGGTATTTATTTTGCTCATTTGCTCTTTTAAATTGCTAATACCAACAATTTCCCAGCTACCAAGATCATTTTCTATAAGCTGCAGAGGTAGTTTAACAGTTAATCCGCTTAAATCTTTTCGTTTAAAAACCAATGTGGCTGTGGCTTGTGAGCCTTCACGGCTGGTGGTGCTTAAGCCTTGCCAATCTACGTTGTCTAGCCCACCTGTGAGGTCGATGAGTAGGCGCTCAAAAAGGTTTTGTGGGGTACCGCTGCTGAGGTTATCGGTAGGGCCTTGCTGGATAGCAACGCGGAGTGACTCGCCAAGCCCACTTGCTAGTTCTGGCTGAATGAAGCGGTTAAGACGGTGCTGCAGGCTTTGTTTAAGCTTACTTGGCAGACCGGTAGAGGTGTTGATATTGCCATTAGCTGGGAGTACCTGTTGCACTACATTCTTGGTGAGTGCGCTGATATCCACATAGCTTTCAAAGTGTGTGAGATTTTGGTTTTCAATCGCCCATAATGCTTCTTCTACTGTTGTGGTTGGCGTTTGTTGCTCACCACGCCACCACAGCATGGCAAGTGTGCCTGCTACAATTAATATACCAATTAAAACAAAAAGATATTGGCTAAAAACAGACTGTTTTTTGGTGCTTGCTGGTGCTTTATTGGTGCCGAGGTCAGCATTTTTAGCTGCGTCGACAACTTCTTTACGTGGCGCAGCTTTAGGGGGTTGTTTTTTAGCTGGCGCTTTCTTTTTTGTGGTTGTTTTGGCTTTAGGTTTTGATTTAGCAGTTGCTGCAGTAGGTTTTTTGGTGGCCATGATTCTATAAAAATTGGTTGCTGTTGCTGGCAGTGTAGTGAAAAAGCTAGGTGACGTCTAGCTTTTGGCTATATTTGCTGGATAGCCCACGGCAGGCGGAGGGTTTCTCCCTCTTGCCAGCGGGCTTGAATCATCAGTTTTTGAATGCTGGTTTTTTCACCAAATTGTGGGGCGTAAATGGCGGATTTATCCAGCCAGCGCCCTTCTTTTGTGACCATGCGCAGGTGGGTTTTTTGGTCTGCTAGGGTGAGAATGACTTCCTGCTCGTTTTTGAGCTGGAATGTAATGCCAGGGGCTAGGTGAAAATGGATGTTCACTAACCGTTTTTGTTGTTTTTTATTTTTCAGCTGGAGCTCATCTTCACCACGAATAGTGTGGCCTTCGGTATCTATAAATAGGCGGCGTGTGTGGTGAACGCCAATGTGAGCATAGCCATTATGCTCGGCAGTGATGCCAGTGCCATTTTTTTCGGTCAGAACTTCTGCGCTGACTTTGTTTGGGCGGCGGCCGGCACGGAAAATGCCGAATACTTCAGCGTTATCAATGTCATCTATTGTTACTGTATTGTGGGCATTGGTGCGGCGTAGGGGGAGGCGGAGTTTGTCTTGGTAGGCATAGGTACCGCTGTTTACAAATACGCGTTCGCTATTAAGGCTAGCTTCAAAGCTGAGGGTGTCGGCATGGCTATGGCCAACCAACTCGTCGGGGGCGATTTTACCAGCGTCGAGCAGCATGTGCCATGCGCCACCGGTGATGTGAACAATGCCGCTATCGGCCAAGTGCTGTGGCGTGTGTTCGGGGATGCCTGTGCGTGCTTGTAGAGCATCTAACTTGGCAATGTTGCCAATGGCGCTATCGTTAAATAGGCTTAGGCCACCATCGGGGTGGCGTAGGGTGGCAAGCACGGTACCCATGCGCTCTAAGGCATCGTCTAGCTGGGGTGGAATGGGTTGGTTGGCTTTGAGTAGTAGAGCATGGATGTCTAGCAAATCTTCTAACACAATGGCGTGGTAGTGTGGGCTGCGTTCGTAGTGAGAACCATCGGGCAGAATTTGGATGCTAAGCTGCTCTAGCAGCAGGTTGAGTGCTTCTAGGTATAGTGTTTGGCGGCCGGGTAGGCACAGGCCAGCATAAACCAGTGCTTTGAGGTTTTTAATAAGGTGGTTGCCGCCCAGATCCCATTCTAGGTTGTCCTCCAGGTGGGTGATTTGGTGTTGCAAGCTATCCCAAAACAGTTGAACTGTTTCTTGCGGTAAGTCTTTGAGTAAGGTGGGTGCATGGGTGAGCCAAGCAACAATACGTAGTGAAAGCGGGTACGGATGCCATACCACACCATGCCAGCGCTTGCCGAATAGGGTTACCCAGTCATCGAGGTATTCTTGGGCCAGGCGCTGGCCTTTTTCATCCTGTGTGAGCAGGTCTGGCAACCAGTCCCAGTAGTGGAGGTGGAACAACCACAGGTGGCTGGCTTCACGCGGGAGCCAGCGCATTTTTTTGCGCATGTTTAGTGTTTTGCCAATAAAGCAGAACTCCGTGTTGGCAATTTGTTTGCCATGCTGGGTGTTGGTGGGCCATAGGTTGGCGGGTGTAAGCTGGGCCTCGGTGAGTGGGGTGGGTGTTTCCCACGTGAGGGGGTATAGCGGTGTGCTGTACCAAAAACTACGTGCTTTGTAGCCGGCCCGTGCCCACAGCTGGTGCATATGCAAGTGCTTTAACCAGCGATAGGTTTGCATTGCTTTATGGGCGGTGTTGGTTATGACTTTCAGCATACAATTTCTTGATTTTTATGTGGTGATACTGTACTGAGTAAGTGAGATGACGCAACAAATTTTGCGTTTTATGATCCCTTTTTCTATGGAGCTTGATCGTGATTCAGCGGGAAAACTTAGTAAAGGCTATTGAGTATAGCTATCAACTGGCCGCGTACCGTGTGCCTGTTAACCTGGTGAGTGGGGTTATTAACCCTAGCAACCAGCTACCCTACCAAGACCAACCATTGATTGGCTGTGGTGACCTACCATACTTTGATGACACCGATTTGTGGCGTTACAACTTGCCTATTGCCGACTGTGATTTGGGCAGCTGGGTGGTTGAGGTCATGTTGTTTGGGCGCTCTGTCACTCTGGTTTTATGGCATGCACATCACCAAAAGCAAGGTGAGATGATGGTGGAGCGTGTCGACCAAATTCAGTACAACAGTGATGGCTGTGTTGAGGTGGTAGAGCTACAAAGGCGGACCTTCCTCACACCGGTGCCGGAGCATTATGGCATTATGGTCGCCCAGTTACGCGATGTGATGAGTCGCCACAAAATATTGCTGGTTAACGGTGGGCAATACCGTGAAGTTAAAGTGGCATAGCCGACGAAAGAAAGGCCCCTTGAGTGGGGCCTTTACTTTTTACGGCACTACTTTTTAGCGGGTGCCTTACGCTTGGCCGCCGGTTTTTTGGCAGGTGCCTTTTTTGCCGGCGTTTTTTTAGCGGGCTTAGCCTTTGGCGCTGGTGTGGCTATCGCTACCTCTGGCTCTGGCTTTTTGCTACTGAAGTACAAAATGGTTAAACCAGCAATAGTTGAGAACAGGGAGCCAACCAAAATACCTAGTTTAGCTTCGTTCAGGTATAGTGGGTTATCGCGGAAGCCAAGGCTTGCAATGAACAAGCTCATGGTGAAACCAATACCAGCCATGGCAGATACACCCCAAATTTGGGCCCAGTTAATACCGGATGGTAGCTTAGCAAAGCCAGCTTTAACAGCCAGCCAAGTGGCACCAAAAATACCAATTTGCTTACCAATAAATAGGCCGGCAATAACGCCTAGGGTTACGGTGTCCCACATGATTTCCATACTGAGTCCTTCAAAGCTTACACCTGCGTTTGCAAAGGCAAAGATTGGCAGCACCATAAATGCGACAAGGTAGTGTAGGTCATGCTCTAGTGATTTGAGTAGAGAACGACGCTCCCCTTTGATTTGTAGTGGAATAAATAGAGCGGTTACTACACCGGCTAGGGTAGCGTGTACGCCAGATTTTAATACGCAGAACCACAGGCAGATACCTAGTACAACATAGATAGAAGCACTGTTAACGCGTAGGCGGTTTACCATGAATAGACCAGCAATAAATACGAGGCCCCATAGCAAGGAGTCTACCGCTAGGTTACCGCTGTAGAACAAGGCAATAACAATAATGGCGCCAAGGTCATCAAAAATAGCAACGGCAAGTAGGAATACTTTAAGTGCTAGTGGTACACGTTTACCAAGGATGGCAAGTAAGCCCACGGCAAAAGCAATGTCGGTTGCCATTGGTACGGCCCAGCCTGGCATTGCTTCGGGGTTACCTTGGTTTTGGAAAACGTAGATCCCAGCTGGTATCACCATACCACCAAAAGCGGCAATAAGTGGTAGAATTGCTTTTTCACGGCTGTTGAGGCTACCTTCCATGAGTTCACGTTTAATCTCCAACCCAACCAGGAAGAAGAAGATTGCCATAAGGCCATCGTTAATCCAGTGGATGAGGTCTTTATTAACCTCAAATGGGCCAACAGCAACAAGCAGCTTAAGGTCGTGGAAAATATGGTGGTATGTATGGCCAAGCGGTGAGTTGGCAATAACGAGTGCCAGCAAGGCGCAAATGAGTAGTACAATACCCCCGGCAGCTTCCATTTTTAGAAATTCTTGCAGCATATCTACTGTTTTTTGTGATGCTTCTTGCACTTGTTTGATGGGCATGGGTTTGTTCCTTGGCCTTAATTAAATTTGTTATTGCCTAATATGCTGCCGTGGTTGTGGTTATGGTGCAAATACAAAGCGATAGGTCTGATAAATTTGCTGGTGGAACAAACGATGCGCTGTGGCGCCAGCAACACAAAAGGCCACCCCGAAGGGTGGCCTAATGCTCGAAATTTGCCAGGTGGCGTTAATAGTAACGTTCACCGGTGAGACGTTGAAAGAATGTGAGTAAGCCAGAGTCGACCTGGATGCGTTGCCCGTTTGACAGAGTGCGGTGACCGTACCAACTCCTGTTGTTGTAGTAAACAAACGAGCCGTCTGAACAATGATAGCCAGATTGGTGGCCGGCCATTAAGGTGCACTGCCGACCATCGGCGTGTACCTCCTGTGGCAGGCGTTGCTGTTGGCCGTAGGCATTTTCTACATAATGGCCAGCATAAGCACCGAGGCCTGCACCAACTGCAGCACAAAGGTTGCGGTTTTCATCGCACTGATTGGCCCCGATAGCAGCACCAAGGGCGCCACCAAGAGCAGGACCCATACCAGTGGTTTGGCAGGCGGAGAGAGAGAGTGCTGCCATAGCAGCGAGTGTGAGATTGCGGAACATGATAACCTCCGTTCCGTTGTCGCTCACTTAATAAAATGAGCGAAGAAAAAGAATATGCCACTGAGCTTGGCTTAGGGCGGGTGTTCCGTTTTATAGCCCGGCGGCTTTATTGCTGTGTACAATATAGGGTGGTGCAGAAGAATTTCAACCCCTATTTTGATAAAGCACCTTCAGCCAAGCTGAACAAGGGTGTGGGGTGGGCTAACTTTTCAGTAAACGCTCTACGGTGAGGGCGAGAACGGGGGCAAAAAAGTCGAGGAAGGCGCTGCCTTGGCCAGCATAAAAGCGATTGTTGCTGTTAGCACCAAGCACCAATACACCAAATGGTTGGGCGGTGTTTTTGGTGGTGAGCGGTAGCAGAGCTTCGCTTTGTACATCCTCAATTTGTTTGCCGTGAAGCGATTTATCGGCATCTTCTCCACGTAAGCTGCGTTGGCGCACGTTGTTTTCGGTGCCAAACAGCTCTTGCAACTGGGCGGGTGCAATGGTGTTGGTTTTGGTTGTGCTTACCTCGGTACTGAGTAATAAACGCACACTAAATAGGCCAAACTGATTAGTAAGGCGCTGGGTAAGGGTTTTGCGTAGCTGAGTGAGGCTGCTGATTTGCAGAACTTCTAGCACAAGCTCGTTAATGGCGGTGGCGCTGGTGTCGTTCTGTTGGGCATTGCCCAGTAGTTGACGGTTTTGTTGCTGCACACGGCTTAACTTTTGTTGTAGCTTGGTGAGCTGAAACCCCTGCAGGTTGGCCACATTATCGGCATGCATGGCATTAGGTAGTTGCAGGTGTGGAATCACCTCTGGGTGCTGGGCCAGAAAATCTGGATTATCCAGCAGGTACTGCCCGACCTGTGCTGCGGTAACTCCACTGGGCGGTGTGGATGTCAGCGACGGGGTCGACGGGGCGCGTCGGTTACTTTGGGCAGTAGTACTCATAGGCCGAAGTGTGCCATGATGCCGCGCAGGCGACAACGCAAAAAACGGAAATTTGTATCAAATTGGCAACAAAATCACCAAAACAGCTGGTTAGAGTGGCGCTGCCGCAACATGTGCCAACGTTGCTAGACTATGCGGTAAGTGCCGAAACGCCTGTAAAAGTAGGCGATTTTTTGAGTTGCCCGTTAATGCGACGAAAATGCCACGGTGTGGTGGTAGAGTTATTGGAAGCCTCACCGTACAAGGCTATTAAAACAGCAGAAATTTTACCTGATGTGCCACCGCTTGCGTTGCCTACAGTAGAGTTTTTCCGTTGGGCTGCGCGTTATAGTATGAGCATGCCGGGTGCGCCAGTGCGTGCAGCCCTGCCGGGTGGCAAGGTGCCTGCAGCGCCAGCGGCATTACGCAGGCTTGTGCGTGGCGAGGAAACACCAAAACGACTCACCCCACAGCGCCAGCGGGTGATGGATATTGTGGCACAAAAAGCATGGTCGGTTGCTGACCTGTGTAGCACTGCTCAGGTTACCCCAAGCGTGGTGCAGGGGTTAGTCAAGGCCGGTGCGCTAGTGTGGCAAGAATGTGCAGAACATGTGGTGTTGCCACAGGTGGGGCAAGGGCCGCGGCTTACAGCCGAACAAGCTGCTGCGGTGCAAAAAATCACCAGTAGTTTTCATAATTTTCAACAAGATAAAAGCGCTAAGGCTCAGCCCGTTTTGCTAGATGGCATCACTGGTAGTGGGAAGACTGAAGTGTACTTTTCGTCACTTGATGCTTTGTGGCAGCAGCAACCTGATGGGCAAGTATTGCTACTGGTGCCAGAGATTGCATTAACGCCACAGTTGATTCAGCGGGTGAGTGATCGCTTTGGGGTCACACCCCATGTGTGGCACGCAAGACAAACTCCAGCGGCAAAACAAAAGACCTGGTGGGCGGTGCATCGTGGTGAGGCACGGGTAATTGTTGGTGCGCGCTCGGCACTGTTTTTACCGTTCCATAATTTGCGGTTGGTGGTGGTAGATGAAGAGCATGACCCTAGCTATAAGCAGGATGAAGGTGGGTTCCATTACCATGGGCGAGATTTGGCGGTGGTATTGGCGAAGTTGTGGGGCGCTGGTGTTATTTTGGGCTCTGCCACACCAAGCTTGGAGAGTTGGCATAATACACAGCAAGGTAAATATGTGCATGTGGCCATGCGTGAGCGCATTGGCCAAGCGGTGCTGCCAGATATTTATACGTTGGATTTAAAAGGGCCAGACAAAACAGCAACGGACCACTTTTTGGCACCCACTATGTTGGCAGCGCTGGAGAAAACATTGGAGAAACGTGAACAAGCATTGCTGTTTTTGAACCGGCGTGGTTTTGCACCGCTGCTAATTTGTCGCAAATGTGGCCACCGACATGATTGCCCAAATTGTTCAGCCAGTTTGGTGGTGCATGGTGACCGGTTAACCTGCCACCACTGCGGCTATAGCGATGGCCGGCCGGAGGTGTGTGGTGAATGTGGTGCTGAAGATGCCTTGCACCCATTTGGCCCAGGCACACGTAAAGTAGTGCAGGAGGTGCGTGCGGCTTTGCCGTTTGCCCGCGTAGCAGTGGCGGATAGCGATGCGCTGACCACGCCAAAGCAGTTCCAAGAGTTGATGGTGGGCATGGCTAAAGGCCAAATTGATATTTTGGTAGGCACGCAGTTGGTTGCTAAGGGTCATCACTTCCCTAAGCTGACCATGGTTGGGGTGATTGATGCGGATATGGGCCTGGCTATGGGGGATTTGCGTGCGGCGGAGCGGACATTTCAGCTGTTGACGCAAGTGGCAGGCCGTGCCGGCCGTGCCGAGCACCCAGGCAGTGTGTGGCTGCAAACGTTTCAACCAGAACACCCGTTATTTGGTGCGTTAGTGCAGCATGATCGTGATGCCTATTACAAGCTGGAGCTTACGGCGCGACAGCAATGGGGAGACCCACCGTTTGGCCGTTTGGTGAGCTTGATGTTGCGTGGGCTAGATGAACAGCAAACACGTGATGCAGCATTGCGCTTGGCACAAGCTTTTCCGGTGGATGAAGGGGTGAGCTTGTTGGGACCTGCGCCGCCGTTGGTGGCGAAGCTGCGTAACCAGTACCGTTTCCGTTTGTTGGTGAAGGGTACCAGTGGGTTGCAAACGTTTGTGCAAAACTGGGTAAAAACAGTACCGTTGCCAAAAGGGGTGGAGCTGTTTATTGATGTGGACCCACAACGGTTAGCATAAGAAAAAAGCCCCCGTGGGGGCTTTAAGGAAGTGCAAAAAGTTCTGAAATTGCGTCAAGCATGGTGCGTTGTTTGAAATCCCATTTTTTTGTTGGCTCAGGTTCTAGTGCAACCAGCTGATGCTGATCCGTGTCGATTTGGTATGAACGATATATACCACGAAGGTGTAACAAGACTAACTCAGGCACCCAGTCGATAAAGCGTGTGGCATTGGCTTTATCTGTTGTGAAAACAGCGACATCCTTTTTGAGTGTTATTTTGCCATTTTGATTAAGGATTAAGGTTTTAATTTGGAGATATTTTTGCGCTTTTACACAAAATACTAAGTGATGCTCTGGAAAAGGTGGTAGCGAGTTACGCATGGTAACCTCTTGGTGTTAAGCGGAAATGGGAAAGATACCTTTTTGTGTATACCTGTGGGATTGTTTTGGCAACAAAAAAGCCCCCGTGGGGGCTTAGTTTTAATGAAAGGTTTGTCCCTTAAAGCGTAGTAGAGGAAACAAGTCAGGGTAGCCTGAATTTAACAGGTGCTCGGCAACTGTACGGGCAGATAGTAGTCGTACTTCTCTTATTCTTTTAATAAGTGGAGAGGTGCGCACAATTTGTGCGGCTAACTGTGCATTTGTGCGGTTACGGAAAGGTGTCCAGCCCGCATATAGTGTAGTAATTTCGGGGATAATGCAGTCTTTACCGCGGAGAATGCGTATGCCGCAAAGTTCGTTGGTGTTGGGTATTGAGCCAAAAATACCTGCCACATCAGGGATTCTATGGAGTATTTCTTGGGGGTGCATGAGTTTCTCCAAATGTTAGGATAACAGCTGTTGTGCAGGTGTTCCTTTGTGTGCTGCAATGAGAGCGCTATCAAATAAGCTTTTGATCTGCACAATAGCAAGTTCGTGCATATCAACAAATTTGCGACAGAGCCGTTGCATGTGGGAGTTTGCCTCTGCTTCAGTAAAAAACAGAGATACTTGTTTTTCCGTAATAGCTATATACTCATAGCGTTCTTGCGGGCTGTTGATGTGGGCAATGGCCATAGTGGGCATAGTGCCGCGGATGTAGGGGTGCGGGGCCTGCCCTGCAATAATATAGCAATCTTCAAGGCTGATTTCAGCCATGGGTGCCTCCATTAAATTTAAAAACAGGAATGAGATGAACGTTCATGCTAGCAAGCAATGGGTGGGTGCACAATGGGTGTGGCTGTATTTTTTGTTCCTGCTTTTGGGGAAAATAGCTTAGGGTGGGGCATGTCTAAAAAGAAATCGGGTGGATTATTAGCCAGTATGGGTGTGGTTGGCGGCGGTACGCTGCTGAGCCGTGCACTGGGATTTAGTCGTGACCTGATTTTGGCTAATAAGCTTGGGGCAGGCAGCGCTGCTGATGCGTTTTGGATTGCGCTAACCTTGCCAAATTTGTTGCGTCGCTTGTTTGCTGAAGGGGCGTTTAACGTTGCTTTTGTTCCGCTGTTTAGCCGTGCTCAGAAAGATACTGCCAAGGCAGAAAGCTTGAGCGGTGAGGTGCTGAGTTTACTAGCGCTGGTGACTTGCATTGTGGTGGTATTGGCAGAGCTGTTTATGCCTGCACTGGTGAGTGTACTGGCGCCGGGTTTTAGAGCTGACCCTGCAAAGTTTGAGTTAACAGTGGCGGTAGCGCGGCTGACATTCCCTTACTTGGCGTTAATAACGTTGGCGAGCTATTTGGGTGCGCTATGTAACGCCTACCAAAAATTTACTTGGTATGCGGTGGCACCTGCATTGCTGAACATTGCGCTGATTAGTTGTGTGTTGGGTGGTACAGCCATGGGTTTGGCACCGGCGTGGGCCGCAGCGTGGGGTGTGCCATTGGGTGGTGTGTTGCAGCTTGGGTTTATGGTGTTGGGTGTGCGCCAGCTGCCTATTAACTTATGGTGGCGCAAGCCAACAGCACGTACCGAAATTAAGCAGCTTTTGCAGCGTATGGGGCCAGCAGTGCTTAGTGTGGGTGTGCTGCAAATTAGCGTGATTGTAGATAATGCACTGGCGAGTTTAACCGACCCACATGCGGTGAGTTATTTGCAGTATGCAAACCGATTTTACCAGCTACCATTAGCTTTGCTGGGTGTGGCTATGGCTACTGTTTTGTTAACGCATTTGAGCCAAGCTATGCGCCAAGGGCAAATGGCGCGTGCGGCGCATTTGTATAGCCAAGGTTTGGTGTTGGGGGGCACGTTGGGTTTGGCCGCAGCAGCGGGGCTATACTTTTTGGCAGAGCCGTTATTGGGCACCTTTTTTGAGCATGGCGCCTTTACGCGCATGGCGACGTTTGCAAGCTCCAGCGCTATGATGGCTTATGCGCTTGGGCTACCGGGGTACATTTTGGCCAAGGTAACAGCCACAGTGTTTTATGCAGCGGAGGACACCAAAACGCCGTTTAAAATTGCTGCCATTGCCTTGGCGCTAAATGTGGTGGCCAATTTAATTCTCATGCAGTGGTTGGGCTTTATTGGTATTGCCTTAGGTACGGCGCTGAGTGGTTGGGCACATGGCTTGTTGCAATTGTACTGGGTGCAAAAACGTGGGTTGTTGCAGGTATCATGGCCGGAAATTCAGCGCCAATTGGGTAAAGCTTTGTTACTCGCATTGCTGATGGGTTTGGCGTTACAAGGGTTTGGCCGGCTGTGGTGGGTGCCAGATAATACTTTGCTGGCACTGGTATGGATTGGTATTGCTGTTGGCGGCGCAGGGGTGTTTTGTGCTATTGGTGCGCTAGCACTTGGGTTGGTGGATACCAGCTTGATTAAGCGTTTTGTGAAACGCTAATCTTTCTTTTTTAAACGACTCCATAGGGCAAAGCCGTATAGCAGCGGCAGTATGAGTGCGCAGCTCAGCCAGGTCCACATATATTGGCGATGAGGTAAGCCTGCGGGTGGTGGGCTGGCTATGGCTGTGGCTTGCGGGTGCGTGTTTTGCAAAGCTTGGAGGTAGTGGGTAGTGAGTAGGTTTGGTAGGTCGTCCCATGCTAGTGCTTGTGGGTCGGGGCGGAGGATGACGCGAGGGTGGTTTGCGTGGTCGGGCCCGCCCCAACCGTTGCGGCGGGTGGGGGCAACTTGCACGGTTGCGGTAAGGTTTGTATTTTGTGGAGGTTGGTTCAAAAATTGGTCTAGCCAAGTTTGGTTTGGTACACCGCCAACAGGCGGGGTGATGAGACCACGGTCGAGCATGATGGTGGCGCTGTTTGTGATGAATGGAGTGATGAGGCGCCACTTACCTGGCTCGGCAGGAAGAGCAAGGAAAACACTATGCTGAGGCAGCAATTGCCCACTAAGTTGAACTTTTTGGCCAGCGCTGAGTGGCAGGCTAAAAGGTTGTACGGGCTGCTGTTGTGCTTGCTGGAGCTGGGTAAACAGCTGCTCCTTCTTCACCGCTTTTTGGTGCTGCCAGCTGGCGAGTGAGAGCAGGGTAATTTCTAGTGCAAAAACAAGTAGTAACGAGAGTGTAAAACTGAGCGCAACCTTAAAGCCACGGCGGCTTTGCCGTTTTTTGTATTTTTTTGAACTTTGGGGTTGTGTACGTACCATTTTGGTTGCATGGTAGCGCCATTATGCGACGTCGACCATTGAATTTTGAAACCATCCGTAACATGAATCGTAATGTATTGGTAGCAGGGGGCATTACCGCTGTAGCTGTGCTTTGGTTGCTGAGCGGCGTTTTTACAGGTTCTGAAAAGAAAATAGAAACCAAGGCTGTAGTACTAAAGACCGTGCAAGTTCAAACGGTAGAGGCAGAGCCTCACCAACGTATTTTGCATTTGGTTGGGCGTAGTGCCTCGGCACGAGCGGTGAACTTGGTGGCAGAAACCAGCGGCCGTGTAGATAAGGTGGCGGCGCAAAATGGCCAACCGCTGAAGTATGAAGATTTAATTGTAAAGCTTGATTTACAAACTAAGCCACAGCAGCTGCGTGCGGCGCAGGCGCGTGTAAAGGCAGCTCGGCTAGAAGTGCAGGCGGCGCGGCGTTTGAACCGTGAAGGTTTCCAAGCAGCAACAACATTAGCGGCGCGTGAGGCAGATTTGGCTGCGGCAGAAGAAGCTTTGGCGCTGGCGCAAAAATCGGTTGATGATACGGCGTTTACCGCTCCTTTTGATGGCATTGTTGACCAAATTATGATGGACGAAGGCCAGTACGTGAATGTGGGTAATGTGGTTGCTAGCTTTGTTGATGATAAAAACTTACTGCTACAAGCACCGGTAAGTCAGCTGGATCGTGGTCGTCTGCAGGCTGGGCAAAAGGTTACCGCAACATTGGCTAGTGGCATGCAAGTAAGTGGCACAGTGGCAAGTATAACCAGCCAAGCTGCTGAAAAAACCAGAACATTTTTGCTAGAAGCTACGGTGGATGGTAACCAATACCCCATGCCACTAAATGTAACTGCTGACGTAGCGGTGGAAACAGGTGTGGTTCCTTCGTTTAAAATTCCACACGCAGCGCTGGTTTTGAATAATGATGGTGATGTGGGTGTACGTGCTACGGACATAGTAAGCGGCACCGCAGTGGTGCGTTTTGTGCCCGTGGTATTGCTAGAAGATACGCCAAATGGCCAGTGGGTGCAGGGGCCGCAAGGGCAAACTCATGTGATTGTGCGTGGCCAGGCCGCGGTTATTGCAGGCCAAAATGTGCAAGCGGTACCAGCGGAAGCGGAGTAACCAATTATGATGGAAACCATTATCCGTGCTGCCCTTGGGCGAGCGCGCACCATGTTTGGCTTACTGGCGTTGTTGTTGGTGGCTGGTACGGCAAGTTATTTGACCATTCCTAAGGAAGCAAACCCGGATATCCCGATTCCAGTAGTTTATGTGAGTATGACGCAAACAGGCATTAGCCCTGAAGATGCAGTGAACTTGCTGATTAAGCCGATGGAAAAAGAGCTGCGTGCATTAGAAGGCTTGGATGAAATGGAAGCTACCGCTTATGAAGGTGGCGCTAACGTGGTGCTGACTTTTCAGGCAGGGCTAGATGTAGACCAATCGCTCACCGATGTGCGTGAAAAGGTAGATATTGCTAAAGCTAAGTTGCCACAAGAGGCCGAAGAACCACGCGTGAGCGAGGTGAACTTTTCATTGTTCCCAATTTTGACCATTATTTTGGGCGGCGATTTACCTGAGTGGGAATTGAAAACTCTGGCTGAAGATTTGCAAGATCGGTTGGAGTCTTTACCGGGTGTGCTGGAAGCTAACATTGGTGGCCTGCGCCAAGAAATGGTGCTGATTGAGGTAGACCGTACCCGTTTAGAAAGTTATGCCATTAGCCCGCAGGAAATTGCTAGTGCAGTAAGTAGTAATAACCAGTTGGTAGCAGCCGGGAGCATGCAGCTTGAGAACGGGAATTACGCTATTAAAGTGCCTGGCTTGTTCCGTAATGCAGATGAAATTTTGGCACTGCCACTGCGTACGGATGGTGACCATACTGTACGTGTGGGTGATGTGGCACAGGTTAAGTTGGCGTTTAAGGATGCTTCAACCCAAACACGTGTGAACGGTAAACCAGCGGTGACGTTGGAAATTGTAAAGCGTGTGGGTAAAAACGTGATTGAAACTGTGGATGCGGTAAAAACAGCCGTAGCAGCAGAGCAAGTAGCGCGTGAATGGCCCGAAACGCTGGCAGTAAGCTACACAGGCGACGAAAGTGAAGGTATTCGTACCATGTTGGCCGACCTGCAAAACAACGTGATTATGGCGATTTTGCTGGTGATGGTGGTGATTTTAATGGCCCTTGGCGCACGCCCCGCGTTGCTGGTTGCTATTGCAATTCCTGGATCTATGCTCACGGCTATTTTGCTGCTGAGTACAGCTGGTTTTACCGCTAATGTGGTGGTGCTGTTTGCTTTGATTTTATCTGTTGGGATGTTGGTGGATGGTGCTGTGGTGGTAACCGAAAATGCTGAAACACGGCGTGCACAAGGTGAAAGCCGTGATGATGCGTTTGCCCATGCCTCTGTTATGATGAGCTGGCCTATTATTGCCTCCACACTTACAACATTGGCAGCGTTTATGCCGTTACTGTTTTGGCCAGATATTGTGGGTGAGTTTATGAAATTTATGCCGTTGACGCTGATTTTTACGCTTACGGCAAGTTTGTTTATGGCGTTGATTTTCTTACCTGTGATTGGTTCTAACACGCCAGCTGGTAAAGCCGTAGCGTTAGAAGATGCTAAGTTACCGTTTACCAACCGGTATGAAGGTGTTTTGCGCTGGTCACTGGCGCGTCCACGTAAAATTTTATTAGCGACAGCACTGTCGTTTGTGGGGATGATTTTCCTTTACGGGCAGTTGGGCCGAGGGGTGGAATTTTTCCCGCGGATTGAGCCTGAACGTGCCAGTTTGGTGGTGCATGCTAAAGGTGATATGAGTTTGGCTCAAAAAGATGCAGTGATGCGCTTGGTGGAAGATCGTGTGCTGGATTTAGCCGGCGTGGAAACAGTTTACACCGTAGCCGGTGAGCCACTGGGGTCTGACACTGGGCCTGGTGATACGATTGGGCAGGTTATGTTTTCTTACATTGATTGGCAGGATGGTCGCCCAACGAGTGAGGAAATTTTGGCAGAAGCTTTTAAACGTACGGCAGATATTCCGGGTGTGCGGGTAGAGCGCCAAGAAGACCGAGAAGGGCCACAAAGTGGCAAACCTATTCAGGTGTTGGTGACGTCACAAGATTATCGTGTATTGGTGCCAGTTATTGAGGAGATTCAGGCCAAGCTGGAAGAGGTGAGTGGTGTGATTAATGTATCCAACAATTTGCCACAGCCAGGTATTGAATGGGCGGTAAATATTGACCGGGTGGAAGCAGCAAAGGCGGGTACCAGCCTGGCTGAAGTAGGTTTGTTGCTGCGTTTTGCTGCCACTGGGGCAGAAATTGGTGAGTATCGTGCGCCAACGAAGCGTGAAGAGCTGGATATTGTGGCACGTTTCCCTGAAGAGCAGCGTATGTTGGGTGCTTTACAAAGCATGCGTTTAGGTACTGTGGATGGGCAAACACCAATTAGTAACTTTGCCGAGGTGAAAGCTGTGCCGAAGGTTGATGTTATTCGCCGCCAAGACCAGCAAAGCGCTGCCAAGGTAGAGGCGGATGTGCTACCGGGTGTGCTGGCCTCGGAGATTATTGCCGGTATGCAGGCGTATTTAGAAGAGCAAACACTGCCCCCAGGTGTGGAGATTGTTTTTAAGGGTGACCAAGAAAGTCAGCAGGAATCCCAAGCGTTTTTGATGAATGCATTTATGGTGTCGCTGTTTGTGATGGCGCTTATTTTGGTGACTCAATTTAATAATGTGTATCAGGCGGGTATTATCCTTAGTGCGGTGATTTTCTCCACCATTGGGGTGTTCTTGGGGCACATTGTGATGATGAAGCCTTTTGGCGTGGTTATGAGCGGTTTGGGCGTGATTGCACTGGCTGGTATTGTGGTAAACAACAACATTGTGTTGATTGATACCTACAACAAAATTAAGCATGACTATGATGACTTTATGGAAGCTATTATCCAAACGGGTGTGCAGCGTTTGCGCCCAGTGTTGTTAACGGCGGTAACCACCATTGTGGGCCTGCTGCCAATGGGCTTGAAGATCAACATTGATTTGATTAACCGAACCATTATTTACAATGCGCCATCCAGCCAGTGGTGGGACCAGCTGGCGAATTCCATTATGTTTGGTTTGGCGGTAGCCACGGTGCTCACGCTGGTTGTTACCCCTTGCATGTTGGCTTTGCAGCGCCCTAAAAAGAAATAACCGCGGAACAAGGCCGCGGAGGATTTTTCTTTTGCAGTATAGGTTAGAATTTTTTAACACTTGAGGTGACACGTCCACTCATGCCGTTTCGGCCTATTGAAAGGTGTAACCCGTAGTTTATTTGAGGGTTCCGACTATAACGCTGTGGGGCGTCAAAAGTTGCGGGTTTAAGTGGCTTAGATTTTCTTTTTTTTTGCGTGCATCTTCAAAAAATGGTGAAAAGAAGATATAGGCAAAAATCAGAACAAAAGCCCAGATTAGGTAAAAATTTAGCATGTGAGGCTCCTATATTTCCTAAGAGGTGTATGAGTTTATGAGCATGTTTAAAAAATTTTGAAGTAAGCGCACTCTAACAGAAGGTGCTTTATGTGGATAGTGTGTTGTTTACAGTGAAATTTTTAACTCGCCAGCAGCAATGTTGAGGCCGCTATGCAGGGCGGCGGAAGTTTTACCTACGGCTAAATCCTGCACATAGGGGGTAATGGCACGGCTGAGGATTTCGCTTGCTGTGTGGGGTGCGGCAGCAGGTAAGTTGGTAATGGCGCTGTGTAGCACACCATGTTTTTCGGTCACGGGATTATCGTGCGTGTTGGGTTCGCTGGTTTCCATACAGCCACCTTGGTCAATAGCAATGTCCACTGCAATACTGCCTTTGGGCATAAGCTTGATATGCTTCTCAGTAATCACGTGTGGTGCCTTTTTACCTACTACATACACGGCGCCAACTAGCAGGCTGGTGCGGGGTAGGCTTGCTGCAATGTTCTCTGGGGTGGAAAGCTGCACATTGGCATGCGGCAGGTGCAGTTTGAGGCGGTCCAACGCTACGGGGTTAACATCTAGCACAGTAACTACGGCGCCCATGTTGTGGGCCAGTGTTGCGGCCTCGGTACCGGCAATACCGGCGCCAACTACGGTAACGCGGCCAGCAGGTAAACCACTGATGCCGCCCATTAGCACACCACGGCCACCACGTGGGGCATGTAAAAACCAGGTACCAATTTGGGTGGCAAGGCGCCCGGCAATGGCGCTCATTGGTGCAAGTAATGGTGTGGTGCCATCGGCAGTTACGGTTTCAAACGCATAGGCGGTAAGGCCAATGTCGCAAAGTTTTTTGGTTAGTTCTTCACTTGCAGCTAAGTGCAAGTAGCAAAAAAGAGTGTGGTGCGGCTTAAGGTGCGGTAGGTCATCAGCGGTGGGTTCTTTTACCTTCACAATCAGCTTGGCTTTGGCGTAGGTGGCTGCATTATCGGCCATAATTTCGGCACCGGCGGTTTTATATTCAGCGTCGGTATAGCCAGCATAGGTGCCGGCATTGCTGGTAACATGCACGCTGTGACCAGCGTTTATTAGTTGTTCAACGTCGGTGGGAATAAGCGCAACGCGGCTCTCATTCGTTTTGGTTTCTTGTGGTAGGCCGATGATCATGATTCATATCATAGGTGTAAATATACTTTTCTAAAAAGGAATTATCTTATCCGGTTTCACTTGACAGCGAGGGGGTGTGGCGTAACAATTTGTCACACTCCGGTTGGGAGTGCTAAAAAGGAGATAAAAAAGGATGAACATGCAACGTGGTTTTACGCAGAGTCGTGTGACCGATAGTGGTTTTGCGGCGCATATGCAGCAAGTTTTTAATTATATGACCGGTGGTGTCGCGCTAAGTGGTGCTGTGGCGTGGCTAACGCTCAATACGGGTTTAATCAACGTAGCCGCTAACGGTGCTACTCAGTTGGTATTTTTCATGGTGTGGTTGGGCTTTGGCTTTTTCATGCAACGTATTTTAAGCAGCATGAGCCCAACCATGGCGCTTGGTACTTTTGGTGCCTTTAGTGCATTAACTGGTTTTGCATTGAGCCCATTGGTGTTGGTTTACACCGGTGCAAGCGTGGTCATGGCATTTGCCGTAACCGCCATTATGTTTGCTGGAGTAAGCGCTTATGGTTACTACAGCAAAAAATCACTTTCTAGCTGGGGTACGTTCCTTGCTATGGGTGCGTGGGGCTTAATTGGCCTGATTGCCGTATCGCTTGTTGGTAGCTTGTTTGGCATGCAAATGGGTGGCTTGAGCTTGGTAATTAGCGCCATTGCCGTACCATTGGTAGCCGGCATTACCGCTTACGAAGTAAACATGATGCGCGAGACCTACGCTGCCTACGGTGGTGATGAGGCGCAGCGTAGCAGTGTAGCCATTTACGGTGCAGCAAGTTTGTACATGAACTTTGTTGTGATGTTTATTCATTTATTGAACCTGATTGGGCAAAGACGTTAGGCTTTGTTACGCACAAAAAAGGCGCCACTGGCGCCTTTTTTGTGCAACCAGTGCTGGCAATATGTTGGTTTTATTATTGTAAAATACGGACCAATCTGTATATAATTTGGCTCAGATATCGGGCGAGCGGGACCTCGCGCTGATTATCTTTCAACCCGTTTCTTTTTTTGAGCTTGGGGAGTTCGCCTTGTCGCGAATGAATGTTGAAAACCGACTCGCTGAGTTGGGTTATGAAATTTCGAAATACAATGATGGCTGGTATATTGACCATGTTGCCAGTCGGGTCGATCATGAAGAACGTGTAGGGGAGGCTAATACTCTATTGGCTGATCCTGACCTTACGTCTTATCAACGTGCGGAGCTGCAGGCTCCAGACCACCGTTATTTTCGGTTTGATAGCTGTGAAGTTGTTAATCCGGATGACGTTGATTCGGAGTATCTGCCAGATGGTGTTTTTGAGCTTCCGTATGGTGAGTTTGCAACACGCCGTGCGGCGCTAAATAAACTCAAAGAGTTGACAGGTATTGTGGCGCTTGTTGCAAAACAAGAGCGACCACGACGTGGCCGGCAAACTGGTAAACGTGGTTCTGGTTACTGTAATACATCTGCAGTAAGGCGCGCAGCTTGCCGCTGATTTACGACTTCTGGAAAGAGCCCGCTGTGTGCGGGCTCTTTCTTGTTTTGGTTGTAGTGTTATGTAAAACAATTTGCACACAACATGCTGCTGCGGTATAAAATAGACCCAATGCATTAGCAGACTAAGTATTTATCGTTTTTGCGTTGGAGATTCTCCAGTGTCTTCTCAAATTCCCAACATTCCTGGAATCGTGCGGCTGATGGCTGCTGGTTTCGTTTTTAAATCCTTTACCGATGAGAGAGGCGTTACTTTATGGCAATACGATCATGTTGCATCTGCGCGGGAGAGTGGTGTTCAAGCTTTTCAGGGTAAATCTGGGGAGTCTTTGTTTCGGGTTAATTATTCTGATAGTGATGATTTTCCTGATGACTGGCGTATTTATCACCAAGGTGAAAGCGTTGTTGTTTTGCCCTCAAATCCCTGCCGGCAGAGCCGCTTGAAAAATGTGGTTAATTTTCTGAAGAGTCGGTTTTTGGATAGTGACCGTCCGCCGAGAATGGAGCCGCATGTTCGCATTGGCGCTGCTGAACTGCGTCATCAACTAAAGCAGCAACTACATGCTGCCGAATAACGCCGAAGGGCCCGCATATGCGGGCCCTAAAGCGTTTGTGGGGTGTGAGAGGGGGGTTAATTATTTTCGTAGGGGCGAGGTATGGTGCCAAGGTCTTCACCAGCGCCAGCAAGTTCGAGTTCTGCTTGGTCAGCACACAATTGTGTAGAGCCTGAGCCGTTACCATGGATTCCCAATGAAGCAATTTCATCTTGTTGGTCAGCGCTCATGGCGTCGACCTGTGTTGGTTCACATAAGCGAACCGCATCTTGAATTGTTTCGCTATGTATTTTTTGATTATTTGGGTGCCGACGATAGGCAGCTATAAAGTTTTTTGCCGCCTGGGATGCAGAAAAATCGGCACTGCTTGAACCTTCTCGTTTCGTAGATTCATGGCAAGCAATGATTTGGGTGGCATGTTGTTCAAGGCTTGTAAGGCCGCATTCAGAGTTCCCCATAATAAAGCTCCCTCGGGCTGGGGGTGAAATAAAAGACTAGGTTAGACATTGAGTCAGATCTTTAATGGTACACAGGTTTTGGCTGTTTGCAAGGGGGGAGGCTAAATAATTTATAAAGTGTGTAAAAAAGGCCCCGTTGGGGGCCTTTAGAATTGTTATGAATCTTATTGATTCATGCTGCGTAGGAACTCCTCGTTCGACTTGGTAGCTTTGAGCTTGCCAAGTAGGAACTCGGTGGATTCTACGCTGTTCATTTGGTTCATCAGGCGACGTAGTAGCCAAATACGTTGTTGTACTTCTGGGCCCAGCAGCAGGTCTTCCTTACGGGTGCTGGACTTGGTGATGTCGATAGCTGGGAAGATGCGTTTGTCTACCAGTTTGCGCTCCAGCCAAATCTCGGAGTTACCGGTACCTTTAAATTCTTCAAAAATAACTTCATCCATACGTGAGCCGGTGTCGATTAGTGCCGTAGCAATAATGGTGAGTGAGCCACCTTCCTCAATGTTACGCGCGGCACCAAAGAAACGCTTAGGTTTTTGCAGAGCATGTGCATCCACACCACCGGTTAGCACCTTACCGCTGCTTGGTACGGTGGTGTTATAGGCACGGGCAAGGCGGGTCAGGCTATCGAGCAGAATGACCACATCGCGGCCTTGTTCTACCAAGCGTTTGGCTTTGTTAATAACCATCTCGCTCACTTGTACGTGGCGGCTTGCTGGCTCATCAAACGTACTGGAGATAACTTCACCCTTCACGCTGCGCTGCATGTCGGTCACTTCTTCAGGGCGCTCGTCAATCAGCAGTACAATCATGTAGGCGTCGGGGTGGTTTTCCTCAATAGCGTGAGCAATAGATTGCAGCATCATGGTTTTACCAGCTTTTGGTGGTGCAACGAGCATGGCACGTTGGCCTTTACCAATAGGGGCAATCAGGTCAATCACTCGGCCAGTAAGGTTTTTTCCGGTTGGGTCGGCACTTGCTAGCTCATATTTTTCCTGCGGGTAAAGCGGGGTTAGGTTGTCGAAGTTACGACGCGCGCGCGAGCTCTCAGGCTTATCGCCATTTACGGTGATAACTTGCACAGAGGCAAAGTAACGCTCGCCTGGGTTAGGGTGGCGCAGTACCGATACAATCCAGTCGCCATTACGTAGGCCAAAGCGGCGGATTTGGCTTGGGGAAATATAAATATCTTCCACATCTGGGGTGTAGCTGTTAGCCGCGGCACGCAGGAAACCAAAGCCATCGGGCAGAATTTCAAGCGCACCTTCGCCACGTACTTCAATACTTGGTGGGAATTTTTCTACAATGCAGAACAACAGCTCGTGGCGGCGTAGGGATACGGCATCTTCAATGCCGAGCTCATCAGCCTTTTTTAGCAAATCATCGGCAGCTGTTTCTTTCAGCTCATTCAGGTGAATGGTTTGCTCAATTTTTACGTTCTTTTTAGGTGCTGGCTTTGCAGATTTTTCTGGCTTTGCTTCCAGCGTCATTTGCTCGCCTTCTGGCTTTTTAGCAACGCGGCGCACGCGGCGTACGTTTGAGTTAGAATCATCAGAGGCTTTACGTGGACGAGGCATTTTCACTTATCTTTTTGATTGTATTTATAAAATTTTGTCGAACTTACTTTCGCAACAGGTTGGGAAAGGAGGAGTTGTTGAAAACTGGTTATATGGTTACTGCTTTTTACGCTTTGCGTCAAGTTTTTAAGATTTTGTGGTGCCTAGTTCCAGTACTTCGTGCTCGGCATGTGGGGGGTAGCTTACGTTGGTGAGAGATAGACCATCCGGCGGTAGCGTTGGCCCTGCTTGGGTACGGTTGCCGTTTTGTAGTAGTTCGGTAAGGCTTTCCACAGGGCGTTGACCTGCGCCAATCTCGCACAATGTGCCCATAATAATGCGCACCATGTTGTGCAAAAAGTGGTTGGCGCGAATATGCATGGTGATGAGTTCATCGTTGTAGCTGATTTCAATATGCTGCATATCCACCATAGTGACTTTGCTTTGGCAGTCAGCACTGCGGAAGGCGCTAAAATCATGCTCACCAACAAGTTGTTGGGCGGCTGTGTTCATTAATTCCACATTGAGCCCTGTACGCCACACCGAGGCCCGACCATGCCACCATGGCGGCACAACTCGGCGGTTATACACATGAAAAGTGTAGCTGCGTGCCCCTGCGCTGTGGCGCGCGTGGAAAGTGTTGTCTACCACAGCAACGCGACTGATGATGATGTTGGGGTGTATGTGGTGATTAAGCCCGCCCATGATTTTGGTAAGCGGTAGGGTGCTAGCGGTATCAAAATGAGCTACCTGTGCACTGGCGTGTACACCACGGTCGGTACGGCCGGCAACGCTCAGGTTTACCTGTTCTTCTGTTAGTTTGTACCATGCCGATTCAATACAGCCTTGCACCGTTGGGCCTGCATCAGGCTCGGTCAGTTTTTGCCAGCCCCAGTAGGGTTGGCCATTGTATTCAATAGTGAGTTTAATGCGGCGCATTAACTTAAAATATCACCTTTTTGTAGCGGGTAGCCTTTGAGAAACTCTGCAACAGGCATGGCTTTTTTACCAGGTCGCTGTAGTTCGGTAATATTAATGCTACCAGTGCCGCAGGCTATAACAATGCCATCGCCATCGGCGCTGAGAATTTCCCCAGCATTACCAAGCTGGCCACTACTGGTGAGCAAGCTGCTGCGCAGGAGTTTAAGTGTTGTATCGCCATGAGTGCAGGTTGCACCAGGCCAAGGGGCAAGGCCACGAATATGGTTGTGTACCTCTAGTGCTGGTTTGTTCCAGTCGGTTGGTCGCATTTCTGGGGTAATTTTATGGGCGTAGGTTGTGCCTTCATCCACTTGTGGTTTGGCTTGTATATTCGGCCAGGCATTGAGCACTTCTAGCAGGTGTTGGGCGCCAGCAATGGCCATACGGTCGTGCAGGTCGCCACTGGTGTCGTTTGGTAAAACGGGGTAAGGCACGCGCAGGTACACGGGGCCTGTGTCTAAACCTTTTTCCATATGCATAATGCACATGTCGGTCATGCTATCGCCAGCAAGTACGGTGTGTTGAATAGGTGCTGCACCGCGCCAGCGTGGCAGTTGTGAGGGGTGAATGTTCAGGCATGGTGCCACATCCAGCACGCGCTGTGGTAACAGCAGCCCGTAGGCAGCAACACAGATAATATCTGGCTTGAGTGCTTTTAATTCTTCTGTTGCTTCTGGGGTGAGTTTTTCGGGGTTAAAAACAGGCACGCCATGTTGTTCAGCAACCTGGTGAATTGGTGATTTTTGCACCTTTTGGCCACGCTTTGCAGGGCGTGGTGGCTGGCTGTAAACGCCAACAACGGTTTGTGTTTTAAGGAGTGTTTCTAGCGCAGGTACAGCAAAAGCTGGTGTACCCATAAAAACAATGCGGTGCTGTTTCATTTTACTCGCTTTCTAGGCGCTGCTGGTAGTGGTCAAGTGGTACTGGTGGCTCGGCAATAACGCGGCCGCCTGGAAGTAAGCAGCGGCGCGGGAAGGTGTTGATAAGCGCGCGACCGTATTTAAGGCAGTCGTGAAAGTAGATAACGGTAAGGCTATCTTCATTAGGAACATCAAATGTTTCCAGCACGAGTGATTTATCGGGCAGTACGCATTGGCGTGGCGTGGTGTTTACAATGGTATTACCCATAATTTGGCATTGCTCAAATGTGGCAACTGGCAAAGCTTCTACCAGCGCAGTTTTAATTTCTGGCTTAGGTGCTGTGCCAAACAACCAATATTCAGTCAGGCGGCCGGGGTCTACTGCAACCATGCCTGCTGGGGCGGTCACCTGTTTGTTAATGATACGCAATGGCGGCAGCTGTTTAGGCGAATTGCTCACCAATGCAAAGCGTAGTTGCAGGCCACGATAGTTCTGCACGTGTGAGGCAAAGTTATCGTATAGCGCGTCGGTTGGGTGCGGCGCGGTTAGGGTAGATAAACGCTTGAACAAAATAGGCCATAGTGGGCGTGGTAAATCCCAGCTGGGGTTGAGTTCGTTCAACCCAATATCAAAGTATATTGTAATGTTATTGGTGTTAGGCAGCTGTACTTGGTAGTCCGCTAAGGTGGCGCTATGCGCAGGTAGGGTTAATAAGGCTAAAGCTAGTATAAACAAACGCATTAGAGGAGTCCTTCTTCTTCATGGAGTGTATCGGCTTGTGGTGCAGCAAATTCCCATACACGTGGGCGCATGAGCATCATTTCCAGCATGGCTTGTGGCTTAAGGTCACCATGGAGAATAGCATCCACCATACCAACAAGACCAAGGTCTACACCGCGTGCCGCAGCTTGGAAATTAGCAATATGCGCAGCCACGGCACCTTCTACTGTGCCTTCGCGTTCCATGGCTTCGGCCGCTGTCATGCCTTTGCCGAGCGCCTTACCAAAACGATAGTTACGAGAAAGGCCGCTTGCAATGGCGAGCCATAGGTCGCCTAGACCTGCTAGGCCCATAACGGTTTCGGACTGGCCGCCAAGGGTGGTGGCATAGCGCGCCATTTCCGCAGTGGCGCGGCTAATAACAGCAGCAGTTGCATTGTGGCCAAGCTCTAACCCAGCGCAAACGCCTGCTGCAATGGCATAGGCATTACGCAGTGCGGCGCCTACTTGCACGCCAATCATATCGGTACTGTAATACACACGGAACCAGCTGGCGGTGAAGAGGTCGCTAATTTCATACACAACTTCTTCTGCATTGGCAGCAATAACAACGCTAGTAGGTTTGCCAGCCGCAACATCAATAGCGGCAGATGGGCCACCAAGAACGGCCAGTTTACGGCAGTTTGGGCTGTTCTCTAGCCACACATCGCTCAGTAGTGCGCCGTCGGATTCACGGAAGCCTTTGGTGCCAATCACCACAGTTTGTTCAGCTGATAGTTTGGGGCCAACTTGGGTTGCAATTTCAGTAAATGCTGGCGATGGCACGGCAATAAAAATATTGGTGCATTTCTCTATGAAAGGCTCCAGCTTATTGGTGGCGCTAATGTTGTTGTGCAAATTAATGCCTGGCAGGTACTTACCGTTTTGGTGGCGGCGGTTGATGTCGGTAATGGTATCGCCTTCATCGCTGAGTAGCAGTACTTCGTGCCCGCTCATAGCCAAAACTTGTGCCAGCGCCGTACCCCATGCGCCTGCGCCAATAATGCCAATAGGGGTAGTGGTTTTGCTCATAAAATTAACTCAGTTTAGCGTTGTTCTTGTAGTGGCCAGCGTGGGCGAATAGCGGTGGTAATGTCGCCATTCGGTTGGTCATTTAATGCCCGCATACCTGCTGCGTAGGCAATCATGGCAGCGTTATCGGTGCAAAGTTTTAGTGCTGGTGCGGCAAATGTAACACCGTGTTGGTTGCAGGTTTGTTGCAACGCGTGCCGAATAGCTTGGTTAGCCGCAACACCGCCAGCAATTACAAAGTTTTTTACACCTGTTTGTGCCAGTGCATTGGCTACTTTGCGGCTGAGCAAAGTGGCAACGGTGTGCTGAAAACTAGCGCAAACATTGGCAATATCTTGCTCGTTTTGTGGCGGGTTTTTAACAACATGGTTACGCACAGCAGTTTTGAGGCCAGCAAAGGAGAAATCGAGCGATTTATCATCCAGTGGGCGCGGGAATGCTATAGCATTAGGGTCGCCAGTTTGTGCTGTTTTTTCCACGTGTGGGCCACCGGGGTAAGGTAGGTCAAGCAGCTTGGCTACTTTGTCGAAGCATTCGCCAATAGCGTCGTCACGGGTGGCGCCAAGTTCTTCGTAGTGGCCTATGCCATGCACCATAACAAACTGGCAATGCCCGCCAGAAACAAGCAACAATAGATACGGCAAATCAATACCTTCAGTAAGGTGTGGGGACAGGGCGTGGCCTTCCAAGTGGTGTACGGCAGCAAAAGGTTTATGAGCGCCAAGTGCCAAGCTTTTGCCATAGCTGCTACCAACAAGTAGCGCACCAACCAAGCCAGGGCCAGTAGTAGCGGCAATAAGGTCAATTTCTTGTAATGATTTTCCGGATTCGCTTAGCGCTTGTTGCGCAATAGGTGCTAAAGCTTCGTAGTGGGCACGGCTGGCAATTTCTGGGACAACGCCGCCGTAATCAATATGTTCAGCTTGGGTGAGAATAACATTGCTGAGGATTTGGCGCGTGCTGCAATTTACCACTGCGGCAGCGGTTTCATCGCACGATGTTTCAATCCCTAATACAATCACGTTGTTAACATAGCAGATTTGGCAAAAAAATAAATGACGCTGCTATAAAAGCTGGGCATTATCGCGCGTATGGAACTTATTTTTTGGGATACAGAATTTACCGCTTGGGAAGGTTCGCAAGAGCGTGGTTGGTCGGAGCCCCATGAGCACCGTGAGCTGGTGCAAATTGGCGCGGTAAAGTTAGTGCTGAATGAAAAACAACTTACCTTTACACAGCTAGATGTGCTGGATGTTTTAGTGAAGCCAAAAATTAACCTCGAGCTTTCGGGTTATTTTATTGAGCTTACCGGTATTACTCAACAAGAGCTTGATGACCGTGGTGTACCTGTAGCGCAAGCACTTAAACAGTTGAAAAACTTTTGTGGTGATGTACCGCTACATTCATGGGGTCGGGATGACATTATTGTAGAGGAAACCTGTAAAATTAATCAGTTACCTCTGCCTTTACCAACAGCTCAGTATAAAAATGTACACCAATGGTTAAAGGATAAAGGGTTGCCTGTAACAGGTATTAATTGCGGTACAACGTACAGGCTAGCTGGCCTAGAGGAGCCACAAGTTGAGGGCCAGCTACATAATGCGCTGTATGATGCACGTGTATTGGCACAAACATTTGAGGCGTTATTGCAGCAAGGTGTTTTAACCGTGGGTGATTTTGCGTATTAGCGCGGCTGGCACTGTGGGCAGTAAAATGTGCTGCGTTGTGCTTGGGTAAGTTTCTCAATGGGTGTGCCGCAGGTGTGGCATGGTTTATCCGCGCGGCCATACACATTAAACTGGGCTTGGAAGTAGCCAAGTTTGCCATCGGTATGAGCAAAGTCTTTAAGGGAACTACCGCCAGCTGCAATGGCTTCGGCTAGGGTTTCTTTAACGCAGTGTACCAGCGTGGTGCACTCAGCTTTACTGAGCTTGTTTGCCGCGCGCGTGGGGCGAATACCGGCACGGAACAAGCTTTCGCTCGCATAAATATTACCAACACCAACCACTACTTTGCTATCCATCAGCGCCACTTTAATAGGTGTTTTACGGTTTTTGAGGCTGCTGTGGAGTGTTGTCGCCGTAAAATCGTTCGTTAGGGGTTCAGGGCCCAAATTTACCAGTAGTGGGTGCTCGTGGAGTTCAACTGTTGGAATTGGGAGCATAATGCCAAAGCGGCGTGGGTCATGGTAGCGCAGTTGTTGCCCAGTATCTAAGTGGAAAATGACATGGTCGGCTTTGGCTAGTGGAACAGAACTGTCTAACACAGCAAAGCGGCCTGTCATACCTAAGTGGCTTAGCAAAGTGGTATGGCTGCTGGTTTGGAACAGTAGGTATTTGCTGCGACGTTCAATGTTGGTAAAGGTGCTGCCAGTAAGTTGTTCAATGCCTTGTAGTGGGTAACGCAGCTTGGGTGCGCGTACATCTACCTGTTCAATTTTGGCAGGCAAAAAGGGTAGCAGGCCTTGGCGGGTGGTTTCAACTTCGGGCAGTTCAGGCATGGCTGGGATTGTGCCAGCAGTACCAATGCGCTACAAGAGCTTATGGCACAAGTTGAAACGATTTTTGCACTGGCAACCGCGCCGCTGGCAGCGGGGGTTGCGGTGGTGCGTTTAAGTGGCCCACAAGCATGGCAGGCAGCAGGCAAGCTGTGTAAGGGGTTTGAGGGTAAAGCCAAGCCGCGGGAAGCATTTTTGGGTGTTTTAAAAAATGCACAAGGCGAACAGCTAGACCAAGCATTGTTGTTGGGGTTTAAGGCACCTGCCAGTTTCACTGGGGAAGATGTGGTAGAACTGCATTTGCACGGTGGCCAAGCAGTGATTGAAAGTGTGCAGCAAGCACTATTAGCTACAGGGTTGGTACGCCCAGCACAAGCCGGTGAGTTCACACGTTGTGCGGTGGAAAATGGCAAAATGGATTTAACCGCTGCAGAAGGTATTGCCGATTTGGTGGCCGCACAAACCGCAGCTCAGCAACAACAGGCTTTACGCCAATTGCAGGGTGAGTTGGGTAACTTATTTGAAGCATGGCGTCAGCAAATTATGCACCTGTTAGCGCAGGTGGAGGCTGGGGTGGATTTCCCTGATGAAGAGTTGGATATTCTGGAAGATGAGCGCGTAAAGCAAGGTTTGCAAGGGTTAGTGCAAGCGTTTGATGGCGCGCTGGTCACTCAAGCTGGGGAGCGGCTACGCAGTGGGTTTGAGCTGGCCATTATTGGTAAGCCAAATGCGGGGAAATCTACATTAACGAACCTGCTGACCGGGCAGGATACAGCAATTGTATCGGACATTGCGGGCACCACGCGTGATGTAGTGACAGCGGCGCTAGATGTTCAGGGTTACCCGGTTACCATCGCTGATACCGCTGGGTTACGCCAAAGTGAAGACGTGATTGAGCAAGAAGGGGTGCGCCGTGCCACCAGCCGTGCCGCACAAGCCGATGCGGTGATTGCGGTGGTGCACGCAAACGATTGGCCACAGCTGGATGAGCAGGTGCAGCAGGCGCTGAAACCTGGGGCAAGCTTGGTGATAGTTTCCCATACCGATGTGCAAACGCAGGATGTGCCGAATGCTATTGATGTAGCTGGTGAAAGTTACCCTGTATTGGGTTTAAATTTGCAAAGCGCGGAAAGTCTGGCACCAGTATTGGCTGCATTGGGCGATATTTTAGAGCAGCAGTTTGGTGTGGCGCGAGAGGCGGCGCAGCTCACACGCCAGCGCCACCGCGACTGCGTGCAGCGTGCACGCAGTTATATTGCCCAAGGTTTGGATATGTTGAACACACCGCAACAACACGTGAGTGTGAGCGATAAGCTCGCGCAGGACCTGCGTGATGCCGCGCGTGCGATTGGTGAGGTGACCGGCAAAACTGGTAGTGAGGATGTGTTGGATCTTGTATTCTCCACCTTCTGTATCGGCAAATAAATTCCTCTGACGGTGATTTATACACGCTGGCTGGCCCATCGGTAAGCTCGTGTATGTTTTTATACACGTCGCTCACCTCAGGCACTGCACCAGCGCGTCTAAATGCATCGCAGAGAAGTTTTTAATTGAATGACTATAAATTTACCTATTCAAAATTTCTAGCCATTGGACAGTTTGTAAAAATAGACTTTGCGGGCCGCCATCCCCAGCTCGCAGTGCGAGTGGGTTGGCGCGGGGACCGAGCTGTTATGGCAAAGCCATAAAAAAGGATTAAGTATCCTTTTTAAGTGAGTGTCCTGGAGATTGACCTTTAGGTCATGTCGCAGGAGGGTGTCCCCAGTGGCAAGGGGTGGCTTTGCCAGCCCCGTAGCTATAGTATTTAGGTTTTAAGAAAGAAAATCGGTGAGGATTGGTAAGAGTTCTTCATGAGGTTTGGTGGTGTCGATCACCAAATCGGCTTTGGCGATGAGCTCGTCATCGGGCAGTTGTTTGCTGTTGAGCATATCAAACTTGGCGCGGCTCATGTTGGGACGGTCTTGAGCGCGCTCCCAGCATAGTTCAGGCGGGCACATGGTGGTCATGGTTTTGTCGCAAAGTTCTTGCAATGTGCTGCTAAACAGTAGTGGTACATCCAAAATAACGTGCGGTACGGTAATGCCCATTAGGCGTTGGTTTACCTCAGCGCGTACTGCTGGGTGCACAATACTATTAAGCTCGGCCAGTTGCTCAGGGTGTTGCAGCAGGTGAGTGCTTAGTGCGCCGCGGTCTACGGCTTGGTTGGCGTTGAGAATATTCTGCCCAAAGGTTTTAGCAATGCGCGCGGTTACCAAGGTGCCGGGGCGTTGTAAATCGTGCACCACATCATCCGCGTTAATGCTAGTGGCTTCAAAATTTTCGCAAATGAATGCGGCAAGTGCCGTTTTGCCGCTGGCAAGGGGGCCAGTCAATCCAATTACGGTAGGTTTATGAGCCATTAGGGTTTTACGCGCTGCATCTTGTGGTTGTCTATCCACCCTTTTCTGCCATTTTGGCGAACTTCGCAAGCAGTTTCAGTGCATTTTTCTAGCCGTACAATTACCCCGGGGGCTAGCTTAATAATGGGTTTTTCGCCCGATGCTTTGCGGAATAGGGTGGCAGCATCAGGCCCACGAATCAGCGCTGTTTCTTGCTTACTTACCAAGTGGCGGCTTACCCAGCCAACTTCGCCCTCAATATCGCGAATACGGTACCAACGCTGGTGTTCGGCCTCTAGTACTATGGGCCATCCACTACGGCGATAAACCCACAGAATAGGGTAGTCGGTGCCGGGGCCAACGCGCACATTTACTTCATCACGTAGCAAGCTGCCAGGGCGTGGGTATTCGGTTGCGGTTGCGCTGTATGCACAAAGCAGAACGGTGAAAAAGAGACCAAAGCGCCACATATGGTGTTTAATCTGACATAATTTGCGAAAAAAATGTAGTTTTATTAAGCGCAGAAAAGCTGGGTTTTTTGATAAAACCCTTAATTAATTGAAGATTGATACTTGCATACGCCTTTTGGCTACCCTATATCCTATGTATACCCGCTGGAATGGAACGGAAAACCCTTCTGGCATACCTTTTGCTTTCCATATTGTGTACAATTTAGATATATGATTATCACGTAGGTGTGGTTTTATTCACAGCCTGTTGATAACATGCTTGTACGATAGGGAGAGCAAAGTGTATAAATGGGTTGCTCGATGAGAGAAGCAGACGACAAAACGGGAAAGAAACATGAGCACAAAACAGTTACGCGCAGTAAAAAATGCCGGTATTGCTACCGATGAAATGATTTTGGCTGCCGCTATGGTAACCAGCTTTGGGGTATTTAGCTATGTGGCTGTGCCATGGGATAGCCTGCTACAGTCTACCGCTGTACGCATGGTTGACCAGTTTACACAAATTGAAGAAGCAAATAGCGAATTTTACGGCATGTACCGTATGTGGCCACACCAAATGACCAATGGTAACTGGGCTAACAACGCTTCTGCTCTGAGCACCAAGCAAGCGCTAACCTTCCCCTACAACAATATGTCCACCTTTACTGCTGCACTGCCAGACTCTGCGTATGAAGTAAGCCGTGAAGGTGTTTCTTTGCGCCACGATTTTGGTGCCGGTGGCCGTATTATGCAGCGCCCAGTAACCCTGCCAGGCGGTGGCGGTTACATTGAAGTAATTTTTGAAGACGTGCCATTTAGCGAAGCGCGCAAAGTAGATGAAGTAATTGATGGCGCTTACGACCCTGATAATGGTCGTTTAACCATGGGCTTTGAAAATGATCGTGTGACGATCTATTACCAAGCCAACATGCTGTGATTTTGATTATGAGCTGTCGGCAAAGCCGCAGCTCATAACTGGAGACACCCCAGCCCCCGCGGCAACCAAGTCGCGCTGCGACCTTGGGATGCCGGGTGTCAAAATCTTTGCTATATTGCTCAAGATATAAACACATAAATTCCCAACCCTTAGCCCCGCTTTGGCGGGGCTTTTTTGTTTGTGTTAAGCAACTTTTGCGTGTGTGGTCTGCGCTTTCATTAGTTTGCTAAAATATAGCTATGTTAATATTGGTAACTTTCAATTTCTTTTTCGGGAGAGTGAAACTATGAATATACGTAGTTCTGCCCCGCTTGGGCCTGAAACCTTATACCTACATTCTGATCATATTCAACAGCCTATTAATCAGGTAGCCCGGCTTTCTGAGTGTATTAACACGGCTCGTGTTTGGGCTGTAAATGAGCATGGTCGTATTGGTGTGCGACGTCATCGTGACCTAGGTGTATGCAAAGCGCCGGGTGGTACGCTTGAACCAGGTGAGTCTGTTGAAGAAGCATTGTGCCGTGAGTTTGAGGAAGAGATGGGCTTTTTGCTCAATGCCAATTCACTGCGTCCACTATGTGAAATTGTAGAAATTCGTGAAGGCGGTAAGGATAAACAGCCTCTCATTAAGCGGTCTAGCTTTTTTATTGGTCAAGTTTTGGAGCTTGGTACTGCGGTTTCGGATGAAGAAGCAGCTAAAGGATATGACCCAGAATGGGTTGGTCAGCAAGATGCACTCTTGAGAGTAAAGCGGCTGGGTAACTACCCTGATCAGTTTTCTGGTCACGTATGTCTACGTGAGCAAATTTCGCTGGAGCGTGCGTTGCAGTGCATTGCACCAAAAAGCCCTTTTAGCCAACTTATGCATTAAATGAGCCCCTTGTATGCAGCTTTTACTTGCGTACGGGGGGGTTTTTTGTTTACATAGCGTGATTGATGACACGTAAACGTAAAGGTGACCCAATACACGGTTGGGTCCTGTTCAACAAACCGGTGGGGATGACCAGCACCCAGGCGGTTGGTTTTGTGCGTCGTGTATTTAATGCACAAAAAGCTGGCCACGGCGGCACGCTAGACCCATTGGCCGATGGTGTGCTCCCTATTGCGCTGGGTGAAGCCACAAAGTTGATGAACTATGTGCTACAAGCCGATAAAACCTATCGCTTTACCATTAAATTTGGCGCAGCAACCGAGACCGATGATGCCGAAGGGGAGGTAATTGCGACCTCCGACAAGCGCCCTACAGAAGATCAACTACGCCAAGTATTACACCTATTTACAGGCACTATTCAGCAGCTACCACCTAAGTACAGCGCTATTAAAAAGCAAGGCCAAGCAGCGTATAAGCTGGCACGCGCTGGGAAAGAGGTAGAGTTAGAACCACGCACGGTTACTGTACATAAGCTGGAGGTAGAATCCTTCACACCAGAGGAAGCTGTATTGGTTGCAACAGTGACCAAAGGTACCTACGTACGCTCTTTAGCGAGAGACATTGGCGAAGAGCTTGGCTGCTATGGCCATGTGACTCAGCTTACACGCGTTGCTGTGAGCGGGTTTTCGCTACAAGAATGCGTAGATAAAGAAACACTTGAAAGTGTCGACAATTTGGGGCAGAGTGCGCCCCACCTGAAAGGGTTAGCTACAGTGCTGGACGATATCCCGGCATATGCGGCAACACCAGCGGAAATCGTGATGCTGAAACGCGGCAACACTTTCCACCGAGTTCATTTGAGCCCCGGTGTGATGAAAGTGCTCGACCGTCACGGCAATCTCGTATCGCTGGTTGAAGTTGATCGAATCGGTAAAGTATCGATTTTGAGAAATTTCAACATTTAATGTTAATGAAAGATATCGAAGGAGAAGACACATGAGCATCACTGCTGAACGTCGTGCCGAGTTGGTAAAAGAATTTGGCGCTAATGAAAAAGATAGCGGTAACAGCGAAGTACAGGTAGCTATCCTGACCGAGCGTATCCGTACCCTGACCGAACACTTCAAAGAGCACAAGCAAGACAACCACTCACGTCGTGGTCTGCTGGCTATGGTATCTAAGCGTCGTAAGCTGCTGGATTACCTGAAGCGTAATCAGGAAGGCCAATACCTGAGCTTGATTAAGAAGCTTGGCCTACGTAAGTAACTACCTTTGCTGATTTAGGCACCTAAATACAGCAAATTTAGTCATTTAAAATTTTTAAAGCCCTGCTTTGTAGCAGGGCTTTTTTGTGAGCTGAAAAGCTTAACCCCCCGCCAATGGCGGGGGGTTGCTATTATGCAGTTTGTTGCTGAGGTTGTGTATCATCTTCAGTAATAAATAGTTTATGTTTTGGTGGTGGGGCACCAATATGGGCAACATAAATACCGGCGATGCTACGACCAGTACCAACAGCCTGGCATTTACCATAGCGCTTAAGCCAGCGTGTGGGTTTGACCCATGTAATATTTCCAGCTGCTGTTCTGGTAGCAAACCACACTTGGTAAGTGCGATTTTTACGCCGAAATTGGTTGATGATATCCCGGTAAGCATCCCACCAGCTGTGTGTGCCGCTAGGTTGGCGTTTCAGTAGTATGAGTGGTGTAATCAGCACGCGTTGGTAGTCGCATAATGTGCTGAGAACCATACCAACACTGATGGGAGTCAGGAGGCCGGTAATGGTACGGCAAGTTTTGTTGTGGCGTGGTGCTTTTACACCAATAAATTGAGCAGAATTTTCCATGGAGAACTCCCAAAAGGTAGGCGCCTGCAGGTTACGCAGGCGCGGCGCTGCTATGTGCAGCAAAATTAAGTGGGAATTTGTATACCTGTTTGGGGTGAGGGTGTCAAGCTAGGCGGCTTGGCTGGCTTGGGCAATAATTTGCTCGGCGCCTTGGCTCTTCAGGTCATCGGCGGCGGCTTTGGCCAGTTCTGCCCAATCGTTGTACGGCATTTTCATGCGGGTGCGCACGGTTGTTTTGCCATCGGGGCTGTACACCGCGGCAATAAGGCGCAGGTTGCCACCTTTGGTTACTTCGCAGTAGCCACCAACAGGAGTGTGGCAATTACCGCCAAGGTGTTGCAACAAGTGGCGCTCTACCATTAGGCAAGTGTAGCTATCCTTAACGTTAATTTTACTGAGCATATCGAGCAGCTCGGTATTATCGCTGCGGCATTCCACGCCAACGGTGCCTTGGGCTAAAGCTGGCAGCATCATATCTGGCTCAAAAACAGTGCTAATACGGCTTTGTAGGTTTAGGCGTTCCAAGCCAGATTTTGCCAGTAGGGCACAATCTACCTCACCATCTTCTAGCTTTTGCAAACGGGTATCTACATTACCGCGCAAAGGAACTACGGTAAGGTAAGCGAAATTCGTAGCAATTTGTGCAGCACGACGCACAGAGCATGTACCAACTTTGGCGCCTTCAGGCAGCTCTTCAAAGCTCTCATTATCACGACAAACTGCTACATCACGAATGTCATCACGCTTGAGCGCAGCTGCAATGGTGAGGCCTTCGGGTAAATCTTCATCGGTGGGAACATCCTTCATAGAGTGTACCGCAAGGTCTGCATCACCGTTTAAAATAGCTACTTCTAACCCTTTAACAAATGCACCTTTACCACCAATGGTTTTAAGGTCGCCTTTAAACTTTTCGTAGTCGCCATCGGTCACAATGCCAACCAGCTCGCATTTAACACCGGGATTTGCTTTTTCAATCAGGTTTGCCACATGTTGGGTTTGGGTAAGGGCCATTTTGGACTTACGGGTGGCAATGCGAAGTGTTTGAGTCATACGTCCTGATTTTTTTGTTTACTCTGGTTACCGCAAATGGCTTTTGGGGGCAAGTTGTTTGCGTGTATTTTGTTGCTGTTTTATAGTGTAGTCATGAGCTACGACATTATTAAAGCCCTCCACCTTATTGCTGTTATTGCTTGGTTTGCTGGGCTGTTTTATTTGCCGCGTTTGTTTGTGTACCACGTGGATGCACCCAACAAAGCCGCTAAGGAAATGCTCACCACTATGGAGCGTAAGTTATACCAATTTATTATGATGCCAGCGATGGCCGCAACATGGGGCTTTGGTATTTGGTTGCTGGTGCTTAACCCGGGCTGGCTTGAGTTTGGTTGGTTGCACGCCAAACTAACACTGGTTGTGCTGCTTACTGGCTATCATCACAGTTTAAAATACTTCCACAAGCAGTTGGCTGCGGGTACGTGCAAGCGTAGTGGTAAGTTCTTCCGCCTATGGAACGAGGTGCCAACACTGGTGCTCATCGCAGTGGTGTTTTTGGTGCTGCTTAAACCATTTTAGGGTTTTGGTTTGCTGTCGCGGTCGGCAAAGCCGCCGCTTGGCACCAGGATGTGTCCTGGACCTCCACCAACCCACTCGCGCTGCGAGCTGGGGATGGTGATAACGATGCTGATATTATTTTAAATTGCCAACATGTTTCTCATGCTCAGCATTAATGCGTCCGCTGGGGCGGTTGCTGTCGTCGGCAAGGCGCACCACATCATCTATCTGTGGAGTGGCAGCTTCAATTAACACAATGTTGCTCACAGCACGGAAACGGTGAATAGCAGGCGGCACCACATCCATAGCCGTTGGTTGGTTAAGTGGTAAGGTGGCTAGGTCGGCAGGGGCTGGCTGTGGCCCTTGGTGGTACACCAATTCCATGTTGCCGCTGGCCAAGTAAAGCGTTTCGCGTTTCTCTTCATGATACTGCAAACTACATTGGTTACCTTGGGTGATCTCGAGCACTTTAAACGTAAAGTGCAGGCAATCAGCACCGCTGAGCCATAGCTCGCGCCCCCATGGTTTGGTAACGGTATAGTGCTCTTTTTGGTGGCTGGTTGCTACCGGTTCGGTTACTGCTGCTGTGGCCACAAAAGCTGTACAGCCTTTGGTGCTATGCAGCTCTAGCGGTTTGCCAGTTGTAAGGGATTCACCTGCGTTTATTGTACTGTTGTTAATGTTCACATCGCCGCTTTGCACATACAGCATGGTAAAGCCGAGGTTGCTGAGGGTAAGTGCCTCCCCAGCTTGGAGTGTAATGCGCTCAAAACCATAAGGGGCACCTTGTGCAAGCGCTTGCTGCGTTTGCATTGTTGTGCAGTCGGTTACTGTAATACCGCCGTAGTTAGTCATGCTGTGTTCCTATCGGTTAAGTAGTTTGCGTAGCAAAAATTTGAGCGCAAAAGTTTTGGCATAAATACTGGGTAGTTTGGTGAGCAGTGTTATGACCCAGCGCAATAAAGTTTGCCATTCCGCAAGTGTAGCAGGGCGCTGTGGTGTGCCGCTAAGGCTATGTGCCCATTGTTCAGCTTTTGTTGGCTCACGGTGGAGTAGCTTGGTAAGCAAAGGTTTTTGTAGCTGCTGTAGTACAGCCATTTTTTTGCTAAAGCTGCGGTGGGTAATGGAATCGCCATGTTGGCGGTAATCTAGCAATGGTTGTTTTAAGTTACTGAGTTGACTAGTCTCTGCTAGTTGTAGCCATAGGCCGTAGTCCTGCGCACAGGGTACATCGGGGTAGCGTAGGTTTAAATCGCTAATAATGCTACGGCGCATAATGGTGGCTGGGTGGCACAGTGGACTGGTGAACCACAGGGTGTCGCGGCAGTGTTGTGTGTTTGTGGGTAGCATAACTATTTTTTGGCTGGGGAGTAAGCGATAGGCGCAGCTGCTAGCAGTAAGATGTGGGTTTTGCTCCATAAAAGCTACTTGTTGTTCCAAACGGGTGGGGTGGCTAATATCGTCGGCATCCATACGGGCAATGTATTTACCTGTGGCGGCGGCGAGCCCTTCGTTTAAGCGCGCAGCTAACCCTTTGTTCGTGCCATCGCCAACTATTTTTACACGTTGGTCATCAATGCTATGCAGGTATTTGGTAATGTTTTCAGCAGCACCATCGTTATAAATGAGGAACTCAAACTCAGTAAGCGATTGGTTGAGAATACTGCTCACAGCTTGTTTAAGCCACGCCAACTCAGCGCGGTACACGCTCATAATAACGCTAACAATGGGTGCTTGTACGGCCATGCCTTAAGGTATAGCATGCCGAGCATGGCAAACAACCTGATTATTTTTGGTACCTATTGGAACGAGCGTGGCTGGGTAGAGGCGTCGCTTGCGCAAATTGATGCACTGAACCCAGCAGAGGTGATTTTGTGTGACGGCTGTTTTGACCCTATGCAGGAGAATAAATCTACCGATGGTACGCGTGAAATTATTAAAGCATGGTGCGCCGAGCGCCCACACGCTCGTTGGGTGGAAGCCGTACGCCAGCCCAAATGGTTAAGTTGGCTTACGTTGCTGATTGGGCATAATAAGGCATCGTTCAGTCGGTTATTTACACCAGGCCGTTGGAAGAGTTTGGTGCTGTGGGCACGTAACCACCCATACCGAATTAATCAGGCACTTACGTTTCAAAAAATGATTTCCATGAGTACGCAATGGCAAGCTGGAAAATGGTTTATGACGCTAGATGCCGACCAGTTTTATACGGACGATATGGTGCAAAAAATTATTACCTATGTGAACGATGCTGATGCAGAAGCAGGGCTACTTACTGGCACTGAACGCACCTTTTTTGGTGATTTTAAACAGTCCACCACCGGGTATGAACAGCGTACCTACAACAACATGCCGCACCGTATTTACCGCGGTACTACCGTGGTACCCACACGCGGTTTAGTGGTGGATGATTGGATGCCGCAAAGCTTTACACTCAAGCACGCACTACGTAATGAACTCTATGAAAATAAGGTGGTGACCAAGTATGTGGGTGAGTATCATCACTACAAGTTTCAGCCGCATGATCCAAGCCGGTTAGATGCAGGTTATCAGCTTGGTGATCGTAAACCACCAACGGCTGACCGCACCCAAACAGAACCTTACACAGGTAAGTATCCTCAAACGGTAAAGGTTGCGTTTAAGCTTTAATCAGCGCGTGGAATGCTCAGCGTCTGCTCTAAATCTTCTTGGCGACGTAGTACTAAGCAGCGGTGTGCACTGTAAAGTGTATCAACATCAAATCCAGCTTCCATAAGCTGTGGCAATACGTTACGGATACGGGCTACTTGCGGGTGCGTTTCCAAGCAAATAGTACGTACGCTGGCTAGGTCTACAATGTTAGTAAGCTGGTCTTCTGCGCCTTCAATGTCTACTACTAAATAGGTTGGTTTTAGCTTACGGCACAGGGCTGGGCCATCAATAACGGGTACTTTAATGCTGGTCGTATTCTCTTCTCCAGCACGGGTAGATTGAGATGAACTCCAAAAGGTCTCGGTGTTGAGCTGAAACTCAGTTTCACCTTCTTGCTCACCAAAAATACCTTGATGCACAGTAGGGTTATATCCATTGAGTTTTAGCGTACGGCCTAAAGCCTCACGCATTTGTGGTGTTGCCTCACATGTGGTTGTGTTTTTGTCTCCCACAATTTGGCAAATTTTACTGGTTACCACACCAAAACCACCACCAAGTTCCAGCACAATATCGTTAGGTGTTAGTGTTTTATTAAGAATATCGCGTACCTGTAGTTCAAAGTCTTCATCGCGTAGTTGCTGGCGTAGGCGTGGGTTAATGTTCGGGTCTTGCGTGTCTACCTTAATGCCATCAAAGCTGATATAGCGTGGTGCTAATAAAGTGCGCGCCGCACGGCGATACTCACGGGCAAAAAGGTTGTAGAATTTACCAAAGCGTTGCTTAAGAATTGCTGTCATGAACAGAGTCATACGTGATTCTGGGTGAGAGAGCAAGCTTGTGTGTTGCGAAACAACCCGATAGCATGCGGCAATGTCATTGTTAAAACCAACCCCTCTCAAGCACGCTGTTATTATTTTTGGTTTGGAGCAAATACTCCAGCTATTGAGCGGTTTTGGTATTGCTGTTGTTTTGGCACGTGCATTGGGCCCGCATATTTATGGTGAAGTAAAACTGTTTGAGTTTATGGGCATGCTGGCGCTGTATATTGGTTCGCTTGGCATGGTGCGCACGTTAGGCCGTTTTGTGCCAGCATGGCGGCGCGATGGTCACCATCGTGCTGCAGCGCAGTTGGGTGCTGCAGCGTTTGGCTTATGTGTTTTGGTAGGCTTTATTCTTTTAGTTGTTATTTGGATGCTGCGCGCCGATATGGCTACATGGTTTGAGGCACCACGCCTATTTGAGCAATACCTGTTGCCACTGGTTCTGTTTGTTATGTTCACATTATTGAACATGCTGAACCAAAGTTGGCTGCAAAGTATTGAGCGGCGAGATTTAAGCACGGTTGCTATTTTGTTGCGCCGCTTTTTGGTGGTGAGTGCTATTGGGGTGGGCTATTTGCTCGGGCTGAATATTGGTTATGTACTCTGGTTGTTGGTTGTTGGTGCTGCGGTAGAATTTGTGCTCGAATTTCAGTGGAGTGTGCGTAGTATTCGGCTTTTATGGCAAAAAGGCGGGGGTATTAACCAACAAGTACGGGAGACATTTCCACGCCTGTGGCGTTATGCGCTGACTATGGCCGGTAGTAACGGGTTGGTTGTGTTGCGAGATGTTGCCTTTGCTGGGTTTATGCTTGGTTGGTTGGTGGATAGCGCTGCAGTTGCTGTATTTAGTGTGGGTGTGATGTTGCCTAACTTATTATATCTGTTTTCACCTAATAAGTTGTTGGGCGGTATTTTAGTAACGCGCCAAAGCACAATGGATGAAGAGGCCCAAAAGCAAAGTATGGCTAAAATGCTGGCGCTACAGCAGCAATTGAACTATCTGCTATGGGTACCAGCATTGCTAGGTTTAGCACTTACTTTACCATTTTGGGTACCGTTACTGTTTGGTGCTGCTTATGCCGACTCGGTGCTGGTGGGGCAGGTATATGTGTTGGTGGTAGCTCTAGCTTTAACTTTTGGGCCAATGCAATATGTGTTGATGCTACGCGAGCAAAACAAAGCTGTATTGTTTCAGTATGCATTGGGGCTATTAAATGTGCCGCTATTCTTTTTACTAACCCCTAAGGTTGGTGCTGTAGGGGTGGTAATAAGTACGGCGTTTGTCTCGTTACTTATATGGCTATCAGCGCTGTGGTTTTTGCGGCCGCTGCAGCTGGTTAATGCAGGATTGTGTTGGTCTAGTTTGCGTTTAGCACTGGTAGGTGCTGTATTGATTGGCGTCATATTTTTTATGAGTGTACAGGTATTTCCAGTTATTGTGGGTGGTGTTTTAGCAGGACTTGGTTATGGGCTGTTTTTGTTATGGCAAAAACCTTTTAATGCCGGAAGTCTAAGCCAGCTTCACCCTATTTTACAAGTCTTAGAGAAGTCAGTGTAATTAGCTGCTCTTTTTCATTACCACTACTTGGTTATAATCTAGTGGGTAGCCCCGTACGATACGGCGTAGATTGTATTTTAGGAATGGGCGGTTGAGCCCAATTTTAATGCCGTGCTGGGTAAAGTGTTGTTCAATGTTAAAACCTGTTTCGGTTAGGTAGTTAGCTAGTTCTGTTTGTGTCCATTCGCGAATGTGTGCGGGGTTCATAGGCTGGCGATTTGTTGTGCGGCCGTATAGTTTGTCACGCTCTGGGGTGGAAAGTAGAATGGTGGTTTGTGGTGTAGCAAGGTGCTGAATAAAGCTCAGCAATTTATCTGGATCTTCCAAGTGTTCAATAACGTCGGAGCAAATAATCAGCTGTGCTTGCTTGCGGTTAGCATCGGTGCGTGGGTTTTCAAAATCGTCCCAATCCCAGTTAACATGAGAGTATTGGGTTTGGCAGAACTCAATCACTTGTGGCTGGTCGATACCTGTGAAGTTTACTTCAGGCATCTGTTTGGCAAGTTGAGCCAGCTTAGCGCCACCACCGGAGCCTACGTCAATTACTTCTGTAAAGTCGTGCTGTTGAATTAATTGTGCGGCAAAACGATAAACTTGGTGTTGATACACCAAACTTTCCTGCAAGCGGCTGGGAGACCAATACGTGCCGCCGCTGGATTCATCATCACGCGTGGTGCGGATTGTGTGTGGTTGGTAATCAGGTGGGGTAATGCCGTAAGTTTTTGCAGTCATGCGCAACAAAGTAGGCAAACTGCTGCGTCAGCGCAAGCACTAATGCCACAGGGGGTGGTTATGTTTGCTGGGAGTTAGCAATACGTTGCTGTTTTTGGTTAAAAATTCCATTAGCGTGGAGCCATGCGCATTGATATTTTAGGCTGCGATGGCAGCCGTGGCATTGGCTACCGACCGCTGTGTTTGCGGTTGAATGAGCACGTGTTGATTGATGCGGGTACGGTGGCTGGGCGTTTGCCGGATGAGGCAATTTTGAGCCTGACGGACATTTTTTTCACGCACTGCCATTTTGACCACATTGCGGATTTACCCTTTTTGTTTGAAACATATTTTGGTAGATGGCCCAAACCGCTGACGTTGCACGGTATTGAACATACGCTTAACGCTTTGAAAGAAAACATTTTTAATAATGTGATTTGGCCTGATTTTGCAGTGCTGCCTACGCCTGAAAAAGGGCAGTTTACTACAGCGAGTATTACGCCAAATACCACCTATGAACTGGCTGACGGGTTGAAGTTGACGCCGATACAGGTGCACCACACCGTGCCAACGGTGGGATACTTGATTGAACAAGGTGACAGGGCCGTTTTGCTGAGTGGTGATACAGGTGCGACGGATGAAATTTGGGAGATTGCTAACCGCACGCCAAACCTGAAGGCCGTGCTGGTAGATTGCTCCTTTGCTGAGGCTGAGACTTGGCTTGCGGATATTAGTGGTCACCACAGTACGTCGAGCGTGGTGGGTGAATTACAAAAGCTGAAAGCTGATTGTGATGTGTATTTGTGGCACGCTAAAGTGGGTACGGCGCCGCTATTGAAAAAAGAGACGGAAAACCTGCAACATGCGGGTAAACCAGTAAAATGGTTGCGTGACTTTGCAGTTTTAGAGTTTTAATATTGTTTTTATTGAGATTTTCTCATTTTATTTTTATGAAATATGAATGCTGAGGTTCGGCATAAGGCGGCACGAATCAGCATTATTCAGCATATGGTCGGCATTATCCTTGATGTTTGACTTTGCGGGTGGTGCCACCTACAGTAGCCTCATGTGCGGCGGGTGCTGTGCTGGAGCTTCAAAACTCCTTACAAAAGCGGTGATGGTAAACACCGATAACAATGTGCTGTCTTCGAACCTTATGGCCGGAGGCGGTGCCTCTGTCCAGGGCTATGCCTAAAAGGCACTGGCCGTTTCTTTTGTAGCGGTTTTGAACCTCCGGCCACCTTTTGGTGGCCTTGTTTATTGAACAGTGAGGAGAGCATGCCATGCCTAAATACCCAACTACTTTTATTGACCGCCACATTGGTAACACGATACGTGAACTGCGCACGAGCCATTGCCAAAGCCAGCAGCAGTTGGCGGACCATTTGGGGGTGAGTTACCAGCAGGTGCAAAAATACGAGCATGGCAAAAACCGCGTGGCAGCCACGCAGCTGTGGCAGCTGAGTGCGTTTTATAACGTGCCGCTGCGCCGGTTTTTCCCATAGGTTGTGCCTGGCTTTGGCATAAAATTGCCTGTTGTTTAGCCAGTTGAGTGACAATTAATTTATTTAAGGTCAGCAATGACTTATGCTAGGCTACATAAAAAATACGAGGCCATAACTGTGTTAGGGAAAAATTTCGGATACATCTTCACCACGAGCGTGCTGGTATTAAGCGCGTTTACGACTGCTGTGGCACAGGAAGTGAGCCTAAAAAACAGTGGTGATACTTGTACTAGCGCGGGCGACCCAGCCAGTGTGGCAACCGAAGGGGCGATCCGTTACAACGCAGCCAGCAATAAATTTGAAGTATGTGACGATGCTAACGCTTGGGTAGATTTTGCGACCTACAGCGGTAGCGGTGGTGGTGGTTTGTGGAGCCAAAACGGTAGTGAGATTTATTACAATACGGCCAATGTGGGTATTGGTATTACTGACCCTGCAGCTACATTACATGTGAATTCTACAGGTAATACGAGTATGGAGCTTAGCTCTAGCTTCAGTAACGGTTATGCAGGTATTTTCATTGATACTACTGGTGATTCGAGTACTGGGCGTATCACCTTCCAAAAAGCTGGCGTGACAGATGGTATTATTCGTTATGACCATGCTGCTACGTCGGCTGCTAAACAAATGATTTTTGATGTGGGTGGTGGTAACGCTGAAATGGTGATTAAGGGCTATGATGGCAACGTGGGTGTTGGGACCACCAACCCTGCAGCTAAAGTACATATTGACCAAGATGCAAATGCAGATGGGCTAACCATTACTGGCGGTGGTGGCGGTAAAAATTTGCTGGCGCTCACGCGTGATGTGGGGGGTGCTGGCTCCATTACTTTTGACGTTGGTTCAAACGACCCTAAAATGACGATGGATAATGGTACAGCAAACGGCGAGTGGACTGTGGGTGTGGGTGATAGCGCTGCTGATAAGTTCATGATTGCTTTGGGTGATGGCGACCTGTACACCAGCGAGTTTTTCACCATTGATGCCAGCGGTAACGTGAGCATTACCGGTAACCTGAACGTGGATGGTAGCTTGAGTGGTAGTGGGTTGTGGAGTGTTTCTACCACGGATGTATATCGTAGCAGTGGCAGTGTAGGTATTGGGACGGATTCACCAGATAGCAAGTTTCATGTGTTGAACAGTGGTACTGCAGGGGTGAGTAATGTTTCTAGTTTAGCTGCGTTCCAAAATGATGGCACCACTGGGTCTGATGCAATTATTAGTTTAATATCAGGGATATCTGGCCAGGCTGGTTTGATTATGGGTGATAGCAATAACGGTTCTGTAGGTCGCCTTTTTTATGATAATAGCGATAATTCTATGCAGTTTTTAACGGCGTTTACCGAACGTATGCGGATTAATAGCGATGGTAATGTAGGTATTGGTACGACGAGCCCAAGTGCGACATTGCACCTGATTGGTGCTAGTGGTGCCTTAACATCCTCGTGGATTGGTGCTCCTGCTGGGGCCCAGCTAGTGGTGCATAATAACGGTGTCATAGGTCAAGGCGCTGGTATACAGCTTTTGGGTGGTACTAGTGGTATCTCAAGTGTACACTTTGGCGATAGTGGAAATGGTGTTCAGGGTGGTATACATTATGATCATAGTGCTGAGTCTATGTCGTTTGAAGTGGGTTTTGATACGGCGCTTTACTTAGTGCCTCATACTGATGCTATTGGTCGTGTGGGTGTTGGGACGAATAGTCCAGAAAGTTTATTACATGTGGAATCTACAGGCTCTACCGAATTAACCATTGAAGGTGGTGGTAGCGGCTACCACAATGGTGCTGTTGTGTTGAAGGCAACCAACGGTACTAACGTGCGTGCGCTGGGAACCTATGCACACGATGCTGGTGGTGATACCGAATGGTTCTGGGGTCGCCCTTATAATTCTGGTGGTGGTAGCGACCGCTTTGTGGTGAATCGCCAAGCATCGGTAGCAAGCCATGCTGTGGATACGGCTGTTTACAACGATGCGTTTTTGACCATTTTGAACGATGGTAGAATGGGTGTAGGGCTAGATAGCCCAAGCTACGCGTTAGATGTTTCTGAGACAGGTACGGTGGCAACACGTATTACGGCAATTAATGGCGGCTATAACGACTTTACGGAAGTGTTGAATACGGCATGGTCTAACCTGGTGGTTAAGGGGAATAATAATGGTTACTCAGGTCTGACTATTGCGACCCCTAACAGTGGTGCCCAAGTTGGTGCAGTTGCTTTTGGTGATGAGGCAAATGGTGCACCTGGTTACATTGCATACGGACATAGTAGCGATGTGATGCAATTGGCAACAAACGGCAATATCTTTATGACCGCCGACTCTTCTGGCAACGTAGGTATTGGTACAACTGGTCCAAATGAAGAATTGCATGTAAATAAGACTAATGTGGGTGGTAATACGGTTATTCGGGTAGAAAACCCTGATACTACATCGGGGTCGCTAGCTGACTTTTATGCATTGAGTGGTAGCACGTATTTGCGGAATATTGCCTATGGCTCTGGCGCTGCTTACACTATTTCTAACCGTGCTTACACCATTGGGGTGTATGCGGACTACCCTATGTATTTCCGCACCAATACAACCGACCGTATGGTCATTTTAGGTAACGGTAACGTGGGTATTGGTACGATGAGCCCTTCAAGTACGCTTCATGTGCCAGATGGGAGCTATGCTCAGTTTGCAGACTTTAATGCTGGTGCGCCGCCAAGTGCAGATTGTGATGCAGATAATGAGCGTGGGCGGATGAGTATTGATACGACGAACAACCGGCTTTATATCTGTATGGGCGCTAGCCGTGGTTGGGACTATACAGCACTGACTGACTAAGCCAAAAACTGTGCTATAACGCTTAGGTGAGTAGCACCCAAATTACCGATGGTATTGAGTATATTAAAGCGCAGTTAGTGCGCTTACCGGCTATGCCGGGGGTGTACCGCATGCTGAATGCTGCTGGCGATGTGCTGTATGTGGGTAAGGCCAAAAACCTGAAGAACCGCGTAACCAGCTACACCCAGCCGGAGCGCATGGGTGCGCGGATTCGTAAAATGGTGTTTGAAACCCGCGAACTGGTGATTGTGGAAACCCGCACCGAGGCCGAAGCACTGCTGCTGGAAGCGAACCTGATTAAATCGCTCAAGCCGAAGTATAACATTACCTTCCGCGATGATAGCACCTACCCCAGCATTGTGATTACGAAGGAGGACACGCCGCGCGTGCGCTCTCACCGTGGGTCGCTTAAGCAAAAAGCGCATGTGTTTGGCCCATACCCCGATGCTGGCGCGGTGCACCGCACGATTGATTTGCTGGAGCGGGCGTTTAGGTTGCGCACCTGCGCTGATAGTGTGTTCCGCCACCGTACGCGGCCGTGCCTTAAATATGACGTAAAGCGTTGTAGCGCCCCCTGCGTTGGCAAAATTGATGCTGAGGATTACCGGCATTTGGTGCAGCAAGCGCTGGACTTTTTGGACGGCAAAGGCACTGCAGTGCATAAAGCGCTGCAGGAGCAAATGGCCGATGCCGCAGCGAACTGGAATTATGAAGAAGCGGCAACCATACGCGACCGTTTACAGGCGCTGGCAAGTATTAACACCGCGGCAAATGCGATGACCCACGCCCTGCCAGAGGCGGATGTTTTTGCGTTGGTGCAGTCTGGCGGGCAAACGGCGGTGCAGGGGTTCTTTTACCGTGGGGGGCAGCATGTGGGGAACCACACGTATTACCCAAAAGGTGTGGAGGAGCTGGATGCGGCGGAGACCTTGCGGGTGTTCCTCAGTTTGCATTATGCGGCGCGGCCAGCGCCGCCGTTGGTGCTCACCAGCGATGCGGTAGCGGATAGCGAGGCACTAGCCGAGGCGTTGAGCTATAGCGCAGGGCGTAAAGTGCAGCTGTTGGTGCCGCAACGTGGCGACCGCTACAAGGTGGTGCAACAGGCGCTCAAGAACGCGCAAAATGCCTTGCAACGGCGCCAAACCGAACACACGGCATGGGCTAAACAAATGGAAGCGTTTGCCGAGCACTTGGGCCGCGAGCTGCCGATTGAGCGGGTGGAGGCGTTTGATATTTCCAACATTAGTGGTACCAGCCCGGTGGCCAGCTTGGTGGTGGCCACGCAGGAGAGCATGGACAAGCGCCAGTACCGCAAGTTTGCGATTAAAGGCAAAAACACGCCAGATGATTACAGCATGATGCACGAGGCATTAACCCGCCGTTATAAACGCTTGCTGAAGGATAGCGAGGCGGGTTTATCGGCATTCCCGAGCGTGATTTTGGTGGATGGTGGCATTGGCCATTTGAATGTGCTGGTAAAAGTGGCGCAGGAACTTGAGTTTATTGATGAGCCAGACTGCCCAGAGCTGTGCGCGATTGCCAAAGGGGAACAGCGCGATAAGGGGCTAGAGAAGCTGTACCACTACCGTGATGGTGAGATTGTGCAGCTGCCGATTTTGCACGACACACCACTGATTTTTGTACTACAGCAAATTCGCGATGAGTCACACCGTTTTGCAATTGGCTACCACCGGCAAAAGCGTAGTAAGGAATTAAGTAAGTCTAAGTTGGATGGAATTCCTGGTATTGGTGCTAAACGCAAAAAAGCACTGCTGCTGCATTTTGGATCGGCCAAAGGGGTGGAGGGCGCCACTGTGGAGGAAATTGCCCGCGTGCCTGGTATTAGTCCGCAGTTGGCTGAGGAAATTTATAGCTGGCTACGGGGTTAAAATCTCCCCTGATGGCGATTTATGCACACCGCCTTGTGTTTCAGCCTCCTCATGTAGGTTTGGCTACGCGTCGTCGCCTTCATCACTGCAGCGGCGTACCTAAATACACCACAGGAGAGATTTATTGTTTTGTAGCTGGGTATACGATATGGTGTGGGTATAAATCTGTACTGTTTTTAAATGTTGGGAGGGATTTTTATGATTCCAACATTTCCTAATAATATGATACCTGATGCTTATATGGCCATGTTGGCTCGTGCGGGTGTTGAAATTAATCCATCTGTCCATAGACATGGCTTAGGCCAAGCTTTTCGGCCACCGGAGGCAGGTGAATTGTATCAGCCTAAAGCTGGTGCTGAACCTGTACTAATACCTGATACGCATTGGGTTGTGGTGCCAATTGATGAGAATGAGGTTTATTACTCTGCAATACAGAGTGATTTGTGTCCTGATAGAGGTTTGAACCCAGACGTGCTGCAGCCAGCGGACTTGATTGAGCTTGAGCAGTTGAAGCGCGAGTATGCTTTGACTGTAGATGGCGATAAAATGCGTTGGGTGCATGCTGCTATTAAACGCTTTTAATTTTGCCTTGGGAGGAAAAGAAATGCATTGGATTTCATGGATTGGCCTTGGTTTGTTTGCCCTTTGGTCACTTTGGCAGTGGAATAAGTGACATGCTAAGAGGAAGGTTGAACGTGAAATTAAATTAGCCAAAAAAGAAATTGATCATTTAGTAAAGCGCATGAAGTGTGGTGATGTTTCTGATGAAAATGTGACCATAGAGTTATATTGTATTTGTTTACCTTATGTTGCAGACCCGGATAATGATGAGTGGATAGGGGTGTTTCGTACACTGATTAGTTATGCTGCTGAGCAAGGGGTTAGCAAGCCTTTGAAACGTTTTCATGATTATGCTCGTCGCAACTCTGTCGTGCCGCTGAGGCTTTCTCACCCGCCGTTGCCAATAACTGTATAAATGTAAAAAAGCCCGCCCCTTTTGGGGCGGGCTTTTGCTGTTGTGGGTGTTAATTAAACATCCAAGTTTTGTACGGTTAGGGCGTTGTCCTGAATGAAGTCCTTACGTGGTTCTACAACGTCGCCCATCAAGGTGCTGAAGATTTCATCAGCCTTGGCCGCATCGTCCACTGTTACTTGCAGTAGGGTGCGGTTTTCTGGGTTTAGGGTTGTTTCCCACAGTTGGTCGGCGTTCATTTCACCCAAACCTTTGTAGCGCTGTAGGCTCAAACCACGGCGACCTTCGGCCAATACTGCCTCGGCAATGTCTACCGGGTTGTGGCAAGGGTACTCGTTACTGCCGCTGGTGAAGTTGCTGCTGCCCATGAGTGCATTAGCATCTTCGCGTAGTTTAAACAGTGTGCGCATGCTTGGTAGGGTAAGCAGGCGTGGCTCTAGGAATAGTTCCTCGGTGAGGCCTTCCTTCTGGCGGAATAGGCGCAAGGTGTAGTGGCTGGTGGCCGCTGCTTCTTGCTCTTCGCTTTGTTCGGCATCGGCATTGTCGCTCAGTACGCTTTGGGCTTGCACTTGGCTGTCCCACTGCTCGTGGCTTTCGGCCGCTGCATTTAGTGTGGTTTTGAGCGCCTCGGCCAGCTGCTCGGCAGTGGCTTGGTCTTGGCTCAGGCTGCTCTCGGTTGCGGTGCTGCCCAGTAGTGCCCAAATGAGGTTTTGGTTGATTTTACCAGCCAAGTTGCGGCACAGGTTGCGCACGCGGGTAGACCTTTGGAAGGTTGCTTCCAAGTCGTTGCCGCTACGTTGTTCGCCACTGGCAAGGGTAAGCATCGCGCCATCTAGTGCAGAGTTGCTTAGGAAGCTTTCTAGTGAAGGCTCATCCTTGAGGTAAACCTCACGCTTACCACGAGCCACACGGTATAGCGGTGGTTGCGCAATGTATAGGTAGCCGCCTTCTACAATTTCCGGCATGTGGCGGAAGAAGAAGGTGAGCAACAGGGTACGAATGTGGGCGCCGTCGACGTCCGCATCGGTCATGATTACAATTTTGTGGTAACGCAGTTTTTCAACGTCGAACTCGTCTTTACCAATGCTGGTGCCGAGCGCTTTAACCATGGTACCAATTTCTTGGTTTTGTAGCATACGGTCGAAGCGGACTTTTTCTACGTTTAGAATTTTACCACGCAGCGGCAAAATAGCTTGCTTGCTACGGTCGCGCCCCATTTTGGCGCTACCGCCCGCACTGTCTCCCTCAACAATGTACAGTTCGCACAAGGTTGGGTCTTTCTCGGAGCAGTCGGCCAGTTTACCGGGTAGGTTTGCAACCTCTAGCGGGGTTTTGCGGCGTGCTAGGTCGCGTGCTTTACGGGCAGCGTCACGTGCGGCAGCGCTTTCCAGCACTTTTTGCACAATGGTTTTGGCCTCGTTCGGGTTCTCTTCAAAAAACGCGCCCAAACGCTCAGATACTAGGCTTTCTACAACGCCACGTACTTCGGAGCTTACTAATTTGTCTTTAGTTTGGCTGCTGAATTTAGGGTCTGGCACTTTTACAGACAGCACGGCGGTGAGGCCTTCGCGGCAGTCGTCACCCGTTAGGTTGCTGAGTTTAGCTTTTTTAAGCGCGCCGCTCTCGTTTGCGTAGCCAACCACAATACGGGTTAGTGCTGCACGGAAACCTTGCAGGTGGGTACCACCATCACGCTGAGGAATGTTGTTGGTAAATGGCTGTACGTTTTCGGTGTAGCCGTCGTTCCATTCCAGTGCGATATCTACGCTAATGCCGGATTTTTCATCGTGGCTTTGGAACGAAACAATTTCATCGTGGATGCTGTTGCGGGTTTTGTCGATGTGCTTAACAAACTCCAGCACGCCACCTTCGTAGTGCAGAACTTTTTCTTTTGGCTCTTCATCGCGCTCGTCACGCAGGCGAATGTGCACACCACTGTTAAGGAACGCCAACTCACGTAGGCGGTTAAGCAGTGTTTCGAAGCTGAAGTTGGTAAAGCTAAATGTTTTCTCGGAAGGGAGGAACGTTACTTTGGTCCCTTTCTCGGTGGTTTCACCTACTTCGCGCAGGGCGTATTTTGGCTCACCCATGCTGTATTCTTGCTCGTAGTGTTTGCCATCTTTGTAAATGTCGAGGCGTAGCAGTTCGGACAGGGCGTTTACCACACTCACACCCACGCCGTGTAGACCACCAGATACTTTGTAGGAGTTGTCGTCGAACTTACCACCAGCATGGAGCTTGGTCATAATCACCTCGGCGGCGCTTACGCCTTCTTCGGGGTGAATGTCTACCGGAATACCACGGCCGTTATCGCTTACGCTTACACTGCCGTCTTTCTCAATGGTAACCACAATACGGTCACAGTGGCCGGCGAGTGCTTCATCAATCGCGTTATCCACTACCTCGTACACCATGTGGTGCAGGCCGGTACCGTCGTCTGTGTCACCAATGTACATGCCGGGGCGTTTACGTACGGCCTCTAGCCCTTTTAGGACTTTAATGGAGGAGGCGGAATATTCCGCAGTTACGGTGTTATCTACAGCTTGAGATGCAGTGGCGGTCATAGGGGTATCCTGTTCTTTACTCATTATCTAACTAACTAGTTCTGGAATAATCATCTTTCAAATCACGCGAAAAGTAGCAGTTTTCGGGGGTTTATGCAACAAAAAACCGCTTGATTTATGATTTGTTTTTATTAAGTGGGTGGCTGCTGCCGTGGGTGTTAAGCAGTTGCTGAAAATCGGTATCTAAATAGCGTTGCGTGGTAGAAAGATCGGCATGGCCGAGGAGTTCTTGAATTTCCCGTACAGCAACGCCATCGGCTAACAAATGGCTAGCAAAGCTATGGCGTAGTGCATGGGGGGTAAGGTGCTCTGGCAGGCCAAGTTCGCGACGGTTTTGTTGCAGAATTTTTTGTGCTTGTCGGGCGGAGAGCGCATCGCCGCGATTGTTTTGGAATAAAGGCGCATTACCAGCACTGAGCGGGGCAGTTTTTAAGCTAATTTGTAGGGCGGCTTGCACAGGGGGCAGCAGCGGAACAATGCGGTCTCGCTGGCCTTTACCACGTACACGTAGGGTGTTGTGGTTAGCGGCGCTGGCGGGTAGGCCCAAGGCCTCGCTAATGCGTAGCCCAGCGCCATAGAGCAGCATAAGTAAGGCGTAGTTACGTTGGTCGGCATAATCGGTATCAGCTGGTGGGGTGAGCTTGGTCAGCAGGTCTATCATCTCCTGCCCTTTTAGGGCTTTTGGCGGGGTGTCTGGCGTGCGCAGGTTTTTGATGAGGCCAATAGCGGTTTGCCCCAGTTGGTGATGGGTGCCTGCCCATTTAAAAAAGCTCCGCAAGCTAGAGAGCTGGCGGTTGAGGGTGGTTTTGCTGCTGGCTTCGCGGCTGAGGCGGCGCGCCATGAAGGCTTCAATGGTTTGTGCTTCTAGTTGTTGGAGGTCGGCTAAAGACGGGGTGTGCCCCAAATGCTCGGTTAAAAAAGTGGTGAACTGGCTTAGGTCGCGCTTGTAGGCGGCCACGGTGTGGTCGCTCAGGCGGCGCTGCACGGCAATGTGCTCTAAAAATTGGGTTGTGAGGGTGGTTAGTTTCATGTCTTGCGATTGTAGCATAAAAAAGGCACACTGCGCCTACTTAAGATGAACCAATAAGGATGCTCTGATGAGTTTGCTGAATGTTCCGGTTGGTAAGGATGCCCCGAACGATATTTATGTGATTATTGAAAACCCACGCCATAAAAGTGGCTGCAAATACGAAATTGACAAAGACACTGGCGCGGTGTTTGTAGACCGCTTTACGCCAATGCCAATGGTGTTCCCAGCGCATTATGGCTACATTAACCAAACTCTGGGTGGTGATGGTGACCCGGTGGATGCCTTTGTGGTTTCTGATGTTGATGTGGTGCCCGGTGCGGTGATTCGTTGTCGCCCTGTTGGTGTGCTGCGTACATCTGACGAGGCGGGTGATGACCCAAAACTGATTTGCGTACCAGTAACTAAGCTAGACCGCCGTTATAAGAGCGTGCAAGACATTACCGATGTAGACCAGCTGCTGAAAGACCAGCTAGAGCAGTTTTATGAGCACTACAAAAACCTGGAGCCCGGCAAGTGGGTGAAGGTAGATGGCTGGGGCGATGCTGCCGAGGCTAAAGGTGTGATTGAAGAGGGAATTGCACGCCTAAGCGATAAGGCTGCTTAGGTTGGCCTGATACCTCGTCATTGCGAGTCGCGTAGCGACGCGGCAATCTATACAGATTCACCTCACATAGATTGCTTCGTTCCTCGCAATGACGAGGTGTGTGGCAAGAAAAGAGAAAAAATAAAGAACCCTGCCATTTGGCAGGGTTTTCTTTTTCAAATTTAACGAAACATGGCATGATGCGGGCATGACAAAACCAATACCTGCCGAACAAACTTTTATGCTGTTTAAACTTGATAAAGCCCGTAAACGCTGGCGTTTTGTGGCGCTGCTGCTGTTGTTTATTGCTGTACTTGCTGTGGTGGACCGCGTGCCAACAGGTGCTGTGGATGGCGGTGCGCCATATGTGGCGCATGTTGCGGTGGAAGATGTAATTTTGAACGAGCAAGAGCGTTTGCAAACGCTACATGATTTAGCTGCAGATGAGCAGGTGCAGGCGCTAGTGGTGCGGGTGGACTCTCCCGGTGGCACCATGACAGGTGGTTATACCTTATACGAGGCATTGCGCCATGTGGCAGCGAACAAGCCAGTTGTGGCGGTTATGGGCGATACCGCGGCATCGGCAGGGTATATGGTGGCGCTGGGTGCTGACCATATTTTGGCTAGCCCTGCCACATTGACGGGCTCTATTGGGGTGTTCCTACCGCTGGTGGATGCTACTGAGCTGGCCAATAAAATTGGGGTTAAATCAGCCAGTGTGGCCAGTGGTGAGCTAAAAATGGTGACATCCCCGTTGGAAAAACGTGATGAAGCAGCACAAAAATATTTGGAAGAATTGGTGCACCGCATGAATGGTATGTTCTATGCCTTGGTGCAAGAGCGACGCAACCCTAGTAAAGCCACGTTGGATGTTATTGCTGATGGCCGTGCCTTGGTGGGGGTGCAAGCGCAAGAGCTTGGGCTGGTAGATGCCTTGGGTGGCGTGCGTGACGCACAGCAATGGCTGAGTGCAACCTATGACATTGAGGCGCCACTGCGTGAGGTGGACCTGATTACGCCGTTGACCTTTTGGGAAGAAATGGTCGGACAAGCGCGTAGCTTGCTTAAGTTGCCACAAACACACTTTGCGGGATTAAAACCTGCATTTTGGGCAATTTTTTAAGTAAGTGTTTGGTGGTTAGTATTCTATAGCGTACTGTATGGATACGTTTAATAATAAACAACAAGAAGAAGTGGACTTATGAAACTTACAAAATTTGTAGCACTAACAACAGCTGTTGTGGTGATGAGTGGTTCTGTACTGGCGGTAACTGGTGTGGATGTTAACTTGGCGGGTAAGCAGCGCATGCTGACCCAAAAAATGAGTAAAGAAGTAGCGCTGATTGCCAGCGGTGTGGATGTAAGCGCCAATGTAGCCAGCCTAAAAGCTAGCCATGACCTGTTTGATAAAACTTTGAAAGGTTTGCGCACTGGTGACGAAGGTTTAGGCCTTGCTGGTACCAGCGATGGTGGCATTACTGGATGCTTGGATAGTGTTGAAGGTGTGTGGAGCAAGTTTGGTGGTTCTATTGCCGAAATTACTGCTGCTGGCAGCGTGAGTGATGAACAGCTGCAGGTGGTGGCAACCCGTAACCGCCCACTACTAACTGTGATGAACCGTTGTGTAAAACTGTTTGAAAAAGCGGTGGGTGATTCTGGTGCTTCTGCCGAAATTGCTATGGCAATTAACGTGGTTGGTCGCCAGCGTATGTTGACCCAAAAAATGAGCAAAGAGTTCTTTTTGCTGAGTGCTGGGTATAAGCCTGATTACCAAAAAGGTGAAATTGCTAAAACTATAGCCCAGTTTGATGGTGCGTTGAGTGGCCTGATTAACGGCGATAGCGTTGCTGGCTTGCCAGTGGCACCAAGTGCTGAAATTAAAGCTCAGCTAGAAAAAGTAAAAGGTATGTGGGCACCGTTTAAGGCAGTTATGGAAAAAGCTGCCGCAGGTGAAGCGTTAACCGATGCTGATAAAAAAGCAGTAGCCGCGCAAAACATGCCATTGCTTAAAGCGATGAATGCTGCGGTGGTGATGTACACCAAGCTGTAGAAAACTCTACGCACTAAAAAGCCCCCACTACGGGGGCTTTTCTGCGCTGTGAATACGGGGTACTAGAGGGTTCGCAAGCGTAAGCGAGGGCACCCCTAGGAGCACGCAAAAACCCCGTTTTTTGCGCTGCGAATAAAAATAACCGCATAAAAAAATCGCCTTACGGCGATGTTTTTAATGATGGTGGACCCGGACGGGATCGAACCGACGACCTCCTGCGTGCAAAGCAAGCGCTCTCCCAGCTGAGCTACGGGCCCATTTTTGATACTGCCACACGTGGCATTACCAAAACCATGCGCCGCTGTTTATGCTATATTTTCTACCCGGTCAAGCTTTTATTGTTTTATAGTTCGCCACGATGTCGTCAAAACTTGCCCCTTGCTATGTTACAGCGCCCGGTGTGGATACGCTGGCTTTGGCTGTGAGTGCGCTGAAGGCTGAGTTTTCCGACCCGTTTGCGCTGGCACAGGTAACGGTGTGGGTGCCAAATAGTCGTGCTGCGTTGGCGCTTAAGGAACAGTTTTTAGCGGGAGCACAAACACAAGTTTTGCCGCAAATTCGTATTTTAGGGGTGGATGATGCCCCACAGCAGCGCAGCGATGTGCTTACCGCTGCTGAAAAACATGCGGTGTTTAGCAGTTTATTACAGCAGCACGAACCAGAGCTGGCAGCGGCACAAGCCAGCCACATTGCCAGTAGTTTGGTGAGTTTGCACAATCAACTAGTAACAAACGACGTACCGCGGGTGCGGTTGAGCGAGCTGGTAACCGATGAAAACCATGCAGCGCATTGGCAGCGTAACCAAGCGTGGTTGCTTGCGGTGTGGGAGGGGTACGATACGTGGCTAAAAGAGCACCAACGTTTTGACCCTGCACAACACAGCCGCCAACAGCTGTGGGCGCAAACGCAGCAGTATCAACAGCCAGATTTTGACCAGCCGGTATGGGTAGTGGGTTTGGTGGATACCACCAAACCAGCTCAGCAGTTAATGCGTGCGGTAGCACAGTTAGCGCAAGGTACGTTGGTGTTCCCAGGGGTGGATTTGGCGCCATTGCAACAAGAATTAACATTTACTGCTGCGGATGCCCCATTACAGCAGTTGCTGAAAGCGTTGGATATTCCAGTAGAGCATGTGCAGGCATGGGGTGAAAAAGCTGCCACGCCAGAGGTGCAGGTGGCTAGTTGTGCTGATTCAGCGCAGGAAGCCGGGTTAATTGCCTTACAGCTGCGTCAAGCTATTGCGCAACAGCAAAAAGTAGCGGTGGTCACGCCGGACCGTAGGCTTGCCAGCATGGTGCAGCAGCAATGTGTAGCTTGGGGCTTGGTGGTGGATGATTCGGCAGGGCAGCCGCTGCTACATACGCCGCACGGGCAGTTGCTGATGTTGAGCTTAGCCGTGTTTGTTGAGCGTTATGCAGCCGTGCCGTTGCTAGATTTATTAAAACACCCACTGTTGAATTTGGTTAAAGAACAGCGTGATGCAGCGCACACGCTGGAGCGAGATGTGCTGCGTGGCACGGCAGAGCAAGGCCTAGCGGCATACCGCAGGCGTGTGAAATCGGCAGTGCAAAGAGAGCTGCTAGATACTGTGCAGGGTTGGTATCGCAGTTGGGATGCGGCAAGTAAACAGCCGCTAGAAACATGGCTTACCCAGCACCAGCAGTTGATGACTCAGTTGGTAGAAAACGTTGATGATGAGCCATGGCAAAACGTGTGGGAGGTGTTGGGTAGTGGTGTGCCAGTGCAGCTGGATATTTATGGCTACACAGCATGGTTGGAGCAAGCGTTGCAGCAAGAAACCGTGCGGCAAGAAGGCACGGTGCCTAATGTGTTTATTTGGGGCCCGCTAGAGGCGCGCTTGCAGCAGGTAGATAAGGTGGTTTTGGCTGGGAGTGTGCAAGGGGTGTGGCCGCACACGGCTAAGGTTTCTCCATGGTTGAACCGTGCGCAACGGGCGCAATTGGGTTTACCTTCTGCAGATATTCAACTGGGGTTAAACCACCACGACTGGCGCCAGCTGTGCCACCACACAGAAGTGTTGGTGACCTGCAGTGCTAGCCACCATGGTGAGGCGGCAGAGCCTAGCCGATGGCTGGCAAGTACGGCTACCACTGCACTGCCCGAGCATTGGTTTAGCTGGGTGCGGCAGTGGCAACAGCAGGGGGAAGCGTCGCAAACTCAGCACGCTATGAGTTGGCACCCGCGTGCTGAGCAACTCCCCATGCGGTGGAGTCCATCGTTGGTGGCGGAGCTGGTGCAATGCCCGTACAAAGCATTTGCGCGGCGTGCGCTTAAGCTGGAGGCGTGGGAGCCATTAACACCTCAGTATGATGCACGTGGCCTTGGTATTGCGGTACATGGCTGGCTGGAAGGTTTGGTGGCAGCAGTGCGTGGTGTGCCTAGCACGCCGTATCAGGGTGATTGGCAGGATAGTAGCCAGCTGACCACGTTTTTGTTGGATATTTTACCTGCTGCGCTAGCTGATTTACCAAAGCTAAGCCGTACGCTGTGGCAGCCACGGTTGCAGGCGCTGGCGCCAAAGTTGGCAGCACGGTTGGCGCAACAAGCGCAGCATGGTTTTGTGCCAGCGCAGGCGGAGGCTAAGTTAGAAGCACGTTTGGGTGACGTGACCATGATGGGCTATGCCGACCGGGTGGATCAGGGCAGTGGTCGTGTGGCGGTGGTGGATTATAAAACGCAGTCTCAGTTGGATGCTACCAGTAGCTTAAAGAGTGGAGCGGCACCGCAATTGGCTGTGTTGCAGTGGTTGCTGCACCAAAATAACCAAGCGGTAGACAGTGTGGCGCTATGGGGCTTGGCCAAAGGTGGCGCTGGGGTGGATGTGCAAGGCGTGTTCAGCGGTGAAGATTTGGCGCAAATGTTGGAAGACACGGCGGATGGCTTAGCGCGTTATGTACACCATTTTGTGGCGGAGAATGGCTTGTGGCCGGCGGTGCCGGGTGGGCAGAGTACACTGAAGTTGGAACAACAATGCCGTGGGTGTGGCTATCGCGGTTTGTGCCGTGTGCGGGAGTGGGCTGATGCGTAAGGAGCTATTTGATGCGGGCATTTTAAATAACGCTCAACAGGCACAGCAACAGGCGTTGCAGCCTGCACCTGCGTTGTGGATTGGTGCCCATGCCGGTACAGGTAAAACGCACCTGTTGGTGCATAAACTGGTGGTGCTCTTGTTGCGGGATGATGCGGTGGCGCCAAGCCAAGTACTGGCACTGACCTTTACCCGTGCGGCGGCAGCGGAGCTTGCTAGCCGCCTACGTGGCCAACTGATGAAGCTGAGCCTGATGGGTGAGAGTGAGATCACAGTTTGGTTGCAGGAACATACGCTGGCCGATATGCCGCTGGATGCTGTGCGCCAGCGGGTACAGAGCATTTTGCAAGCACCGCAGGGTGTGCAATGCAAAACGCTGGATAGTTTTTGCCAGCAGCTGGTGCAGCAGTTCCCGATTGAATGTGGCCTAACTCCGGGTGTGGAAGTGGTGGAAGAGGTAGACGCCAGCGCTTTGCGCCAACAAGCATTGCACAACGTGCTGACGAGCGATGATGATGTATTGGTTGCCGCACGGGAAACATTGTTGGAGCACACAGCGCCAACCACACTGCAAAACATGGTGGCAACAGCGGCGCAGCAAGTACCACTGCAACTGCTGGCGGGTGTGAATTTGGCACAACTGGCAGGTTGGTTGGGGCTGGATGAGGCCGCTGCTAATGAGCCGCTACCGCAATGGTGGCAGCAACAGCAGGCGCAAATTTTACCACAGGTGCAGTGGGCGGCTGCCCATTGGCGCAAAAGCACCAAAGCTAACCAAAGTGGATTAATTGGTGATGTAACGGAAGCCGCAGGCCGTGGCGAACTCAATTGGGCGCGTTTGGTGGGTTTGGTGGTGAATGTTAAGGCTGGGGTTGCGCACCCGCCAGAAAAGCCATTTAAAAAAGATGACCTGACCGATATTGATGATGAGGTTTTGGTGCGCTTGGAGCAGCTGCACGAGCAGGTATTTACGGTGTTTGAAGAGCATAATAAGCGCCGCCTGTTGGAGCAAACATGGGCGCTGCTGTTACTGAGTGCGCGTACGGTTGCAGCGTATGACCAGTTGAAGCGCCAGTATGGTGTGGTGGATTTTGCGGATTTAAGTACCTTTGCGGTGAAGCTGTTGCGTGACCCTGCACAGCGCGATTGGGTGCGCTACAAGTTGGAGCAACGCTTGCGCCATGTGTTGGTGGACGAAGCACAAGACACCAGCCCTGCACAGTGGGCAGTGGTGCAGGCGCTGGTAGAGGAATTTGCCTATAGTGAGCACAGCAGCAGCCTGACCATTGTGGGGGATGTAAAGCAGTCGATTTACGCCTTCCGGCAGGCAGAGCCTCGTTTGTTTGTGGAGGATATGCGCAAACAGGTAGATGCTTTGGGTGGGCAGGTGGTGCGCTTGGCAACATCGTTTCGCAGTAGTTCGGTAATTACCACATTGGCAAACCAGCTTTTGGCACAGCCGGGTGTGCAACAACAATTGGGCGAGCCCGAGGCCGTGCCGCACCAAGCAGTAGCGGCAAATTGTGGTGGGCAGGTAACGCTATGGCCGCTCGTGCAGGCCGATGAAACTGAAAAAGAAGAACCGCAAAGCTGGCCATTGCCTGCACGGCAAGCTGCCAAAGTTGGTGTGGCAGAAAAATTGGCGCAGCAGCTGGTGGCGCATGTTCAGCAACTTTTAGGTAGTACGCATGTGTTGGAAAGCACGGGCAAAGCGGTATCGGCAGGGGATATTATGGTGCTGTGCCGTGGCCGTACTGGTGTGCATAACGCGGTGGTGGCGGCGTTACAGGCGGCGGGTATTCCGGTTGTGGTGGATGTTGGCCAAGGTGATGGCACACCAACTGTGGTTGTAGATGACTTGATAGCGCTGGTAGCGTTTTTGAGTAACCCGCTAGATGATGTGAGCTTGCTGCAATGCTTGCGTAGCCCGTGGGGCGGCTGGCAGGAAAAAGATGTGCTGGAAGCTATTACGCCTGGTGAGCCGTTATGGTTAGCATTGCAAGAGCATGCTCACCCTACAGTGCAAAAGTTAGTGCTGCTGCGGGAAAAAGTTGGTTTAGTTACACCGCAAAACTTGTTGAGCGAGGCGGTGCGTGTGTTGGGCGTGCGGGTGAGTTATGCACAAAATAGTGCGGTGGTGCAGCAGCAAGTTGATGCGCTGTTGGCCACTGCTGGTGAGCACCAGCAATTAACAGCATTGCTGGATGCGTTGCAGCAAAATCCGCCGCGGCCACCAGCGCAGAGCGAGAGTGGCGGTGCGGTGCGGGTGATGACGGTGCATCAGTCTAAGGGGTTGGAGGCGCCGATTGTATTTTTGCCCGATACGGCAAATAGCATGGGTGATTTGCGTGGTGCTGATAAGGAGCCGCTACTGATGCGCCCGCAAGGCGCTGATGAAAGCTGGCCACCACTGGTGATGCGGCTTACCAAAACATGGGCGCCAGATTGTCAAATTGAGTGGGAACAGCATGTGCAACAGGCACGCACGGCAGAGGAATTACGGTTGCTTTATGTGGCGCTAACGCGGGCGGGAGAGCAGTTACACATTATGGGTGTGCAAACTAAAAAGAAAGTGCCAGATAACTGCTGGTATGGCGTGTTACATCAAGTGGCAGAGGATAATAGCTGGGCTGAGCAAGATGAAAAAAAAGTGCTGTTCCAGCCAGCGAGTGAAGTGCTTACGCCGCAGGTGGAAGCTCAGCAAGAAATACCAGCGTTGCCAGCATGGGCGCTGGAAAATGTGGCAACAGCGCAGCCAAAAACGACGCGTGAACAAGCCAGTAGCACACAGGTTGAGAGCGCTGAAGGTGCTGCCTTTGGTGACCATGTGCACCATGTGTTGGCGCAGCTTAACCGCGCTCCGCTAGCTCAACAACAAACAGTTTTAGACCAAAGTTTGGTTACTGTGCCTGCGCCATGGCGTGGTGCGGTAGCGGCACAGGTGCGGGCAGTGTGGCAGGCGCACGCGCAGTTGTTTACGGACCAGTGTTTGGCTGAGGTACCGCTTGGTGGTCAGACATCGTTTGGGGTTATAGATTTGTTGGTGGTGCACGAAGCTGAAGTGTGGGTGGTAGATTATAAAACCGACCGTGAGCCAGCAGCTGAGGACGTGGAAAAATATACGCGCCAATTGCAGTTTTATGCACGAGCGGTGCAGCAGCTGTGGCCTAATAAATCGGTAAAATGTGCCTTGCTGTGGACACAAAACGCAACACTACAATGGCTGTAAAGCCACACTTGCTGCATGGTACGTGCGGTTGTGGGTGGCAAAAGAAGTTTGTTCTGCTACAGTAGCTATCAACAACGAGCAATAAGGTGAACCCAACATGCCCGCCGCGAAGAAGCCAGCTGCAAAATCAGATTCTACTAAAAAAACAGCAACCAAAACTGCTGCTAAAAAAACACCCGTAAAAAAAGCCGCTGCCAAAAAGCCTGCAGCTAAGAAAGCTGTGCCTAAAAAAGCGGCCGCAGCTAAGAAAACACCAGCTGTGACGAAGCCAAAAATGCGTAAAACCACGTTCCGTGTGCAGCGTACCGAAGCTTTAGATACGGGCGAGCAAAAAGTGTGGTGGGATACTTTTGAAGTACCGTTCCACCGTGCGACCACCGTGCTGGAAGGGTTGGAGTATGTAAAAGGCCAGCTGGATGGTACGCTAACGTTCCGCCGTAGTTGCCGTGCAAGCATTTGTGGTTCTTGCGGTATGTTTGTGAACAACCGTTCGCGCTTGGCATGTAAAACTAAAATTGCTGAGCTGGTAGATGGTGACCCAAGCCGTAACCGCGCTCCTGCTGATGAAATTGTAATTACGCCACAAAACAACCAGCCGGTGCTGAAAGATTTGGTGGTGGATATTGAGCCGTTCTTTAACAAAGTGCAGCACATTAAGCCATTTGTACAAGACGGGGCAGAAGCAATGCCAAGCGTGGATAAAACCAGCTTTGAGCAGGTGAATATGGTGAGTAACTGCATTATGTGCGGCCTATGTTACTCCGACTGTACGGCACTGGTTGAAAACCCTGATTATTTAGGCCCTGCGGCACTGGCCAAAGCGTTTCGTTTTGTATCGGACCCACGTGAAGGTAAAAAATCTGACCGTTTGAAGAAGTTAGCCCAAAAACACGGCGTGTGGGACTGCACCCGTTGTGGCATGTGTATTGATGCCTGCCCGAAAGGTGTGGCGCCTATGGAAGCAATTGTGAAGCTACGTAGTCGCGGTATGGCTGCTGGTACGGATAAATCTGCCGGGGCGCGCCATGCTATGTTATTTAAAAAGGATATTGCCACTTGGGGCGTGTTGAATGAGGCCTTTATGCTGGTTAAAACTATGCATTTTGGTGTGTTTGGCCAAATTGGTAACGCACTAAACTTGGTGAAGAAAGGTAAGATCCCTAACCCATTCCCGTATGACCACAAGGTGGGCAAGCTGGATGAGGTAAAACGTATTTACCAAGCACTGGAAGATAACCCGATCAATGTAGAAACGCGCGAGGAAGACTCTGGTCCAGGCGCGGGTTGATATTTAGACTGCTCTCACACTGGCAAAGCCAGTGTTCGGCACCAGGAAGTATCCTGGACCTCCGCCAACCAACTGCCTAGCGGCAGCTTGGGATGGCGAAAAAGCTTAAGTGTTGCAAGAATTGCTGCGAGGTATAATTAAAGCGCCCAGTTGGGCGCTTTTTAATCGTTTAAAAGCTAGCCGTTTTTGCTGACTAGAGCGCGCAAGAAATCGAGTGCTTGGCGGCGTTTTTCTTGAGTTTGCAACGCAAAAAAGAGTTTTAAAATTTCGGCAGATTGCGCTGGGCTAACCATGCTGCTGTCGCTACTGCTTTCAGCGGCAACCAGTTGTGGTTGCTCAACCCCTGCGTAAAAATATTGAATATCAACACCAAATAAATGAGAAAGCTCGTTCAAGCGCGTCGCGCTTACACGGTTTGTGCCGCTTTCGTACTTTTGAATTTGCTGGAATGAAACACCAAGGCTTTTGGCTACTTTTTCTTGGCTGAGGCCAAGTTGCTGACGGCGCAGCTTAAGCTGTTGGCCAATAGCAGAGTCTACAGCCGAAGGTTTCTTGGGTGTGTGTTTGGTCGCTAATGCTGTCATATTAATCATACCTTTACTCATAATAGCAGTAAAAGGCAACTCTCCCAATAGGAGTAGCAACTCAAACGGGAAAGCGTTTGCTACTCTGTATCAAAAATTCGGGCAGAAAGCGTGTTAAGTGGTGGTACTTCGCCGATGGGGGTGTTGTTAAACATAAGCTGTCCGCGCGACATGTGTAGGCGTACTTGTTTGCTAAGGCCGCTGCGACGAATAAGGCGTTCTAGCCAGCGGCTTTCAGCAATGATTTTCGGGTTTACCAGCTCTAGCGATAGCAGGCCGTTTAGGGTTGCATCGAGGTTGTTGGTCACGAGGCGTAAGTCGCCTGTGGGTTGGCGTTTTTGGTCCATACCCCATAAACCTTGGGCAGAGAGTTGGTAGTCGTTATTGCGGAAGGTAAAGCTTTCTAGCAGCATGAGGCGTTCAATAGGCTGCAAATTAGCTAGATTATTAAGCCAGTTTTGCTCAAGGAGTGGGCCGTTTCCTGCCAATAGTGGTCCGCTTAATTGCTGGGTAATGGTTTTGTGGCGCGGTAGTAAAAATTCGGCACTGAGTAGGTCAAAAGTCCACCATGGTTGGTGTTGATTAAAGTTGATTTTTGCCTGTTGTAAGGAAAGTTTAAAGCCATTTCTGCCGTTAATAATGGCGTAACTATCGCCTAATTTTAGTTCGAACGCAGGTTTACTTGTATCACTGGGCTTTAGCGCAAAGTTATAGGCGCTTAAATTTAACTCGCCGCCATTTATTTGCGGGTAAAAGGTCAGACGACCGCGCTCAATAAAAATCTGATAATCAATATCCTTTTGGGCGGTGACAAGCGTTGCTTTAATCTCGCGTGGGAGCTCAATACTGATGATGTAATTACCAAACAAATCGTTACGAATGGTCATGTCGCCCATGCGTAGTGTAAGGGTGTGTGTGCTATCTAGTGGGAGCGGTAAGGTGACATCGTGCAGCGTGATTTCTGTTTGCGTGGGGAGGAAATGGCGTGCTGTCGTCGCAATTTCTAGCTGATTGTTCGTAAGCTCGTTAAGAGTTGCTAAAATTTGCTTTTCTACTTGGTTAGCAGCAAACCACCACGTACCAGCATAGCTTACAGCAAGCAGGGCAATGGCAAAGAGTAGGGCGGCAATAAAGCGAATCATTGAGCTTTATTTCTGTGCTTCGTTGCGGCCAACCATTTGCTCGGGGCGCATCCAGGTGTCGAACTCTTCGGCCGTTACATGGCCTAGGGCAACAGCAGCTTCTTTTAGCGTTGTGCCTTCGGCGTGCGCTTTTTTAGCGACGGCGGCGGCATTATCGTACCCAATGTGTGGGTTAAGCGCTGTTACCAGCATGAGTGACTCTTGCAGTAATGTATTAATACGTTCGCGGTTTGGCTCAATACCGGCAACACAACGGTCAGCAAAGCTGGTGCAGGCATCGCCCAGCAGTTGGGCACTTTGCAGATAGTTGTGGATGATCATTGGCTTAAACACATTGAGCTCAAAGTGGCCTTGCATGGCACCTACGGTAATGGCGGTGTCGTTACCCATGACTTGTGCGCACACCATGGTCATGGCCTCGGCCTGAGTTGGGTTTACTTTGCCAGGCATAATAGAGCTACCAGGTTCGTTGCTTGGTAGCAGTAGTTCACCAATGCCGCAGCGTGGCCCGCTGCCCAGCAAACGAATGTCGTTCGCAATTTTCATACACGCTGTTGCCAATGCCTTTAGAGCACCATGAGCAACCACCAGTGGCTCATGGCTAGAAAGACCGGCAAATAGGTTTGGTGCATGGCTAAATGGCGCCTCGGTCAAGCGGCTAAGCTCGGCTGTAACACGTTGGCCAAACTCAGGGTGCGTATTTAGCCCTGTGCCCACAGCGGTGCCCCCAATAGTGAGCTGTGCAATAGCTGGCAGGCTTTGCTCTACAGCCTGAATAGCGGTGTTGAGCTGGGCCACATAGCCTGAAAATTCTTGGCCGAGGGTAAGAGGGGTGGCGTCTTGCAGGTGGGTGCGGCCAATTTTAATAATATGCTCAAAAGCATCTACTTTTTCGGCCAGTTTATCGCGCAGGTAACTTGCAGCTGGCAGCAGGTGGCTGGTGGTGTAGAGGTAGGCCGCAATGTGCATGGCGGTTGGGAAGGTATCGTTACTGGATTGGCCATGGTTTACATGGTCGTTGGGGTGGATAGGGTCTTTACTGCCCAACTCGCCGCCTAGCGCCACGTTAGCGTGGTTTGCCAGTACCTCGTTAAAATTCATGTTGGTTTGGGTGCCGCTACCAGTTTGCCAAACAACCAGCGGAAATTCTTGGTTTAGTTTGCCGTTCACCACTTCATCAGCGGCTTTGCAAATGGCATCTGCGTGCTCGCGCTCAATACGGCCAAGGTCGGCATTTACGGTGGCCGCAGATTTTTTTAGGAGTGCAAAGGCTTGCAAAAAAGGTGTGCTAAAGCGTTGGTCACCAATTGGAAAGTTTTGCAGTGAACGCTGTGTTTGCGCGCCCCACAGCCGCTCGGCGGGGACTTGTACCGCACCCATGGTGTCGTTTTCGGTACGGGTGGGTGTGTCTTGGTTAAGCGCAGTTGCTGGCGTTGCCATTGGGGTCTTTCCTTGTTTTTGGTGGGTTAATGCTACGCAGATGTTGCGTGTGGTCAAGCTTTTCTGGCTGAGTTTGGGTGCTTTGCTGGCATGGTGTGGTGTATAGATATCGCGGTTTTTGCTTTGCAAATGGCGTTATATGGCTTAGAAAACAGCTCGTGCCATTAGGCACGAGCGGGCGGATAGCTCAGTTGGTTAGAGCAGGGCACTCATAATGCCTTGGTCGGGGGTTCAAGTCCCTCTCCGCCTACCAGTTTTTTTATCGTCGATTCTGATTGTAATTCCATTGTGTTTTGAGTAACACTGTACACAGTAACAAAAGCGTTTTGGCAGCATGACTAAGGAGATAGAAATGCTGAAAATTGTAAGTGCGCAATTTAACCCAACTGTGGGTGATATTGCCGGAAACTCTGAACTGATTGCAAACGCCGCCAGTATTGGTTTGCTGAAAGCTGGTACAGATGCACTGGTGGTGTGCCCTGAAATGTGCTTGGCCGGTTACCCGGTGGAGGACCTGGTACTGCAGCACGGCTTTGTTGAAGAGTGTATGGAAGCGGCTGAAAGCCTTGCTTATCGGTTGCCACATGTTGTGGCGGTACTGTTTGGCACGCCGTGGCGTGAGAATGGCAAGTGCTATAACGCAGCAGTGCTGGCTTATGATGGTAAAATCCAGCATGTGTTCAAAAAAACTGAACTGCCAAATTATGGCGTGTTTGATGAAAAACGCATTTTTGATGCGGGTGAGCCAGCGGTTTTCCGTTGGAAAGGGCACTGCATTGGTGTCGCCATTTGTGAGGATATTTGGCACCCTCGGGTATGCCAGCAGCTCAAAGCTGGTGGTGCTGAGCTGATTGTATCACCCAATGGTTCACCATGGGATAATGCCAAGTTTGATAGCCGGGTGCCAGAAGTGCATGATCGGGTTAAAGAGGTTGGTTTGCCTATTTTGTACGTCAACCAATGGGGCGGGCAGGATGAACTGGTGTTTGATGGCCAGTCGTTTGCCCTCAACCCTCATGGGGGCAAGGCTTACCAAGCGAGCGGTTGGGGTGATGAGCTTGCGCTGATAACTTTCGACAAGGGTGAGTTTACCCGTGCCGAGAAAATTGGTGGTGACAGCATTGCTATTGATTGGGAGGCTGACGGCGCCCGCCATGATGCCCTGTACCGGGCAATGGTGGTGGGTCTGCGCGACTATCTTCACAAAAATCGCTTTAAGCAGGTTGTGCTTGGCCTATCTGGCGGGGTGGATTCTGCGCTGGTGGCCACCATGGCTGCCGATGCCATTGGTGCCGAGAATGTCACTGCGGTGCTACTGCCGTCCCAAATCTCTTCAGATCACTCTAAGAGTGATGCTTGGGACTTGGTGAATCGCCAGGGTCTCAACAGCACGCTGCTGGAGATTCAGCCGACGGTGGATGCTCTGCGTGCAGCGCTTGCTGATGAAGACCTCAGCGGTGTTGCTGGCGAAAATCTGCAAGCGCGTGCGCGTGGGAATATCCTGATGGGCATTGCCAACGCACGGCCCAACACCATGCTGCTCTCCACCGGCAATAAGTCGGAGGTGAGCGTGGGCTACGCGACGCTGTATGGCGATATGGCCGGCGGCTTTAACCCGCTGAAAGACATCTATAAAACCGATGTTTTTGCGCTGTGCCGTTGGCGTAACTCGGCCGCGGGTGCGGCGGTGTGGGGTGAGCCGGATGTGATTCCTGAAAACATCCTCACCAAGCCCCCCTCAGCCGAGCTTTCGGAAGATCAGGTAGATACGGACAGCTTGCCAGAATATGATACGCTGGATTACCTGCTTAAGCTGATGTTGGAAGACCGCTGTAGCCCGCAGCAAATTCTGGCTGCTGGAGCAGCAGACCCAGAGGTAGCCAAAAAAGTATGGAACCTGGTGTTCCGTGCCGAGCACAAGCGTCGTCAAGCGTGCCCAGGTGTGCGGGTAACACCGCTTTCCCACGGTGCGCGTGATCGTCGCTTCCCGATCACCAACGGGTGGCAAGCGGCGTTCGAACTGGCTGCGGCCGAGGTTGCCGCGTAAACACACCGAACATCGATACTCAAAAGGGGGTGCTGCGGCGCCCCCTCATTTTTTACTTGCTAAGTCAATATTGTATACTTATAAGTATGTCACACCAAAACGTTTCACATCTTACCTTGAAGGAGCCTCCGATGACGGAAGTTACGTTTATACCCTATGACGAGCGCTACACTGCGCCTACTGTTTTTACCCAGCTGTTTGGTTTTTTTGCTCAACGTGATGTGCCGGCATGCATTTATGGTAGTGCGGTGCGGGACCATTTTTTTGGCGTGCCATGGCGGGAAGGTCAAGATATTGATGTATCTGTTTGTGGTAAAGCTTGGTGTGGTGATTCGATGCGTCAAGAACGCAAGGAATTTGCAATGAATTTGCCGCATCAACGTTTTGTGACACAAATGATGATGCAAGGTAAAGTGGCACCATTTATGGTGATGCGATTGCTGGCGGAATCTCCGTTGATTGCAGAAACTGGTCAAATGGCAGCACACCCCTTTGAAATTTCGGTTGCCCGAAAATTTGAAGGTGCGGCATCAAAAATAGCGGATACGGATATTGGTATCTGCGGTATTGCGGCTGATCAACAAGGTCTTTGGGTAACGGAAGCTTTTCAGCATGATAATATGAATGAAACGCTGACAGTAGCGCGTTGCCGTGATGTGCGTGATGCTAGTCGAACGGTTCAGCGATTGGCAAAACTGCAAGAAATAGAATTTTTTGCCGATTGGACTATTGTTTGGCCTTCAGCGTTTGAAGATTTCCGTGCTGAGGCACAGGCTGAGCTGGATGCCAAGGCAGCAACTGTTGCCGCTGAGTAAATACTGAAACTCAAAAAAGGGAGGGCCTAGTGCCCTCCCTTAGTTTTTGTAGTGTTATGCACTATGCGGTGGCTTGTGCAGCTTCCTCGGTTGTGGTGGCTGCTGGTGCGGCCTCTGCACTTGCTTCATCTTCAGCGGTTTCTTCGTCGCTGTTTTCGTTCGCAAACCAGTGCTTACGCGCTTCCATAATCATACGCTCAGCTTGCTTGTCGGTTAGGGTACCGGCTGGCAGCATTTCTTGCAGCTCGTCGGTTGCCAAGTCGGCCAAGTCGTCACGCGTTACCACTTTGTTTTCAGCCAAGTGCACCAAAATATCGGTGTTGAGGCCTGGCAACGTTACCAAGTCGTCCTGAACTTTCAGTTCTTGCAGGCGCTTGGTTTGCTCGGTTACAGCGGCTTCGGCACGGTTCTGCAGCTCGGTTGCAATACCTTCGTCAAAGCCTTCAATACCTGCTAGCTCGCCGGTGGAAATCTTCAGCAGATCTTCCACACCGCTAAAGCCTTCACCAATCAGCAGGCGGGCCAAAGTTTCGTCCACATCCAGCTTTTGCATAAAGCTTTGTGATAGGGCAGAGAACTCGGCAGCGCGGCGCTCGGATTCTTCCTGTTCGGTCATCACGTCGATGTCCCAACCGGTGAGGATAGAAGCCAGACGCACGTTTTGACCACGACGGCCAATAGCTTGGCTGAGCTTGTCTTCTGGTACCACTACTTCCATGCGGCCTTCAGCTTCATCTACCACAACTTTGGTTACTTCGGCTGGTGCCATGGCACGTACCAAGAACGTTGCTGGGTCGGCTGACCATTCAATAATGTCCACGCGCTCACCTTGTAGCTCGGTGGTTACCGCTTGCACACGTACACCACGGATACCAACACAGGCACCTACTGGGTCCATGTTACGGTCGGAGCTTTTTACCGCCATTTTAGCGCGGAAGCCTGGGTCACGTGATACGGCCAGTACTTCAATAACGTCGTTAGCAATTTCGGGCACTTCCTCGGCGAATAGTTTTGCCAAGAACTGTGGGTGAGTACGCGAAATGAAGATTTGCGGGCCACGTTGGCGTTGCTCAACCTTGTACACGTAAGCACGTACACGGTCGTTCACGCGGAAAGTTTCACGTTGGATAATTTCTTCACGCGGGAGGAAGGCTTCGGCCTTACCTAGGTCCACATATGTACCGTGGTATTCCACACGCTTTACAATACCGCTAATGATTTGACCAACGCTGTCTTGGTATTCTTCAAACTCGTGGCCACGCTCAACGTCGCGCACTTTTTGCACAATTACTTGCTTGGCAGCTTGGGCAGCAATACGGCCAAAGTCCATTGGAGGTAGCTCGCCAATAATGAACTCACCCAAGGTGATGTCTTTGTTCTGCTTTTTAGCTTCTTTTAGTACAATTTGGTTGGCGCTTTCTTGCACAGGCTTGCCGTTTTCATCCAGTGCTGGCTGCATTTCTGGATCACGGTTTTCACGTGCTGCAAGGCGGATTTCATCTGGGCTTACTGGTTCCATAACCACTTCAACTACTTCTTGTAGTTTCTTTAGGGTTACTTCACCGCTCAAACGGTCCAGTGTGGCATCTACGTTAAGGTCCATACCAAATTTACGGCGTGCACCCATCGCAATGGCGGATTCCATTACTTCTAGTACTTGCTCTTTATCAATATTTTTTTCGCGGGCTACGGCCTCGGCTACTTGTAGGAACTCGATCCCCATGATGTTTTCTCCTTATTGATTTTCGTTTTGTTTAAATAGTTTCTTCCACTCGGTATCGCTGAGTGTGAGGTGCGCATTGCTAATGGCTTCTGGGTCAAAGTGCACGGGGGTGCCGCCAATGTTCAGAATCACGTAGCCATCCTCGGTACCGCCAACCAAACCTTCGAACGTTTTTTTACCGTCGATAGGGGCAAACAGCTTAATTTTACCTTGGCGGCCGCTAAAGCGTTCAAAGTCTTCCATTTTGGTCAGTGGACGTTCCACGCCAGCACTGCTTACTTCTAGCTCGTAACGACCAGGAATAATATCTTCCACATCTAGCTGAGCGCTAATGCTGCGGCTAATAGCGGTGCAGGTGTCTAGCGGAATATTCTTTGCTGGGTCAGCATCTTCCACCAATACTTGTACATGGCCTTTACCACCAGTACGCACGCTGATACTTACCAGTGCAGCGTTATATTCCGGCAGTAGCGGTTCTACCAGTGCGGTTACCTTTTGTTCTAAAGCTGTCGGTTGTTTCACCTACGTTGCTCCTTTGTACAAAATTGTTTCTGTGAGCGATTTCTTCATTTTTGCTGCGCTTTCGCCGTGCTCAGGTAGGTTAACTACGGTCCGCGCGACGTTCTCGCAAAAATGAACATCTCATCTCGCAGAGAACAATTTGAATTGTTTTCCCTGTACTAGGTATATCAAAATCCGCCGTGGGCATGCCCACGTTGACGCTCCTCTTCGCAGTCAACGAAAATATACGTAAAGTACACTTGCCTTTTAGGGGGTTTCGGCGCCTTTGGCAAGCTATTTCTGCACGCCAAAGCGCAGGTACCAGTTATGCCGACTTTCTTGCTCAGCTTTGTTTTGGTACTTTGTTTTGGTCCAATCAGCTGGCGGGGTTGCTAAATCGGCAGGATTATTACTTTGTAGGACAAACCCACAATGGCTAATTGTGTGGGCCAACATCCAATGGGCGTAGTCGGCCCAGTCGGTCACCATCAGCAGTTCGCCTTCGGGCTTTAATACCCGCTGGGCATGGTCGAGGAACTCTTTTTGTACTAAGCGGCGTTTATGGTGGCGGGTTTTTGGCCATGGGTCGGGGTGGAGCACCAGCAGGCGATCAATGCTATCTGCTGGTAGCTGCTCTAGCAGAACGCGGGCGTCTTGCGGCCACAGGCGGACTATTTTGGCCGTAATATCCTGTGTTTCGAGCTGGTGTACACAGCTTTTAAGGCCGTCGAGAAACAGCTCCGCACCAATGTGTAGGGTTTGTGGTGCTAGTTGCGCTCGATGAACAAGCGCACCGCCATTACCAAAGCCAATTTCTAGCTCCACATGGCGGTTTTCACCCAGTTGCGGTACCTCGGCAGGGTTAAAGGCGTAGGTGGCAAGGCGTTGTTGCAGCTTTTCTGCTACTTCGCCACGTACACGGCTGGTAACGCGGCCGGTGGTGGGCAATGGTGGGCGTGTTTCTGTACTCATGCTGGCCTTATAGGCCGTATACCTCACCTTGACAAGTGTATACCCTGTGGTTAATGTTGCTAAAATCTGATTTTTCCTTTTAAGGAGGTAGTTATGCCTGCAATTACGCCTGAAAATTTTCTTATGGTAGTAACGGTGGTGTTTAGTATTTTGAATGGATTTTTTGCGATTCTTTTTATTGGTCATAACAGTGCTAAGCCTTGGAATTATATTTTTGCTGTGGGGCTGCTGACAGCTGGTATGTTGTTATTAAAACTTTGTTTTAGGGCTCAGCCTGTTACTTGGCTGAGTTGGTCAGAATTTGGTTGGATTGTATTGGGTACATTGGTGCTAAATATTGCACTGCAAATTGCGCGTGCCCGTGCGGACAAAATTAAAGATAAAGTTTTTGAGGAAGAGTATCTCCCCAACCGTGAGGATGCTGGCTTAGCTAAGTTTGGTGCTGCTGAGGATGTTGCTCTAACGTGGGGTGCTTATATGTCGTTTGTGCCAATTTTAGCCTTTTTCTCTGCGTTGATCATTTTTTCCTACATTTAATATAAAAGCCCCCACTGCGGTGGGGGCTTTTATGGTGTTGCTTGACAGGTGTATACGCTGTGGTAGGGTGCGGATAGACTTATCACAGCGTTTTTTGCCCTATCTGGGCCGCAGTTTTGCGAAAGGAAACTATCATGAGCACCAAGGAATCGTTTTGGGCGCTATTTCGCTACTATGTTGTAGAGTTTTTGAAGTCATCACTTGTTAAGTGGATTGTAATTGGTTTTGCTGTTTTTACACTTATGTTGAGTGCATTGGCATTGCTTTATAATGCTTCGTTACTGGTTTGGCTGTTGATTGGTGTACTTGCTTTGGCCATGGTGTTAACGATTATGGCTGTAGCTGTACTGGGCTCTTGGGTGTTGGCGCATGCCTTATCACGCAAATACGCCACTAAGTTGAGCTACCCTAAAGCGGCGCGTGAAGAGTACATGCAACTGTGCCAACAAGGTGCGTTGACAGATGATTTGGCGAGCCTTATGGCAATACGTGACCAACAGGCTGATGCACAGCGGTGGAACGAAGAGCTAGCAGTTTTTCGCACAAAACTTAAAGCAGCTTGTGAGCCGATTCATATAGCAGCAAGTGACGAAAGGAGGCGTATCGCCAACAAGTGCAGAGAAAGCGTGTTAGCAACACAAGAGCATTTGTGTGCTGAGTATAATATGCCGCCTATCTTGACTTAATAGAAAAACACCCCCGCTGTAGCGGGGGTGTTTTTTGTGCGTCGTGTTTTGCTTAAGCGGTTTGTGCTTGTGGCTGTTGCACGGCGGCTTTTAGGGCGTCCACCAGGTCGGTTTTTTCCCAGCTGAAGTGTCCGTCAGCCGTTGGGGTACGGCCAAAGTGGCCATAAGCAGCAGTACGCTGGTACACCGCCTTAGTGAGGCCAAGGTGGTTGCGCAAGCCACGTGGGGTGAGGTCCGCCACTTGTTGCAGTGCTTGGCTGAGTTGTTCCTCGCTCACGCCTTTGGCGGTACCAAAGGTGGTTACGTAAACGGCAAGTGGTTCAGGCACGCCAATGGCGTAGCACAGTTGAATTTCGCAACGGTCGGCAAGGCCGGCAGCTACCACGTTTTTGGCCAACCAACGGGCGGCATAAGCGGCGGAGCGGTCTACCTTGGTGGGGTCCTTACCACTAAAGGCACCGCCACCATGGCGGGCGGCACCACCATAAGTGTCGACAATAATTTTACGACCAGTAAGGCCAGTGTCGGTTGCTGGGCCACCGTTTACAAAGGAACCCGTTGGGTTTACCAAAATGCGGGTCGCATCTGTTACCCAGCCAGCTGGTAGTTCTTCTGCCATTACTTCTTGGAACAACGTGCGTAGTTCGTCTTGAGAGGCGTCGGCACTGTGCTGGTGGCTTAGCAGTGCCGTGTGCACGCCAGTGGGTTGGCCTGCGTCGTTATAGCTTAGGGTCAGCTGTGTTTTAGCATCGGGGCTTAGGCGTGTGTCGCCAGCTTTGCGGCGGTCGGCCAGGTTTTTCAGAATACGTTGGCAGTAGTGCAGTGCTGCGGGCATTAACTCTTCAGTTTCGTTACAGGCGTACCCAAACATAAGGCCTTGGTCGCCGGCGCCTTCGCTCTCGCGGTCACCAGCATCTACACCTTGGGCAATTTCTGCCGCTTGGCCGTGGAGGAGGTTTTCAATCGGCACGGTTGGAGCGTCGAAGTCGGCTTCAATACCATTTGTGTAGCCAATATCGGCAATGGCTTTACGCACAACGGCCTCGGCATCTACCGTGGCGGTGCTGCGAAACTCGCCAGCCAGTACAACTTTGTTGGTGGTTACCAAGGTCTCACACGCAACGCGGGCGCTTGGGTCTTGGCTTAGATAGGCATCAAGAATAGCATCGCTAATGGCATCTGCTACTTTGTCCGGGTGGCCTTCACTTACGGCCTCACTAGTAAATAAATATTCAGTCATAACGCACACGCTAAAAGGTTATGCGGACCAATGCAAGCCAGTGCTGGTGTTTTGGCTTAAGGTTGTGTATGATTTGTGCACTCAAATGGACACTGAACCAACCATAATCACCGACGATTCTCTGCCTGATGTGGCGCCAGCGGCGCGCAAGGTGTGGGCGGTATTTACTGATTTTGCTACCGATACACAGCTCACGGCTACGATTCGGCTGTCGGACAATACCACTGTGCAGGCGCTTAACAAGCAGTTCCGTGGTAAGGACAAGCCAACCAATGTGTTGTCGTTCCTCGATGGTGAGGAAGAGGGTGGCGTGACGCAGCTGGGTGATATTATTTTGGCACAGGGTGTGGTGGTGGATGAAGCCGCCGCGCAGCAAAAAAGCTATGATGACCATTTGGTACACCTGATTTTACATGGTTTATTGCACCTGTATGGCTACGACCATGAAGAAGATGCCGAAGCTGAAGAAATGGAAGCATTGGAAGTGCAGCTATTGCAAAAATTGGGTGTAGCAAACCCGTACGAAACAAAATGAGACGATAATGGAAAGTTTAATTGCCACGTTGCGCCGTAATTTGCGCGATTGGATTAACCCCGACCACGATGACCTGCGTGATCAGCTAGAAGCACGTGAAGCCGACGCACCGCTGAGTCATGAAGAACGTGAGTTGCTTAACAATGCACTCGCCTTTCGTGATGTGACGGTGGAAGATGTATCGGTACCGCGCAGTGAGGTGGAATATGTGGCGCTGGAAGATAGCTACCAAGTGGTACTGAGCGCGTTTACGGAAAATCGCCACAGCCGTATGCCGGTGGTGGGTGAAAACTTAGATGATGTGCAAGGCTTTATTACGCTGAAAGACCTGTTGGGTGTGGATGAGGCTACGTTTAACTTGGCGGAGCTGATGCGTAAGCCAACCTTTGTGCCAGAGAGCATGCCAATTGGCCGTGTGCTTGCCATGATGCGCCGCGATAAAGTGCAAATGGCCATTGCGGTGGATGAATATGGCGGCACGGCAGGTTTAGTATCGTTAAAAGATGTTTTGGCCGAACTTGTTGGTGAGCTAGAGGACGAAAACGAACAAGCTGATCAGCAAATTGTGGTGGTGGCTCCAGGGCGCTGGAAGCTAGACCCACGCTTGATGCTGGTAGATTTGCAAGAGCAGTTGAATCTGCTGATTCTGCCAACTGATGTAGACCCTGATGATTTGCCTTACGAAACTGTAAGTGGTTTGCTGATGCACTTGGCTGGCCGTGTGCCAGAAGTGGGCTACATGCACCAACTGGGCAACCACAGCACTCTTACTGTTACCGAGACCGATGGCCGCCGTATCCGCAGTGTGGAGCTTAAGCGCCTAACAGCAAGCAAGGCGGCGTAATATGCGTTATGAGCGACTTCGCTTGTGGTTGCTCATGTGTCCACGTCGCACTGCGGTGGCGGCGGGGGTTATGCTTACTTTGGGTTTTGCCCCTTTCCATATTTGGCCCGTGGCGCTTGCTGGTGTCGCCATATTTTTGTGGTTGTTTAACCATGTAAGCAGCGTGCGTGCGGCACTGGGTTATGGGGTGTTGTTCAGCTTTGCACATCACCTAAGCGCGTTGTATTGGATGCCGCAAGCCCTCGCTTTAGACAGTGGCCACTGGTGGATGGCGTTGGTTGGTGGGGTGCCGGCCTTGCTTGCGGTGACGGCATATTTAACCTTGTTAACTTTAGTGCCGCTGCTGTTGGTGCGGCGTTGGGCGTGGCTGTTGCCTGTTGGTTGGCTGATTGGTGAACTGCTTAAAAACCACCCTGAATTTGGGTTCCCGTGGTTACCGCTAGGCGTGTTGTGGAGCGAGAGCGTATGGCTGCGCCAGCCAGCAGCGTGGGTTGGGGTATATGGCTTGAGTTTTTGCGCTGCGGTGGTGGCGGTGTTGTGGTCGCAGCAGCGGTGGCGCTGGGGCATGGCCACCTTGGTGGTTTTAGCCTTAGCAGGTGGGTTGCGCTTGCATAGCTATACACCAGCGCTACAGGAAAACGATGCCCTGACGGCGAGTTTGATTCAGCCCAACTTGCCCCCCGCTCATGGGTGGGATGCAGCAACACGGCAAAAATATGTAGCCCAATTGGTGGAGATGACCACCGCAGCCAGTGGTACCTTGGTGGTATGGCCCGAAACAGCCATAGCTTACGACCTGACCAGTAACCGCTATTTGCGTGCCGTTATGGCCGCGCCATTGGCACAGGAGCAGGTGATTATCAGCGGTTTTCCACGTTATGATTTTGCCGCAGGTGAGGTGAGTAATTATTATAATAGTATGGCCGTGTTGGCCCCCAGTGCCGAGGTGCTAGATGTATATGACAAACAACTACTGGTGCCCTTTGGGGAGCGTATTCCGTTAAAAAATAAGCTGCCATTAAACATTCGTACGCTGGCGTTTAACCGTGCCGATTATACCCCCGGTAGTGGGCAGCCGCAGCTTGGCCTTGGTGATGGCAACTGGGCGTTACCACTGGTGTGCTATGAAGCTATTTTTAGCAAGCATGTGGTGCAGCACAGTGCCAATAAACGCCTGTTGTTGAATGTAACGAATGATGCATGGTTTAACGGTACAACCGCACCCCACCAACATGCAGCATTAGCGCGCCTACGTGCGGTGGAAAATGGTAAGCCGTTAGTACGGGTGGGGAACACAGGGGTCAGCATGGTGACCAATGCCTTTGGCCGTACGGTCAAAAAACTTCCAGCGGAGGAACAGGTACAAGCTACGGTGATCGTGCCGCCAGCGTTGCAACAGCCCACACTGTACCAGCGTTGGTTGAATGAGTTTTGATGCTTTCACGGTCGGCAAAGCCGCCGCTCGGCACCAGGGGCGCCCTGGACCCGCGCCAACCTACTGACTCCGGCAGCTAGGGATGGTGAGTGGCTACATTATTTAAAGTTGCATCCTTACATTAAATAACGGTACACTTTTTAACTATGTGGATTCCTCAACTTTCTCCTAACTTTGAACCGCGACAAGAACTGGTGCAATACGTGGTTTTGCACGCTATGAACATGCCCACCACGCAGGATGCGCTGAACATGCTGTGCGACCCACAAAGCAAGGTGAGCAGCCACTATGTGGTTGACCGCGACGGTACGGTGTATCAGCTGGTGTCGGAAAATTGTGTGGCGTGGCATGCCGGTGAAAGCGCCTGGGGCAGCGAGAAGAATTTGAACCGTAACAGCATTGGTATTGAGCTAATTGGCGAGCCACATAAGCCCGATGGCACCTATACCGAGCAGCAATATTCGCGGCTTAAAGTACTGCTTACATCGCTTAAAAATCGCTACGGTATTGAACCACATAACGTGGTGGGTCATAGCGATATTGCACCCGAGCGTAAAACCGACCCCGGCGCTGGATTTGAGTGGTTTCGCCTAGAGCAAGATGGTTTGGTAGAGCGCCCAAACTTTACCGAACATACAGTATATGCCGAGCTTAATGACTATGGTTACCAAGGCTCCGAGGCGGCAGTACGGCGTGCGGTGATGCGGCGATTGGGCATTAAGCCACCTATTTCCGTCTTAAACCCGTAAAATTCCCCAACGGGTGATTTATGCACATCGTTTTGAGCTTCGGCAGGCTCATGTATGTTTCTCATATACACGTCGCTTACCTCAGCCCTGCAACGATGCACCTAAATACACCCTTGGAAAAATTTTGAAAAAGAGTTGCCTGCGGTGCTTGCCATTGGCGAAAACATCCCTAAATCACGATATTTACCTATTCGAAGTACGCCCCATTGGAAAATTTTTGAAGGACAGTTGAACTGCCTCCCCCCTCATTGCGAGCGTAGCGAAGCAATCTCCCAGACACCTCGGGCCTTGCTGGAGAGATCGTCGCGTCACCTACAGCTCTTCGCGATGAGGGGGCTAACCAAAGGTGTTAGCCGATGAGTAAAGCTTTATGGGTCGTGGTCCCTAGGTCCCGTTAGGGACTAGGTCCACGCGAGGGCTGGGGTGTCCCCAGTGCCTTGTGGTGGCTTTGCCAGCCACAAGAGCATCCTATTATTACTCATATTTCCCAATAGGAGCATTGGGGAGTAGGCGCTTCAGCTCGTCGTAAACATGGGCGGGCGCGGAGATATATCCGGCAATGCAGGTATCCACTAGGTTATATTGAATAGGCGCGCCGGCAAGGTCGGTTACGCGTTGGCCAAGCTCGCTCGCAATCAGCTCGCCTGCGGCTAAATCCCACGTGCTTTTAGGTTTTACACTGGTGGCCACGGCCAGTGGCTGCACACCGCTGGCAGCTAAAATATATGCAGCAGAACCCAGTGGCTCTACGCGTACATGTGGGGTGAGCATATCCAGCAGGCCTTGCTCATGCTCGGTATGGCTGCCAATGCAGGTGTGGTCGGAGAGGTCGGAAACGGGGATGTCGAGCATGTCGATATTGCGGCCGTTGAGCTGCACACCTTGGTCGCGCATGGCCACATAAAGCTCGTTACGTAATGGTGCGTAAAGGGCGGACATCAGAGGTCGTTGGTTTTCAATAAGCGCCACAGAAACAGCAAACTGGTAGCGGTTTTCCACCGCTTGGGAGCGGGTAAGGCCGCTTTTGTGCCAATCTAAAAAACGTTTGGTGCCATCTAGTGGGTCTACCACCCATACCCGTTTTTTCTTTAAGCGGCTGGCGCTGTCCTTAGTTTCTTCACTGAGCCAGCCATAGCTGGGGGTCAGCGCTAGGAGCTCTTGGCGTAAAAATGTGTCGGCCGCTTTATCAGCCGCGGTTACGGGGTTAAAGCGCTCGCCGGGTTTTAGCTCGGTCTCGGTTTGTTTGCCTTGATAGCTCAAAACTAGCTCACCAGCATGACGGGTGAGGCGGGCAAGGTGTTGCAGGAGCTCGGCATCGTTATTCATCGTTTAGCCAAACTATCACAAAAGAGATACGCGCCAAACGAAAACCCCGCCAAAAGGCGGGGTGTCGTTATGGGTTGGTGTATTAAAACCAACCCTTGGTAATAGCAGTGTCAACAACGCCAACATGGTTATTGTTGCGGTGGTCGTCAACCAGCTTTTGGGCGGTGCCAAATACTGGGAAACTTCGACGCAGAGCATCGGTATCTTCGCGGTGCAAGTCTCGTGCAGTTTTGTCGCCAATAGCGGTATCACGCACAACGCCACGGCAAAAATCATGAATGCTCATGGCAATCTCCTAAAAAGTGAAAGTTTGAGCGGGCGGCAATAACGCCGCCCGCCTACAGCAGGGAGCCGGACAGCCTTACGGCTTTAACGACACTCCTCATGCTGTGCATAACTCAGCGGGTGGCACACACGGTTGGGAGTGTGTGTCACCCGCCTAGCAGTGGAGAGAACAGTCAACCTGAAGGGGACTTTAACGCCCTCAATCCGCTGCAAAAAAGGGTGAGAGAGGGGTCCGGTCAGAGCGAAGCCCGCAGGAGGCCCCCTCTCTCATTAGCCGCCTCCATTGGGCAACTTGTGTAGGTTGACGGGTGGCAGAAAGGCGCGAACACTTTCTATGGAGTGCCACCCGCCGGCGGTATGATGAAGCTTGTTACTCCTCGTCTGGCGGCTGCCGGTGAGGGTTTACAAACAGTGGGCTTCTTCCACCGCAATAGAAGGGTGAGAGAGAGGAGGGGCGCAGGGTAACCCATGGGGGCTCCTCCTCTCTCTCGGTGGCGGCTCAGGTAGCCCCCTGGGTGTTCTAACTTGTGTGGGTTTACGGGAGACAACACTTGGGGATGTTGCCTCCCGCCCCCGCTCACCAGCTCCCGCTGGTAACTTAAAGCATCAATTAGAAAAAGGACTCATCGCTAAGGCGACATATTTGAATACAGATTTAAGCTTGGCAGCGGCGGTTGTCAAGTTTATAACTAGCGTATGAATTTACCGAACACCCCGATGATGCAGCAATACGCCGCGCTAAAAGCCCAAAACGAAGGCTTTTTGCTGTTTTACCGCATGGGGGATTTTTATGAGCTATTTGCCGAGGATGCGGAGGTGGCTCATGGTGTGCTCGGCATTACGCTAACCCGCCGCCGTACCAGTAAAGATGGTGATGCGGGCATCCCCATGTGTGGTGTGCCGTTCCATGCGGCGGAGGGGTATATTGCCAAGCTGCTTAAAGCTGGCCACAAAGTGGCGCTGTGCGAGCAAACCGAAACACCGAAACAAGCCAAAGCACGCGCGGGTGCCAAAGCACTTGTGGCGCGAGAAGTAACACGTTTATTCACTGGCGGTACCGTGCTGGAAGACCACTTGCTAGATGCTGGTGCCCACCAACTGTTGGCTGTTTATGCGGCTGATACGGCGTTGCAGCAGGGTGCGTTGGCGTGGTCGGATATTTCTACCGGAGAGCTATGGGTGGAGCAAGTATCCCCCGCGCAGTTGGCTACGGCTGTGCAGCGCATTGGTCCACAGGAGCTGGTGGTGAGCGAAAAAGTGGCCGACGCCGTGGGCATGGCGCTGAATGGTCGGCATCAGTTGACAGTGCAGGATGGGGTGTATAGCCGCATGAGTGCTGCACAAGAGCTGCTGGAACGTAGTTATAATGTGGTTAAATTGATTCCATTTGGCCTCACCGAAGATACACAAGTGCAAGCAGTGGCGGCATTGTGGCGTTATGTGGAGCTGACGCAAATGGGCCGTGCTCCTAAGTTGCAGCGCCCACAGTTGATTAGTCGTGGCGCCTACGTGCAAATTGATGCCCGCACCCGCCAACATTTGGAGCTAACCCACACCCAAACAGGTAGCTTTAAAGGCAGCTTGTGGCATGCGGTGGATGCTACAGTAACAGCCGCAGGTCGCCGTTTGTTGGGTGATTGGTTATGCCTGCCGTTGATGGATGTCGCAACGCTGAACAGCCGCCAAGCTTTGGTGCAGCAAGCAGCTACGCAAACCACAGCCACACAAACGTTGCGCACGCAGCTGGCACAAACATTGGATATTGCACGTGCTATTGGCCGCTTGAGCCTTGGCCGTGGTGGCCCACGTGACTTGGGTGCACTGCGCCAAACGTTGCTGGCGTTACCGGAAATTCAAACCACGGTGCAAGAGCTAGAAAATACTGATACGGAGCTATTTGTACAGCGCTTGCAGCAAGCAGCACAGCAAGTGGCACCCGTTATTGCTGAACTGAGCGATGCGCTGGTCGCCACCGATGAATTGCCGCTGTTGGCGCGCGATGGGGATTTTATTGCGACAGGATATGATGCAGACCTAGACAAACAACGCGAGCTACAACAAAACGGTACTCGTTTGTTGCAGGCGTTAGAGCACCGTGAGGCCGACCGTACTGGCGTGCCGATGAAGTTGAAATATAACAAAGTATGGGGTTGGTTTTTTGAAGTTACCAAAACCCATGCGAACAAACTGCCGCCGGAGTTTATTCATAAACAAACCACGGCTAATGCGCAGCGCTTTACCACCACTGGCCTTGCTGAGTTAGAACGTGAACTAAACAGCAGCACCGCCGGTGCCCAAGCCCGTGAGCTGGAGCTATTTGATGCGTTATGTACTGCCGTAACAGCAGCGAGTAGTGAACTGCAAAATTTGGCACAACAGCTTGCTCAGCTAGATGTTTTGGTGGCGGCTGGCACCTTGCTACAACAGAGCGATTGGGTGCTGCCACAGCTTAATGAGGGTACAGACTTTACCATTACCGATGGTAAGCACCCTGTTGTGGCACGCACGGTGGATAAATTTATGGCCAACAGCTGCGCACTATCGGGTGGACAGTTCTGGCTGGTGACGGGGCCTAACATGGCCGGTAAATCCACCTTTTTGCGCCAACAAGCGTTGATAACTGTGTTGGCGCAAATTGGTTACCCAGTGCCAGCTAAGGCGGCAACCATTGGTGTGGTGGACCAAATCTTCACCCGTTTGGGGGCCAGCGATAATTTGGCGGCTGGGGAATCCACCTTTATGACCGAAATGCTGGAAACAGCGCATATTTTACACCATGCAACCAACAAAAGCTTGGTACTGCTGGATGAAATTGGCCGCGGTACGGCAACGTGGGATGGTCTTTCCATTGCGTGGGCGTGTTTGGAGCACGTGCTGGAGCAGGTAAATTGCCGCGGTATGTTTGCGACCCACTACCATGAGCTGACCCAATTGGCAGACCAGCATAACGCTTTGCACAATGTGCATGTGGCAGTAAAGGAATGGCAGGACGATATTGTGTTTCTGCACCAGGTAAAACAAGGGGCTGCACCAGGGAGTTATGGGGTGCATGTGGGCCGTTTGGCAGGGTTGCCGGCATCGGTTGTGCAGCGCGCACAAGACCTGCTCACCGAGTTTGAAAACGAAACTGGTGACATGGGTAAACGAGCGCCAAAGCCTTTGCCACTGTTCCAAGTAGCGCCTACGGCTGAGCCAAGTGTGGTGGAGGCAGAAATTAAAACCCTAGACCTTGATGCGCTTTCTCCGCGTGATGCATGGCAAAAGTTAGCCGATTTACAAAAAACCACAGGGTGACGTAAACAGCACAGCCGTTGTGCTGGCTGTACTAAAAATTGTTCTACAAGGCATGACAGGGCCTGCTTGCTCGCTTAGAATATGTGTATGAATCACCTTAAGCGTCAAGATACTCAGCCTGATACACAACAAAGTTTAGGTGCGCGTTTAGCACCATTGTTTGATAGTAAAAAACAACCCTTAGAAGCACAAATGGCTGCGGCTTTGGGCCATGGTGTGTTGGCGCATGAGTATGCAGAGCGTGATGATAAGGCTCTGCAAAACATGGTGCAGCATGCGCTGGCTACGTTACAAAATTTTAAAACGGGTAGCTTGGTTGTAGAGGTAGCAAACCCCAGTTTTAGTGAAAGCACAGTTATTACTGTGATGACCGATGACCAACCCTTTTTGCTAGATAGCTTGCGCCTAGAGCTAGAAGCCGCAGATTTACACCTACACCATGTGTTGCACCCAGTGGTGAAGGTAGAGATAACGGCCAAAGGCAGCTTGCAACGTATCAGCTTGGTGGATAACCAAGATGAGCAAGGCGATGGCAACATTGCTTTAATGCTGGTGGAGTGTGACGTGGTGGTAGATGCTGCGGCGCGCAAAGCACTGGCTAAACAGCTTACTCAAGTATTGCAGCAGGCACAGCAAGCTGTGGCGGATTTCCCTAAAATGGTGTCCAAAATGGAAGAGCAGTTGGCGGTTATGGCCAAGCAGCACCAGGGAGATGCCCAGTTAGAAGAAAACATTTCGTTTCTTAACTGGCTGCTTAAGGGCAACTTTGTCTTTTTGGGTTACCGTGCGTACGACATTAAACACACCAAGCAGCAAACAACAGTACAAGCGCTAGAAAATAGCACATTAGGTATTTTGCCGAAGAAGAGCACCACGCTAAGTAAGCCTGTGGCACTAGAAAAACTAGCTTCTAACCTGCAACGTTATTACAAGGATGATAGTTTTCTTACGATTACTAAAGCCTTCCAAAAGTCACCTATTCACCGCCGTGCCGACCTAGATTATATCAGCCTGCGTGAGCACGATGCTAAAGGTCGTGTTACGAAAGAACACCGCTTTATGGGCTTGTTTACTAGCAGTGCTTATACCGCTAATGCGCGGGAAATTCCCATTATTGGGCACAAAATTCGCCATGTGCTAGAGCAAGCCAAACAGCATGGTGCGCAAAGTTATAATTATCGCGGCCTGCTTAATATTTTGGAAATGTACCCGCGTGATGAGTTGTTCCAAATTAGTGTGGATGAGCTGTCTCGCATTGCACATGGTTTGCTGCACATTAAGGAACGTTACCAAGTACGCGTGTTTGTGCGCCATGCTGCGCATGAGCAAACAGTGAGCGTGTTGGTGTATTTGCCGCGTGACGTGATGAGTAGTGATTTGCGCAAGCGCATTGAGCAAATTTTGGCAACCAGTTTCCAAGCGACAGATGTTGAGTTCCAAGTAAAAATGGGTAGCGACCGTTTGGCACGTGTGCTGTACAAACTACGCTGCAAAGAAGGTGAATTGCGTTGGCCAACCGAGGCTGAGGTTGAGGCACTGGTACAAGAAGCCGCCCGTAAGTGGACCGATGATTTAGCTGAAACACTAGCCGAAACAAACCTACCAGCCATGGCGCAAGAGCTGTTCAAGCGCTATGGGCAGGCATTTAGCAGTGGCTATCAGGAAAATACGCCAGCCTCTATTGCGGTGGAAGATATTGCGGCGTTAGAACATATGCGCCAAAACAAGGTGCCGTTTTATGTTACCACGCACTATGCCGAGGGTGATGCAACCTTGCGCCTACGTATTTTTAACGAAAACGACCCTATTACGCTGGCGCAGGTAATGCCGCATTTGAGTACTATGGGGCTTAATGTTGAGGATGAGCGCCCGTCAGAAATTCGTGATAACGATGGCCGCCATGTGTGGCTGCACGATTTTGGTGTGGCTCTGGCGCAAGATCAATCGGCAGATTTAATGCACGTGATGATGTTAACCGAAGCGCTGACTCTAATTTGGCGCGGTGAGTTTACTTCTGACCGCTTGAATCAGCTGATTCTTACCGCAGGGCTAACATTGCCACAAATTGATGTGTTGCGCGGCTTAAGCGGTTATGTGCAGCAAACCACACGCCGTTATGGCTTGGAGATGATTCATAACACCTTGGTGAAGCACCATGATATTGCCGCAAAATTGGCCGATTTGTTTGATGCACGCTTTGCGTTAGATACCCCTTTGCGTGAGAGCGCTGCCAAGCAAGACGCTTTGAGTAAAGATATTACCCAGCTGTTAAAACAGGTAACAGTGCTAGATGAAGACCGTGTGTTACAGCGTTTCCACGATGTGGTGCTGGCCACCGTGCGTACCAATGTGGCACAGCGGGCTAGCTTTACGGATCCGTTGGTTATTAAGTTAGATAGCAGCCAAATTGAAGGGTTGGTTAAACCTGTGCCGTGGCGTGAAATTTATGTGTATCACCAATCTTTTGAAGGGGTGCACATGCGTGGTGGCCCGGTGGCACGTGGTGGGCTGCGCTGGTCCGATCGCCCTACCGATTTCCGTACCGAGGTGCTGGGCTTGGTGAAAACTCAAGTGGTGAAAAACACCGTGATTGTGCCAACAGGGTCTAAGGGTGGTTTTGTGGTGAAAACCCCACTCCCGGCCGACCGTGCTGCCGCGCAGGAACTGGTAGAAGCAACCTATAAACGTTTTATTCAAAGCTTGTTGTGTGTCACCGATAACTTTTATGAGGGTGAGGTGTACGCACCGCGTCGTGTTTGCCGCTATGATGAAGATGATCCATACTTGGTTGTGGCAGCAGATAAAGGGACAGCTACCTTTAGCGATGTTGCCAATGGCGAAGCTGAAAAAGCTGACTACTGGGATGGTATCAGCAGTGGTTTTTGGCTGAATGATGCCTTTGCGAGTGGTGGCTCCAACGGGTACGACCATAAAGTGATGGGTATTACTGCTCGTGGTGCGTGGGAATGTGTGCGCCACCACTTCACCATGCGTGGCGTGGATATCCAAACGACTGATTTTACCGTGGCCGGTATTGGTGACATGGGTGGCGATGTATTTGGTAATGGTATGCTGCTGAGCGAGCATATTCGCCTGCAGGCAGCGTTTAACCATCGCCATATTTTCCTCGATCCTAACCCAAATGCTGCCAAAACGTATAAGGAACGTCAGCGCTTGTTTGAAGCACGTGGTGGTTGGGACCAATACAACACCAAACTGCTTTCTAAGGGTGGTGGCATTTTTGAGCGCAGCGCTAAGGAAATTAAACTTAATAAATCACTGCAAGAGTTATTGGGCACAACCGAGAGTACGCTCAACCCTGATGAAGTGATTCGTTTGATTCTGAAAATGGAAGTAGACCTGCTGTGGAACGGTGGGATTGGTACCTACGTGAAAGCCACCAGTGAAAGCGATATTGATGTTGGTGACCGCGCGAATGATGAGCTACGCGTTAACGCGAGTGATGTACGTGCCAAAGTAATGGGTGAGGGGGGTAACCTTGGTTTTACTCAACGTGGCCGTATTGAATACGCGTTAAACGGCGGTGCTATTAATACCGATGCGATTGATAACTCCGCGGGTGTAGGTGCTTCCGACCGTGAAGTGAACTTGAAAATTCTGTTTAAACTAGCTGATGACCAAAAGCTGCTAGACCGCGAGGCACGTAACACCCTGCTTGCAGATATGACGGATGAGGTAGCAACTCTAGTACTGCGCGACAACCAGCTACAGTCGTGGGCACTTACCCTGAAGGAGCAAATGGGTGCCGAGGCGAACGACACAAACTATCGTCTCATGTGCGCTCTGTCGCAGCGTGGTTTGCTGGACCGCCGCTTAGAAGCCATGCCAGATGAGGAAGAGCTAGAGCGCCGCCGCCGTGAAGGTACTGGCTTTACGCGCCCTGAGCTTTCGGTGCTGATGGCTTATGCTAAAATTGCGCTGAAGGAAGATTTGGTAAACAGCCCGCTGGCGGACGATGCGTCACTACGGCCGTTCCTGACCAATTATTTCCCACAGCCTGTACAGCAAAAGTTCGATGGTTTGTTGAACGACCACCGCCTCTGCCGCGAGATTGTGGTAACCGGCGTGGTAAACCAATTGGTAAACCGCATGGGCATTACTTTCCTTAACCGTATGGTGGATGAAACTGGTCATAAACCCGCCACTGTGGCGCGTGCTTTTGTTGCCAGCAAACGCCTGTTTGAGGGTGACCGCTGGTGGGAGCTGATTGAGCAGTTGGCCGGTAAAGTCCCTGCCGAAACCCAAGTGCAGATGATGGAAAATGTAAAACGCCTGATTGAATTTGGTGCGTTTTGGCTGCTGCGTAAGGCTAATAAGCTGGAAGACATTGCCGCTATTGAAGCTGAGTTTGGCACGGCTATTAACAGCATTGCTAGTCAAGTGCCACAGCACTGCACGCCACGAATGGCCGAGCGTTTGGCACACATTACCGAAAAATGGCAACAAGCAGGCCTCAGTGAAGACATTGCCGAAGCTTTTGCCCTGTTACCAACCATGACTGGTGCACTGGATGTGGCATGGCTTGCCGGTCAAGCTAAGGCAGATGTTGGTAAAGCGTTGAGCCTATACTTTATGGCAAGTGACCGCTTGCAGCTAGCCAGGTTGAAAAACATGGCGCTGGAGTTGAGCATGGAGAACAATTGGCAGCGTGTTTCTGCACTCACCATTCTGGATGAGCTGTATGGCCACCACCGTGCCGTGGGTGCCGAGCTGCTCAGCTTGCTCAAGAAAGGTAAAACACTGACAGCCGTGTTCGATAAATGGACCGAACTGCGCGGCCCCGCACTAAAACAGTACGACCGCCTGTTGGAAGAACTAGGCGACCAAGCCGATATTACGCACCCTATGTTGGTGGCGGTACTTGGCCAGTTGAAAGGATTAACTACATAAAACAAAGCCGCCCTATGGGGCGGCTTTGTTCAGGGTTAGTGCTTGTTGCACAAGTTGTTTTAGGGTTGTCAGTGCATCGCCATGACGTTCGGCACGCAGTTCGGAGACGACGCTTTCCTTCAGCTCTGAGCCAACGCCAGCTAGCTTTTGTACCGGCTTGCCCGAGAACTCATCAGGTAACCAGTTATCGCTACTGCTGGAGAACGGCACAATAATCACTGGCCATTCATTGAATGTGATGGTTTCAGCTAGAACACTCCCGTTGCGTCGGCTGCCAAAGCCACAAGCAAAGGGCTCTTGGTCTAGGTGATAATCCAGTATCACCACACGCAGCGTACTATCATCGGCCTGCAACAGCTCTGCCGCGTTGCTGAAGTTTTTAGCAGCAACAGCGTTTAACCCTTGTTTGGTGAGGTATGCTGCCAGTGGCGCACCCCACTCATCGTCAACTATCAGTACTTCGACGGTCATTATGCTCCTCCTGAAAACCTTGTAATGCTTTTTGTAGCATTGTGCACAAGGACGTGAGTTTATGATCATCGTACACGCCGTTGTCGATTAGGCTTATGACATCAGTTTTGTTGAGCATGATGTGGCCATAAGTTATGTCTGTAGGCATATGCATGTTGCCATCCCAATGGGGGCTAAACAGCATCATCACCGGTTTGGGGGTGATAAAGTTACTATTTGCCACATACTTGAGCAGCTTCACGCCGTCAAATGCCCGCCGCCGCGTAAATTCTCCTTGATCCAGCTGGTGGCCAAGTAGAATCACGCGAGCGACTTTGGATTTTTCCAGTGCATCATCAAATGATTTTGCATAGTCAATGGTCAGTACAGGATTGGTGGCCTTAAGAAATTTACACAGCTTTTCGCCATGCAGCGCGTCCACAACTAAAATATCCAGTGTTTTAACGCCATGCGGCGCGCGAAGATTTTCATCAGTCGGCATGGCTGCCTCCTTTTGTAAAATAACGGTAAAGTGAGTCTTGGCCGTTATATAACCCAAATGTATACATAATATCAAGCAGAAACTGCTCAAATACCGAAACCGGGCGTAAAAACGCCCGGCACGGTTCGAAACTAGGTTGCAGGAAGCTGTTTGCCTGTAAGGGCAAACAGCGTGGTGAGCCCACCAAGTGCGCCAATAAACATGGCGACGGGCAGGTAGTCTTCGCCAGCGCGGAAAGCGAAAGCGGCCATGCTCAGCAAGGCAATACCCAGCGTGAACGGCAGCAGTCGCTGCAACAAGCGCGAGCGCTTGTAAATGCTTTGCACCATCGAAATGATGATGCACAGGCCAGCAAACGCCAAAACCCCAATGGTGAGGTGCGGATACAAAGCAAAAAAGTTCATATTAACCTCCCATATAAGGTTGGATCAGCTGCGGTATAGCAACGGCTACACGCAGCGCGAAAATGGCAAAAAGTCCAGCAGCTGCATATAGCAACCAGTTAGTAGATTTCGTACGCATTACACGCCCCTTTCAAAAGGACAAAAAAGTGTTTCAAAAAAGCGCATTCTGCGCCGATTCATAACTCTTATGTAGGGCTACAAAAATGGATTACAAACGTGCTTATACTAGGGGTGAGTTAAAGCGGTACTAACCTGTAAGTGTGAATTATTACGCCGCGCTTTGTGGGTCGGCATCCCCAGCTCGCAGCGCCGCGGGTCCAGGGTGACCCTGGTGCAGAGCGGCGGCTTTGCCGACCGCGACAGCATTTAGCGTTTACGTGCTAAACGCAAGCACGGCCCGAGGAAGAACAGGCTAAAGGCCACAGTAAACCATAGGGTGGTGAGGCGAATACCTGCCGTGGCTACGGTAGCAATTGGCGTTGGTACGTCTAGCAGTAGCAGCAGGCCAAAAATAGTGGCATCGGTACCGCCAAGGCCGCCCGGCAGCATGGAGAGCCCGCCAATCATGGTAGCAAACAAAAAGATAAACATGGCCGCGAGGAAGCTCACTTGAGTTTGGTCTAGCGCCTGCAGCAGCATCCAAAACGCAAAACTTTCAGCCAGCCAGGCAATAGCAGAAAACACCACCGTAATGCTGAGCACGCGTGGGCTAAACAGTTTACGGGTTAGCTTAAGGCTGCGGTTAATAGCAGCAAACAGGCGTGGCAGGCGGTAGCCAATGAGGCGGTAGCCAAGTTTGATGAAGAAGGTAAGTAACGCCGGGTACACCACTAGCAAACCAATACCGAAGATAATCCCGCCGCAGAGCAATACGGCAATCCACTTACCACCAAAGAACATAGCGCCAACACCAGTCAGCAAGCTAATGGCCAGAATATCCACAAACTGGTCCATAAACATCATTGGCATGGTGCGGGCAAAGGCATAGCCATGGCAGCGCTTGATAAACCATAGGCGAATAGCCGTGCCTACTTTACCCGGCGTGGTGGTGAGCGATACACCGCCCATGTAGTACAGCCCAAGGCGTTTTAAAGGAATGTTTAGTTCTAGTCGTTTAGCAAAAAAGGGCCAACGTCCACCACGGAAAAGGAGGTTGATGAATGACATTGCCCACATGGCTAGCAGTAGTGGCCAGCTGAGTTGCTTTACCGCGTCCCAAATTTCGCTCACGCCGCTAAACACTCCAACCAAAATAAAGGCAGCAATAAACAGCACTACGGTGGCTACGGTGTAAAATTCTAGTTGGCGAATGCGCTTGGCAGAAAAATCGGGTGAACTCATGCGGCTACTTTACTCATTTACGCATAAATTGCACGTGGAAATATTGACAGCCAACTGCACAGTGGGTATACCACGCATTCGACTTTCGCGTTTTACAAAATAAGCTACATACCGGGTGGCGCCCGGCAAAGACGCCTTTCTTCGACGGGGCTTATGTCTTGCGGTAAGTGCAGTAGCGCAGCCTTGCTGAAGTATCAACCAGTTGACCCTGATGAGCTTATCATCCTTTCTCTCATCGACGTGGTAAAGGTCTGCTCCTTATGTGGAGACACCTGCTGTGTGGTACCAGCCCTTGCGGCTCTGGTTTTGTCCTCACTGGCCAGAGCCGCCGAGTTTCGTGAACCTCCATTGGGTTGAGCCCTGACTCCCCAATGTTGGTAGAGGGTAGGCGTCGTTACGCCTACATGTGGATTCACTACCCACGGCTACCTCGGCCACCGAGCCCCCGCTGTTGCAGATGCAGCGGGGGCTCACCTTTTTAGCATTTGGCTAACTAAGCTTTGAGTAATCCCACTGTATCGTAAACATTAGCCAGTGTTTTGGCGGCTACGGTGCGGGCGCGGGCTGCGCCATCGGCCAAAATAGTTTCCAGTTCGTCTGTGTTGGTTATGAGCTCGGCATGTTTGGTGCGTATGGGGGCTATTTTGGCAACCACGGCATCGGCTACGGCTTGTTTAAAGGTGCCATACTGCATGTCGGCGCAGTCGGCCTGTGCTTGCTCCATGCTTTTGCCACTTATCGTTGCCAAAATTTCCAGCAAGTTGGTAATACCGGGCTGGTTTTGCTCATCAATGCGGACTTGGGCCTCGTTATCGGTCACCGCGCGTTTAAATTTTTTCTCAATCACTTTATCTTCATCATCAAGAAACACACAGCCTTGCCCAGCAAGTGATTTGCTCATTTTACTGGTAGGGTCTTGCAGGTCCTTTACGCGTGCCGCTGTGGTGGGAATAAAAGGCTCAGGCACGGTAAAAGTGCTTTGATCAAACAAATTATTAAACCGAATGGCAATGTTACGGCATAGCTCTAGGTGTTGTTTTTGGTCTTCACCTACGGGTACATGGGTGGGCTGGTATAACAGAATATCCGCCGCTTGCAGCACGGGGTAGGTAAACAAGCCGGCATTGATATTGCCTTTGTTGCGGCTGGCTTTGTCCTTATATTCGGTCATGCGCTCCAGCTCGCCCATTTGGCTAAAGGTGTTAAGCACCCACGCCAGCTGTGCGTGTTCGGTCACTTGGCTTTGTACAAATAGGGTTGCGGTTTTGGGGTTAAGCCCTGCTGCCAAGTACCATGCGGCCATGCTTAAGGTGTTGTGGCGCAGCTGTGCCGGGTCAATCCGCACGGTTAGTGCATGGGAATTAGCTAAAAAGAAATAGCTATCACCTTCGTTTTGCAAATCAACATAGCGCTTTAACGCACCAAGGTAGTTGCCCAGTGTTGGTTGACCTTCACCCGTGGTTTGAATACCGCTTAAAAAAACTTTTTCACTCATGGCGCTTACCATAGGCAATTGCACCTTGGCTGGCAATGGTGTAAAACGGCCAACATGTCATTACATATTACAGTTATTGGAACAGGATACGTTGGCCTAGTAACCGGTACCGGTTTGGCCGAGGTTGGGTTTAACGTTACATGCGTGGATGTAGATGCGGAGAAAATCCGTAAACTGCGCGATGAAGGGATTATTCCTATTTATGAGCCAGGCTTGGAAGAGCTGGTGAAGAAGAATGCTGCCGCAGGCCGCCTAACATTCACTACCGATGTTGCCGAATGCACCCCGCAAAGCGATGTGGTGATGATTGGTGTAGGCACCCCGCCACAGGAAGATGGCAGCACAGATTTGAGCTATGTGGAGCAAGCTGCACGTGATGTAGCCTCACACCTGAAGGCTGGTGCCGTGGTGGTGTGTAAATCTACCGTGCCGGTAGGTACCAACCACATGATTTACGACGTGATTGAGCAAGCCAACAGCAATGCTCAGTTTGCTGTGGCAAGTAACCCAGAGTTTTTGCGTGAAGGCGCTGCCGTGCGCGACTTTTTGGAGCCTGAGCGCGTGGTAATTGGTGTGGAAGACAAAGCTGCCCAAGCCACTATGGAGCAGCTGTACCAACCGTTTAAGGATGCAGGTTCTACCATTCAGGTGGTGAACATTCCTACTGCTGAGCTTATTAAGTACGCCAGCAACTCTTTCCTCGCGGTAAAAATCACCTTTATTAACGAGATTGCTGCTCTGTGCGAAACTTGCGGTGCCGACGTTGCCGAAGTTGCGCGTGGTATGGGGCTGGATAGCCGCATTGGTAGCGCGTTCCTCAACCCGGGTCCGGGTTATGGTGGTAGCTGCTTCCCTAAAGATACACTATCGCTGGCGTATCAAGCGCAGCAGTTGGGTAGCCCACAAACCTTGGTGGAGCAAACCATTACTGCGAACGATGCCACTAAAACCCGTATGGTTCAGTTGGTAAAGAACACCTTTGGTGATGACCTAAGCGGTAAGAAAATTGCCATTTTGGGTCTAGCTTTTAAAGCGAAGACTGACGACATGCGCGAAGCCGCAAGCCTGACCATTTTGCCGCAGCTGGCTGCTGCTGGTGCGGAATTGGTGGCGTATGACCCTGAGGCCATGGAAAATGCTAAAGCACTCCTGCCAGCAGGCGTACAGTACGCTGATAGTGCCGAGGCTGCATTGCAAGGTGCCGATGGTGCATTGATTCTTACCGAATGGTCACAGTTTGCTGCCCTCCAGCCGGAAGATTTTGTGAACAGCTTAAACGCGCCAACCACCGTGGTGGATACGCGTAACCTGTTCTGTCGCCAAACCATGGCTCAGGCGGGGATTCGTTATGTATCACTTGGTCGCCCAACATTGTCTGCACAAACAGATAGTTCTACTGCTGCCGCGGCGTAAAAATTCCCCACTAGGTCATTTATGTGCACCGCTTTGTGGTTCGGCCTCCTCGTGTAGGTTTTAGCTACGCGTCGTCGGCCTCACCACGGCAGCGGCACCCCTAAATAACCCACTGGGAAATTTTGTCGTGTTGGTCAATAAATATCAACTTTTAGCGTAACCGCAAAAAGGCGCCCCAATGGGGCGCCTTTTGTTGTGGTTTTAGCTACCGCCATGAATGGTGACAAAGCCTTGGTCATCCATGTTGCTTGAAAACCGGTAATAAACAGCCAGTAGTTGAACTGGAGCTATTTTGTTCAGCCAGTCTGCAACAGCTGGGTTCTGTTCTTCGTGAAAGATTTGTCTACCGCAATTTGGGAACATCAAATCTTCTTTTGGCTTATAAACAGCAGCTATTGGTTTTAACCGCTCTTGGTATATCTCTACAGCCATATGGCCGTCATGGTTTCTAACCAACTTTAGCTTGTGCTCACCCTGTGGTAGTGAGTTAAGAGCAACAAATACTTTATCGCAATATTCACTGAGCCATATATCAACCTTTCTGGCAACTGCCTCAGCTTTTTCGGCACGGTTGTTGTTGCGAGCACGTTTATAGTTAAACCATGCTAATGCAGCAATCAGCAAAGTTATGCCAGCTATAGCGAGGAAGGAAAGAGCCGTAACGTCGTAGTTCTGGAATATCCAGACCACGGCTATGGCAGTGCAAGTTAAGGTTATGAAAATATGAAAGAAAAGGGCACCGTTTCTTTTATCATCATAGTCAAATAAAGGTTCAAAATAACCAGTGTATTGGTGGTGTTCTGTACAACTATTCAGATAATTTTCTAGCTGTGTTTTAAAACCTTCCCACAATTCTTCAGCCTGCTTAATATCATAGTTACTAGTTTTATAAGCTGTAGCCATTAAGGCCTCCATGAGGTTGTCGCGGTATCACCGCGGGGAATAAGGAATAGAGGGTATTTGAAATATGTATACCATTATTTAGGGCTTATGCAAGCAAAAAGGCGCCCCACTGGGGCGCCTTTGAGCAGTTTTGGGCGGTTAGGCCGCTTGTAGCTGTTCAGCTTCGGTTGGTACCAAATACCAACCTTTTACATCGCTGGGTGTGCAGCGCCTGTACAGTTCGGCCCACACCATTTGGTGGCAGTTTTGGAATGATAGCTTGCTATTTGTTCTTAATCGGGTATCAACCCGAATCCAGCCATTGCTAGGATATGATAGTTTTGTATCATCGGCATAAAAGTCAAATTCAACCAGTTCTTGTCCATGCTTCAAGGCGATCAAATGTATAGGTCTATCATCTTTTTCATAGCGCTCAATACGTATTTGAGTTTTTTGAGGCAATTGCTGTATGAGTTGGTCTGCTTTGGGGCGTATGTGTATATCAAACTTACCACGCATGTACTCTTCCAGGGCAGATTCATATTGCTCAGTGTGCTGTTTGCCAAGGCTGTATCGCACAAACCCTGCGCCGCAAGCCAGTAGCATCATCACAGCCCCAAAAGCAATCATACTCATTTGTTGCCACACTAGGAGTACTGTGAAAATTACTCCAACACCCAGAGTAAGCCACCATAGCATTTCACACGCATTTTTATATTTATTCACCATGTTTTGTAAGTGGGAAGATGGCTGGTTAGCAGGGGTATTGCGGTGCGTTTCCGCTTCTTGCGCCCAGAGGCGTTGGAAGGGTAGTTCGTTTTCTGGTGTATCGCTTTTGTTTAAAGTACCGTCAAAAATAGCCATAAAAAGCTCCGTGAGGTTATCGCGGCGCCGCCGCGGAGAAATAAGGAACAAAGTTGGTGACTATTCGTATACCCTTTTTGTGGGGCAGGTGCAAGTGGCCATATGATTTCCATTTATGCAAGCTGTGTTTTGCTGATGCTGATGAGGCAGCATGAGACGTAGCTATATCGGCATATGGTGCTGATTGGTGCTGGTTTATGCTGAAGTTCAGCATGGCTATTTTCCAAATGTGAAAGCGGGTTTTTAGGTGACATTTCTTGACAGTTTGGTAGCAAGGCGTAACAGTGAGGGTATGACGCATAAAGAACGTATTTTTGTAACAGGTGCTGCAGGGTTTATTGGCGCTGCGCTTTGCCAACGGCTACTTGCCGATGGCCATACCGTGCTGGGGATTGATAGCCTAAACGACTATTATGACCCGAATTTGAAAGCCGCGCGGCTGGTGAATTTGAGCGAACACTCTGAACAACAGAATTTCACATTTGCAAAAATAGACCTAACCGATGCTGTGGCGTTAAATACCACTGTGCGTGATTTTGCCCCAACAATTATGGTGCATTTGGCTGCTCAGGCGGGGGTTCGGTACTCTTTACAAAACCCACATAGCTATGTGCAGAGCAACTTGGTGGGCCACTTTAATATTTTGGAGCTGTGCCGTAGTATCCAGTCTGACAGCCCGGATCAGCTTAAACACCTGTTGTATGCATCGTCTTCTTCCGTATATGGAGGGAATACCAAGGTACCTTTCAGTGAGGCGGATAAAGTGGATAATGCTTATTCGCTATATGCCGCGACCAAAGCCAGTAATGAGCTGATGACCAACAGTTACAGCCATTTGTTTGGTATTCCGGCTAGTGGCTTGCGTTTCTTCACCGTTTATGGCCCGTGGGGCCGGCCCGATATGTCGCCAATGTTGTTTGCTGAACGCATTTTAAAGGGTGAACCGGTGCGCCTGTTTAATAAAGGTGACCTGTGGCGTGACTTTACCTATGTTGCTGATATTGTTGAAGCAATTGTGCGCTTGATGCCTGCCGTGCCAAGCCGTGAGCAGGAAAAACCAGCGCATGATGTATATAATTTGGGGAACCAAAACCCTGTACAGCTTTTTGAATATGTTGACCTATTGGGCGAAGCTCTGGGCAAAGAGCCAGTGCTAGACTTAGCCGAGTGGCCGCCAACTGAGGTGTACAAAACCTATGCGGATACCAGCAAATTACAGGCTAAAGTAGGCTGGGCGCCAGAAACTTCGCTGAAGGATGGCCTAAGCCAGTTTGCCGCGTGGTACGTGCCATGGTATGAGTCTCAACATGGCTAAAAAGCTTACTAAGCAACAAATTCACCAATTTTATAGCCTGTTACAGGCAGAAAACCCTGAACCACAGGGAGAGCTGGAGCACGGCAATTTGTACCAATTGTTGGTGGCTGTGGTATTGAGTGCGCAGGCCACGGATAAAGGTGTGAATAAAGCTACTAAACCGCTGTTTGAGAAGGTGCACACGCCGCAGCAAATGGTGGCGCTGGGGCTGGATCAGCTAACGGATTATGTTAAGTCTATCGGGTTGTATCGTAATAAAGCCAAGAACGTTATTGCCTTATCTGAGCAGTTGATTACCAACCATGATGGTGAGGTGCCTAATGACCAAAAAGCGCTAGAAGCCTTGCCTGGCGTGGGGCGCAAAACCGCTAATGTGGTGCGTAATATTGGTTTTGGTGAGCCAACCATTGCGGTGGATACGCATGTATTTCGGGTGAGTAATCGCGCTGGCCTTGCACCCGGCAAGGATGTAGTGGCAGTGGAAGAAAGCTTGAACAAACGCACACCAAAAGAGTTTTTGTTACATGCTCACCACTGGTTGATTTTGCACGGGCGCTACGTGTGTGTGGCCCGTACACCTAAGTGCCAGCAATGTGTGGTACGCGATGTATGCAACTTTAAGGATAAGATACTATAAATTTTATTGCATACTGCATACAGTTGCTGTAGGTATGGCTATCTGAATTTCCGCTTCTTATGGAAGGAGGCACCTATGCCTCGGAAAGTCTATTTTGCGCATCCAATATCCTATTATGGATCAGATGCTGAAACAGCAATTTTGAATATTTATTCACGTGAACTTGAGCACGATGGCGGGGTGATTATTAACCCTGGTAGCACAGATATCCAAAACCAATTTAAGGTTTGGAAACAAAAAAATCCTGATGAAAATCCAATGCAGTTTTTTACCAATTTGGTGGCAGAGTGTGATGGATTTATATTTATGACTTTTCCGCCTGATTTAGTGGTGGAAAGTATTCCAAACAACTCTGCTAAACCATGGATTGGTGCTGGTGTATGGGCGGAAATGCAAGCTTTTCATACATTGCATCCATCTGTGCCACTTGTGCATGTATCCACCACACAAGGTGGAGGTGTGTATGAGAACAGGTATCATTATGCCCATGATGGACATGTTAATTGTGGTGTTTTCTTACAGTTAGTAAGCCAAACGTTTACTGTGCTCGACATCGAGCAGACACGGGCAGCGCTGAAGGCGCATGACCCAAGCTACGTTTCTTTCTCTAGTTAAGGCAAAGGAGTTTTCTATGCCGAATGGTGCTGCTACTGCTACTAAAACTGCTCGTGCTAAGCGTCGTTTGAAAAGCGATGCAGAACCTCACCCTGCTTTTGAAGAGCCTAAAGAGGTGAATGGCCGTGGAAATGGCGCAAATCAGCCGCGCAGAAAAATGCATTTTAAAGATCTGAAGCCGCGTAATGATGCTCAAATAGCTTATTTGAAAGCTTTGCGAGATGCACGCAATGATGTGGTAGTTGGTTTTGGCCCAGCTGGTGCGGGACGAACCTTTTTGTCCACAGCGGTTGGTTATGAGGCGCTCGAGCTACAAAAAGTATGGAAGTTTGTGGGGATACGTCCTGCTGTAACTGCTGATGAAGAGCTTGGCTATTTGCCTGGAACTTTTGAGGAAAAAATTGATCCTTACTTTTACCCAATTTATGACACTTTAGAGATGTTTGGGTGTTCTCCAAAAGAGAGAATGAGAAGAGTATTGGCTGGGCATATGATTTTTGCGCCTGTTGCTTTTATGCGTGGCCGTAACTTTTTTGACTCTGTGATGGTGGTGGATGAGGCTCAAAACTTAACGATATCACAAATGAGAATGGTGTTGACCCGGCTTTGCCCGGGGACACGTATTTTCATTAATGGTGACCCTAAACAGTGTGATTTGCCTAAGGGTGTTGACTCAGGGTTGACGTGGTTGATTAGCCATAAAGACCAGCTTTTGAGTAATAAAAGTGATGCAGTGTGGGCTTTTTGTGAATTTCATCAACAAGATGTTGTTCGCCACGCAGTGTCGAGAGATATTGCAAATCTTCCTGATTAAACTGTACTAACTAAACAAACGCGCCCCGGGAGACCGGGGCGCGCTTTTTTTGACGTTTATATTGGGAGAATACGAACGAAACTTGTTGTTGGTTAAGCCTTGCTTAACAGCTCCACCATGGTTTTACCAATGTGTGATGGGGTGGGGGCAATGGCCACACCGGCATCGGTCAGGGCTTTAATTTTACTGTCGGCAGTGCCTTGGCCACCAGAAACAATGGCGCCAGCGTGGCCCATGCGTTTACCTGGAGGTGCGGTAGTACCGGCAATAAAGCCAACCACTGGTTTGGTCATGCTGGTTTTAATGAACTCTGCGGCTTCTTCCTCAGCGGTACCGCCGATTTCGCCAATCATTACCACGGCTTCGGTTTGTGGGTCGGCCTCAAACGCACTGAGTACCTGAATAAAGTTAGTGCCGTTTACTGGGTCCCCACCAATACCTACGCAGGTGCTTTGGCCAAGGCCTTCGGCAGTGGTTTGGGCTACTGCTTCGTAAGTTAGGGTACCGCTGCGGCTTACAATACCAATTTTACCTGGGCGGTGGATGTGCGCTGGCATAATGCCAATTTTACAGCCTGATTTGTTGTCACCCGGGGTGATAACGCCTGGGCAGTTGGGGCCCACCAAACGCATGCGGCAGTCCGGCTGTTGGAGGCGCATTTTAACCTTCACCATGTCTTGTACTGGAATACCTTCGGTGATGCAGATGCAGATGGAGATGCCGGCATCGGCTGCTTCCAAGATACTGTCGGCTGCGAAGGCGGGTGGCACGTAAATGACGCTGGCGGTGGCGCCAGTTGCGGCTACAGCCTCGGCCACGGTATTGAACACGGGCAGGCCCAAATGCTCGGTACCGCCTTTGCCTGGGGTTACGCCGCCCACATACTGAGTACCGTATAGCAGGCCTTGCTCAGTATGGAAGGTGCCGTTTTTACCAGTAAAACCTTGGGTGATCACTTTGGTTTCGGGCGTGATGAAAATGGACATGGTGCTCTCTCAATTTTTGTTAGCTGTATCGTAACCAAGCAACACGCGTTCGCCAAGTTAAATTAGGTGCTTTTTTGTAATTATATAGCGTTACTTGGCGTGGGCGCTGAGAGCGGGTAAGCTGAGCCTATGAAAGAGTCGACCCTGTTACCAATTTTGGTGGAAGTTAGTGTATTTTTAGTTGCTGCGGCGCTGATTATTCCTTTGCTGAAGCGGTTTAAAGTGCCCAGTATTTTGGGTTACCTGTTGGTTGGGTTGAGCTTGGGCCCTTATGGGCTGGCACAGCTTATTGATGCTGCGCCTTGGTTGTCTTACATAACGCTGGAGAATAGCGAACAGGTAAAACTGTTGGCTGAGCTTGGTATTGTGCTGCTGCTGTTTGTTATTGGGTTGGAAATTTCGCCAAAACGATTATGGGAAATGCGGCGTTTGGTATTTGGTTTGGGTACGGCACAAGTTGTGGTGACTGGTACCGTGATTGGTCTGATCGCTTATGCGTGGGGCAATACAGCTGTGGCAGCAACGTTAATTGGTGCTTCGTTTGCGCTTTCTTCTACCGCTATTGTATTTGGTTGGATTAGCGAGCAAAAGCTCCACGCAACCACGGCTGGGCGTGCTAGTTTTGGCATTTTATTATTGCAGGATATTGCAGTGATTCCGATTTTGTTTTTGTTGAGCATTTTTGCGGCTGAACCAGGGCAGAGCATGATGGTTTCTGTTGGCTCGGCATTGTTGAAAATGGTGGTGATGGTGGCAGCAATTTACCTGATTGGGCAGCGTGTGCTGCGGCCTTTGTTTGTGTTTGCGAACCGTTATGGCGGGGTGGAAGTGTTTATGGCATTAACGCTGCTGGTAATTGTGAGCACGGCAGTGGCTGCTGGGTTAGCCGGATTATCGCTTGCGTTGGGGGCATTTTTAGCAGGCTTGTTGTTGGCTGAAACAGAATATCGGCACGAAATTATGGCGATTATTGAGCCATTTAAGGGGTTGCTGCTTGGTATTTTCTTCCTCTCTTTTGGGATGAGTATTGATATTGCCTATGTGTTGGCCAGCCCATTTTGGTTGGCAGCGTCGGTTGCGGGTTTGTTACTTATTAAAGGTGTTATTGTTTATGTTTTGGCACGGCTGTGGGGGCTGGGACAGGCGGCTGCTGTGGAGTCGGCTCTGCTACTTCCGCAAGCTGGTGAATTTGGTTTGTTGGTGGTGGGGAGTGCGCTCACCATGAGTTTAATTGAGCCTGCAGTGGGGCAGTTTATGCTGATTGTTGTTGGGCTCACCATGTTATTAACCCCACTGCTGGCGGTGGTTTCTCGCCGTGTGGGTGCTTGGGTTGCAGCACAGCAAGGTGAGCAAGAGGCCGTAGCAGTGCCTGTAGATGCTCATACAGTTGTGTTAGCAGGTTATGGCCGTATGGGTAAGTTAATGGGAGAGCTGTTGTGTAGCGAGGGAATTCCACTGGTAGCGTTTGACCATGATGCAACCCGTGTGCATGCTGCAAAAAGCCTTGGTGTGAATATCTTTTTTGGTGATGTTACAAAAGCAAATACCCGTAAGGCCATGGGTTTACAGCAAGCACGGTTGTTGGTGTTGACGGTGAATAATGCTGCGACAATTAATAAAGTGGTGAGAGAGGTGCGCAAGGTTTACCCGCAGTTACCTATTGTTGCACGTGCGGCGGATGTGCCGCAGGCAAAAGAGCTGGAGGAAAAGTATGATGTTCAAGCAGTGCCGGAACACTTAGCTATTAGCTTGGAGCTTGCTGAGCAGGTGTTGGAGCAATGTGGGCTAAGCCACGCTGCAGCGCATGAGTTAACGGAAGAAGTGCAAAAGAAAACTGCTCTGTAGAGCAGCTTTCTTTGTCATAAGCTAAGTTTAGCGGCGTTGGCCGCCACCACCCTGGCTACGGTTAGCGCCACGACTTTGTTGACGATTGCTGTTGCCGCCACCGCGTGCGTTTTGATTACGGTTGTTTTGGCCGCGGCTTTGGGCACGCTGGTTGTTACGACCTCCACGTTGTGCATTTTCACCACGGCTTTGGCGCTGTTCAGCGCGATTTTCTTGACGTGTTTCGCGGTTTTCCGCTCGGTTTTGTTGGCGCTGTTCACGAGCATCTTCGCGAAAGTCTTGGCGCGCCTGCTGGCGTTGTTCGCGGTGCTCTTGGCGTGGTGAAAAAGTGCTTTCTTCTTGGGCGATGCTGGCGATGGGGAATGCTAAAGCCAGGGTAAGTAGTGGGGTGAAGCAGTGCATGGTTTATGGTCCTTATCCTGTTTGTTGGGTAATAGTAAACGGTGTTTGTGGAAGAGGGTCAAGCTTGACCTGAGAGTTGAATTCGGATTGAATTAGTAGGGATAAGAATAAAAAAGGTTGAGAATGTGCCCGCTGCCCCACTGCCTGATAATGAAAATAAGCGTTTAGAAGAACTTTACGGACTAGGTGTTTTAGATACCTTGCCGGAAGAGGAATATGATGATTTTGTAAAGCTGGCAGCGCAAATTTGTGGTGTGCCAATTGCGCTGATTAGCTTGGTTGATAAAGGGCGCCAGTGGTTTAAGGCTAAGGTTGGTATTGATGCCCCTGAAACCCCGCGTGAGCTAGCTTTTTGTGCGCATGCTATTTTGGACCCTGAACAGGTGTTGGTGGTGAAGGATGCCACGCAAGACCAACGCTTTTCTGATAATGCTTTGGTGACAGATGAGCCTAATATTCGCTTTTATGCGGGGGCACCGTTAACGACCAGCGCTGGCTACCCCATTGGTACACTATGTGTGATTGACCGTGAGCCAAAAGAGCTAACGCGCGAACAAGTGGAAGCTTTGCAAATTTTAGGTCGTCACGTGGTAACGGTTTTGGAAAACTCTAAAGCGGCCAAAGCAGCGGCTACAGAGCGTAAGTTTTTGGAAATGGCGGAGAGGATTTCGGACCTTGGTCACTGGCAAATTGACCTTGTAAAGGACGAGATATACTGGTCGCCGGGGGTGTATCGTATTCATGGGTTGCGGCCTGAGCTTTACACACCAGAACTGCAAACTGCGATTGATTTTTACCACCCTGAAGACCGTGCGTTGGTGCAACGTTATGTGCGTGATGCGATTGAAATGAAGAAACCTTTTGAGTTTCAGTTACGGTTGGTGCGGTTGGATGGTGCTGTACGCCATGTACGCTCTAAAGGTGAGCCTCAGCTTAATAAAAAAGGCGAAGTTGAAGCTATTTTTGGTGTGTTCACAGATGTGACTGATTTGGTGGAATGCCAAACACAGTTTGCTGGGTAGTTTGATTTTAAAATAAATGGTGGAGCTAAGCGGGATCGAACCGCTGACCTCTTGCATGCCATGCAAGCGCTCTCCCAGCTGAGCTATAGCCCCATACAGCACAGTGCATATGCCACAGTGATGTAGCAAATGCAAGAGTATTTGTTTTGCAAGAGTGAATGTGCTGAGATGAATTGTGCAAATTAATTTAGCTCCGTTGATTAATGCGTTGCCCGAGCCTTTGCGTAGCTGGGTAGCTGCATACCTGGCGCCGTGGAAGAAAGTTCGGCGTAAACCGTTTAACTGGATTGTGCTGGGTGTTTTTGTACCGCTGACTGTGATGCAGGTATGGTTAGGCCTACAGATGATTGATAGTGCTGCGCATGGCAGTTTTTGTTGTTTGGAAGACTTAATGTTGGCAGGCGATACAGCCACGCCGCAAACTATGTTGGCCTTACAGCAGGAGGTAGTTGCGGTAACAAGCCCGTACCAGCCCGTACTCAGTTTTTTGAAAATAGCAAACTACATGTTGATGGTTGGGTTGTTGCCACTATTTTTAATGCGTTTACGGCATATGCAGTGGTCGCACCGCTGGGTGTGGGCCTTATATTTACCGTTGTTTAGTGAAATTTTAGCAATGGTAGGGGCACCGCTGCCGCTTGTGATAGGTGTGGTGCTGGTGTTATTTAGTTTGGTGATATTTTTGCGGTTATGTACGCACCGTGGTGTGGAAAAGGAAGAAACATTGGTATGATTAAAACGTATTTAAATTGGCAACTACCTATGAACCGCATGGGCTTTGCTATTGCGATGGCAGCTTCGTTTGGGCTTACCTTGTTGGGTGTGTTGGTGTTTATTCCACCAGCAATGATGGAAGAACTTATGGCTGGTAGTGCTGAAGATGCGGCGAGTTTTCCTAAGCATTTGCAGGTGATTTTGTCTGTGCCGTGGTGGTTGTTGGTGCCGGCCTTTTACCGCCGTATGGTGGATTTGAAGTTGGCGAACCTCCGCGCAAATTGCCTGTTTATTTTTACACCATCGGTGCTGGAAGTTGTGTTGCCGCACAGTGTGGTCATGCAATTTTTAACGCCGCTTGCTGTGTGGGGATTTTTAACATTACTGCTTATGGTGGCGTTATTGTTTATGCCATCTCGACAGCAATAAGTAATTACGTTACAAGGCGCTATGTCTGATTCTATCTATCGTGCTCAAGGTTTAGTAATTACCATTGATGGTCCTGCCGCTGCAGGTAAAGGCACCTTGTGTAAGGCGCTGGCAAAGCATTACCGTATGAAATATTTAGATACAGGTACATTGTACCGCACGTTGGCGTACCAGCTTAAAACTCAAGGTTATGTAGCAGATGATGCAGCGGCTGGCCAACGCATTGCCGCAACAATGGTTGATCATTACGATTTTCGCCATGTAGGTAACAACCAGTTTGGTGTGTTTTGGGATGATGAGGACATTACGCACCATATTCGCTCAGAGAATATGGGTGGGTTGGCTTCTACCATTGCGCCTATTACCGAAGTGCGAGATGCGGTGGTTGCCTTTACACGTGAGTATGTGCAGCGCTGGCAAGCACGCACAGGTGTGGTGGTAGATGGGCAAGACGGCGGCACGGTGGTGTGCCCAGATGCTGCGGTGAAAATTTTTATTGATGCTTCGGCCGAAGAGCGTGCGCGCCGCCGACACTTAGACATGCAGGCACGTGGCCGTGATGATAGTTTTGAAGATATTTTGGCGGCGATTAAAGGGCGTGACCAACGTGACCGGAATCGCCCGGTAGGACCACTGGTGGCTGCGGAAGATGCACTGGTGGTGGACACAACTCAGGTAGATGCAGCTGGTGTATTTGAGTTGGCGACCCAGCGTGTAGAGGCATCGTTTTCCTAAACTTGTTTAAACGCGTGGTTGTGGTTATGCTGCGATCATGAAAAATATTTACCTCGTTTTGGTGGCGGTATTGCTGAGTGCCTGTGTGGCGCATAACCCAGCAACAGGGCGTAATGATTTTACACTCATTAGCGATAAAGAAGCTTATAACCGCGGACACCAAACCGCGGCAGAGGCTATTGCGGAGATTGGGCTGTACAAAGAACAGACAAAATTTACTGAATATTACCGTGACCTTGGTAAGCGCGCGGTAATGGTGAGTGAAACACCGGATATGCCGGTTGAGTTTATTCTGCTAGATACACCTGAATATAATGCATGGGCAACCCCAGGGTATGTGAATTTTAACCGTGGTATTTTACCGTTTTTTAACTCAGAAGCACAGTTTGTGACTGTATTGGGGCATGAGCTAGGCCACATTACAGCACGCCATACGCACCAGCGTTATACCAATGCGGTGTTGGCTCAGTTGGGTGTGGCTGCGGCTGGTATTTTGGTGGCAACGCAAACTGATAACCAAAGCACACAGCGCATTGCAGGCACGGTTGCAGCCGTGGCGGGTACTGTGGCGTTGGCAGGTTTTTCTCGCGCAGATGAAGCACAGGCCGATGGCTTGGCGCAGCGTTATATGAGCCGCATGGGCTATGACCCACGCTTGGCTGCAAGCACGTTTGAGGGCATGCACTTGTTCCAAGAGCAGCATAAAAAAGTTTATGCGTTATTTAATAATGGTGAGGTACCTACTGAACCGCCGTTTTATCATTTTTTGTTGAGTCACCCTGAATCAGAGAAGCGTCGGGACCTAGCGCAAGAGCAAGCAGGTGCGTTGGATGATCCACCACCATTGGGGCAAAAGCATGAAGCTGATTATAGCGCTACGCCAGCTGGTGACCCTGCGGGGCAAGCACGGTATTATAAACTGATTGATGGTGTGGCGTATGGTCCGCAACCAAAGTATGGTATTGCTGGTAAGGACTATATGTATTTTCCAGATCGGCGTTTTGCTTTTCCGCTACCTAAGGGCTATTACATGGATTTTCAGGGTGATAAAAAATTGGAAATGACGTGGCGTGGTATATCACCCGGAATTTCACAAACTATTGTGTATGGCGTGACAAAGGCAAAACGCAAAACAGATTCGGAGAGTTTTCTACGTTCTGCCTTTCCTAAGGCACGACAAATTGAAGATGTGCCATTAAACGATAACTTTGTGGCTACTACTGGGGTTAGAGAGGAGTATGCGGGTGGTATGTTTGGTAAAAAAGAGCTTAAGTACCTCCAGCGCATCGTGGTATTGCCCGCTACCTTAGATGCTGCTCCTGGGGATGATGTGGCAAAGTTTCATGTGCTAGGGTTTGAGGCACCAGCAGAGGTATTTGAGGAACGTGATAAAGAGTTTAAGCAATTGCTACGTCGTGCGCAGCGTTTGAGCAAAGCTAAAGCTGACCAGCTGCAACCGTTGCGGCTTAAAATCCATACGGTAAAGCGTGGGGAAACAGTGGCGAGTTTGAGCAAAAAAATGGCCTTTGGTGGATTACAGGAGGAGTGGTTACGTACGCTCAATCAGTTACCAGGTGGGCAAGAGGTTAAACCCGGCCAGCTGATTAAGTTGATTGTAGACCCCAACCGCGATTTACCATTCATTAAATAAAAAAAACCGCCACCCCATTTGGGGCGGCGGCCGGTTGAATTTTAGCGAATACCAGTAAAACGTTCCAAACCATCTTTAATGATGTGGATGTACATGATGCGGGCATCTAGTGCTTGCACAAGGGGTGGTACTAGGCTGTAATCCCGATCAACAGCAGGTACGTTGTAGATACTGGCCAGCAAGGGTAGTAGTGTTGCAAACGTATTGAGCTTAAATGGGTGCGCTGCATTTGTACCCATGTTGCCACCATTAATGGCAGTGCGTTGTACAGGTTGAACGCCACGGCATCGAGCGTAAGTTAGGTTGCATAGCTGCTCGCGGGCTACATTAAGGTCGCTTAAGAGTGGGTTTTCAGCGAAACTTTTTGGCGGTGTAATGCCCCAAACCATATTGCTGAGGTGGCAAATATCCGGCAGTGGCACGTGGCCGATATCCGGGTCGTTCAGTTTGGCCAACACGCCAGCAATACCACGTTGGTCTCCGTCGGCATTGGTGCCGTTGAGGAGTTTTTGGGCGTAGGTTTTGAGTTTTGGCTCAACACAAGAGTGAGGGCCGTTCAGATAGCTTGTGGTGAAGAGTGCGTCGCGCTGGTCATTAAAGCAACCAAACATGCAGGCACCATTGTTGTTCGGGTTCATGGGTTTGTCCTTTCAAGGATTAAAGAGGGCAGAGAGGTATTTGAGCCATGTGTACGCAATAAATGTGATTGACGCAAGGGCTTAGGCGCGTAACATGCTTGCATAACAATAATTGATTAGGAGTTTTCAAGATGGCACGCGCAAAAATTGCTTTGGTTGGAGCTGGTAACATTGGCGGTACTTTAGCGCACTTGGTAGGGCTTAAAAACCTAGGTGATGCAGTGCTAATTGATATTGCTGAAGGTATTCCACAAGGTAAGGCGCTGGACTTGGCGCAAAGCAGCTCAGTTGAAAACTTTGCCGGACATATGACCGGTAGTAATGACTATAGCGCCATGCAAGATGCAGATGTAGTGATTGTAACTGCTGGGGTGGCGCGCAAGCCGGGCATGAGCCGTGATGATTTGCTGGCTATTAACGCTAAAATTATTGGCCAAGTGGGTGAGGCGATTAAACAGTACGCGCCTAACAGCTTTGTAATTGTTATTACCAACCCATTGGATGTGATGGTGCTGGCAATGCAGCAAGCTACTGGTTTTGCGCCTGAGAAGGTTGTTGGTATGGCCGGTGTGCTGGATAGCAGCCGCTTTAGCCATTTTCTCAGCGAGGCACTGAATGTAGCAGTGGAAGATGTGACTACGTTTGTATTAGGTGGCCATGGCGATAGCATGGTGCCGTTGGTGCGTTACTCCACCGTGGCAGGGATTCCGGTACCTGCGTTAGTAGAGCAGGGTTGGATGACACAAGATGAGTTAGATACCATTGTACAGCGCACGCGTGATGGCGGTGCCGAGATTGTTGGCCTGCTTAAAACGGGTAGTGCTTATTACGCACCAGCGAGCAGTGCCATTGCGATGGCAGAGAGCTACTTGCACGATAAGCGCCGCATTTTGCCCGCAGCAGCTTACCTACGTGGGGAATATGGCGTGAAGGACATGTACGTAGGTGTGCCTGTGGTGATTGGTGCGGGTGGCGTGGAAAAAATTGTTGAAATCGACATGACTGATGCAGAGAAAGACATGTTTGATAGCAGTGTTTCTGCAGTGCAAGATTTGGTTGATGCAATGGAGAAGTTAAAACAGGCTGCTTAACTAAGCCGCAGCTTGTTGCTGTGCTTGGCTGTTGCTGATGTTGTGGGCGAGCTGTAGGCCTTGCGGGGTGCCCATATCTACCCACTGATTTTGGTAAATTACGCCGTGTAAGCGGCGTTGTTGTGCGGCGTTTTTCCAAGGTTCAACAAGTGAAAATGCTTCTGCAGGGTGTTGAGCTATCCACTGTGGATTGCAAATATGCACGCCAATATAGCAAAGATGATCGTTTGTTTTCACATCTGGAAATTGCAAGCTGTTGTTGTTGAGTTCAAAGTCGCCATGCTTGCGTAGGCCTTGAGTGTTATTGCATGGGGTGAGCAATAAGGTTGCGTCGCTTGCGGCTGGGTTGTGCGCTTTGGTAAGTTGCTCAAAGGGAGCGGTATCTCCAGCTTGCCATACGCTATCGCTGTTAATGACAAAAATAGGGTCGGTGCCTAAAAGCTGTGCGGCGTTTTTAATGCCGCCGCCTGTTTCTAGCAGTTTTTCTTCCCAGCTGAAGGTGATGTCTAGCCCTGGCCAGCGTTGTGGTTGGTGGGTATTAATAGCGTTAACAATTTTAAGGGCTAAGTAGCTTACGTTAATAATAACGCGCTGCAGTCCAAGATGTTGCAGGCGGTCGAGATGGTGAAAAATAATGGGTTGGCCAGCAACTTCCACCAATGGTTTGGGGGTAGTGGCAGTAATATCGTTTAGGCGTGTGCCGCGGCCAGCGGCAAGAATCATCGCGGTATGTGGTTGTTGCTGTAGCATATGTATACTTTATAGTGTATTGGCACTATTTTGCAAGCGTAAGCCGTTACTTATGCAGCTTTGCTTTGTGCGGAGGCTAATAAAGGTTCTAGCAGTGGTCGCACTGGTTCGGTTACGGGGTGTTTAAGGTGCTCGGCCACGTAGTTCCAGCAGCGGGGTAGGAAGTCGCGATACTTAGGCTTGTTATCGCGACGGTCTAGGCGTTCAAAGCAGCCAATAATTTTAAGGGTGCGAATAAGGCTGGCAATAACAAAACCACGCTCAAATTTTTCAGCATCAATACCCACGGCATCAGAAAATTTTTGTAGCAGCTCTTGTTTGAGCTGTGGCGCCATATCTAGACGAGCATCTTCCAGCAGCATGCTTAAGTCGTAGGGCAGTGGGCCGTGGCGTGCATCTTGAAAATCAAGCAGGGCTAGGCTGTGAGTACCCTCCGGCGTTGCTGTTTGTGGCATGAGGTTAGCAGCGTGATAGTCCCAAATCATGGTGGTTTGTGGGAAGGTCATCAGCTCATCAAATAGCGGTTGGAAGGTATCATGCCATTGCTCACGGGTGGTAGGTTCTACAGCGCTACCTTGTTGGAAAGGTAGGCACCAGTCTACAAAACGAGCAACCTCGGCCCATAAATCAGCAGCGGTATAAGCGGTGAGCTGTGGGTTTGGGTTTTGCTGATGTGTTTGGTAGAGCTGGGTTAGAATATCCACCGCACAGCTGTACCATTGGTTACAGTCCTCTGCGGCAATAATTTTGTCAAAAAGTGTGCCGTCACCAAGGTCGCTTTCCACAAGGTAGCTTTGTTGATGATCTATACTTTCCACTTGTGCAAGTGTGAAGCCGTTGTTGAGTAAATATTCTGCCATATTTGCAAATGGGGTAACATTTTCCAGCGGTGGCGGGGCATCCATTAGGATTTTGCTGGTGCCTTCATGTTCAAAACGCCAGTAGGAACGGAAAGAGGCATCGGCTGCAACGCAGCTTGGCGGTTGCTGCACGCTATAGCCATTGTTGTTAAGCCAGTCCATACGCGCTTGGTCGCTTTGTGCGCGGCGTAGCTCTGGGAACATCATAGCTAAGCGTTTGGCCCAAGTTTGGTCCGCTTCTAATGTGGCGGTGCGGGTATCGTCGTCATTAATGGTGATGTTAATAGTGAGGAAGCCGCCTTTGTCTACCTCGGTTGGGGCGTCGGCGTCTTCTTGTTGTGGGCTGTAGTAGTGCCCACCGTTTTGCGGCCATTCCACCACGCTAATGCCGTGCTGGAGGTATTCTTCCAAGCCTAGGGTTTCAATTTCAGATGGGTCGCCAAGGCGGTAAAGATCTATGTGGGCTACGGGGAGGCGTGTGTCGCTATAGGTTTGGGCAATAGTAAAAGTGGGGCTGGGCATGTGGGTGGCGGTACTGCCTAAAGCTTTAAGTAAGTAACGGGTAAAGGTGCTTTTGCCGGCGCCAAGTTCGCCTTGTAAGCGGAGTACATCGCCACATACAAGGACACGAGCAATGCTGTTAGCTAGTTCAGCAGTGGCATTCTCATCAATAAGGGGAAGGGTGTGGGTCATCATGATTGGCAGTAATTATGCCGTTGTGTTGTGTGCTTGGCAAGGTTGTTGGTGTCAGGTATGTTTTGCTCCATGAGTTTATATGAGACAGATGTGGCGATTATTGGTGCTGGCCCAAGTGGCTTGTTCACTGTGTTTGAGGCGGGTTTTTTGGGTTACAAAAGTGTGGTGATAGATGCCCTGCCTGAAATTGGCGGCCAACTGACGGCGCTATACCCTGACAAGCCGATTTACGATGTGCCGGGTTACCCGCATATTTTGGCTGGTGAATTGGTGGATAAATTGGTAGAGCAAGCCAGTGCTTATGAGCCAATGTACCTGACCAATAGCCCTGTCCAACAGTTGGAAAAAAATGATGAAGGTGTGTTTACCCTAACAGCTGGTGAGCATACGGTAACGGCTAAAGTGGTCGTGATAGCTGGTGGTGGAGGGGCATTTACGCCGCGCAAACCAAAACTTGCAGATTTGGAAGCATATGAAAATAGCAGCGTGTTTTACGCAGTACGCGATAAGCAGAAGTTTGCAAATCAGCATATTATGATAGCCGGTGGTGGTGATAGTGCTGTGGATTGGGCTGTGGCGTTGGCCGACGTAGCGGTGCATGTGCATGTGGTGCACCGGCGTATGGATTTCCGTGCGGCAGAAGCAACGGTTGCACAAATGCAAGAGCTTGTTGAACAAGGTAAAGTCACATTGCACCAGCCTTGCCAGCCTCAGGCGTTACATGGTGAAAATGGCCAGCTGAGTGCGGTAACCGTGGCTGATGTAGATGGCGCAGAAAGCACGGTTAACGTGGATAGCTTACTTTGTTTTTATGGCTTGGCACCAAACTTGGGCCCTATTGCAGATTGGGGTTTACAGCTGGATAAACGCAAAGTAGCGGTGGACGCTGCAACCATGAAAACCAATGTGGATGGCATTTTGGTAGTAGGGGACATGGCGCAGTACCCGGGCAAATTGGGGTTGATTCTGACCGGTTTTGCCGAGGCAGCCATTGCGGCCAAAACAGTGCAAAGCATTATTAACCCAGAGAAAAAGTTTAAGGTGAGTTATTCCACCAGCGTGGGTGTGCCTGGACAAACGAAATAAATGCGCTTCTGTGCACATTTTTTGCGGAATGCGCTAATGCTCAAGTAGGTTTACTATACTCCGCTTGGCTTACCCTTAGAAATGCGCCCAGATTGCTCATTTATTTCGTTTGAATATCGATGTGATGGCATGTGTTTTGGTCGTGACAATTTGGGGTATACAGGGTATGCTGGGCGAGTTTCAAATTAGGAAAGAAGTTTCATGCTGAATCGTTTATACACCTTGGGTATTGCACTGTTGGCGCTAGGCGCATTGGGGTACATGGGGTGGCAGCAAGCACAACAGCAACAACAGTTTCAGCAGGCACAAGGGCGTGTATTGGGTGAATTGCGTGATGTGCAAGCGCATTATAATCAGCAAATGGCAGCATGGTACCAAACGCTGATTCGTGGCCAGAATACGAGCGATTTTAAATATTACTTTGCGCAGTTTAATGAACAACACCGGCAGACACAGCAAAAATTTGCTGATTTACAGCAGCAAGCACGCTTAGCAGGTTTTGCGGTAGAGGGCATTGTGCAAGCGCGTGAGACACATGCAGATATTTTAGCGCCATATGTGGATGCCATGCGTCAATATTCTCACACCACGCCGGGAGCTATTCAGCTGACGGACCGTGCTACGGTTGAAATTGCAGAGCTGAACGAAAGTGTTTTTGACCCGTTAAGCCAAAGCTTGGTGACATTAAGTGAACAAACCAACTGGCAGAGCTGGATGCAGTTTGCGCAAGAAGCTGGCTTGGTGGCTGCTATGGCATTGGTGTTGCTATTTGTGCAACCAGGTACTGGGCGCGTACAACAGGTGCAGAGTGGTGTGAATTTACCAGCAATTTTGGAACAAGCGGTACAACATCCGCTAGACCAACCGGGTGCAGTGGCTAATGTGTTGGCTGCGGCGGGTTTAAACCCAGCAGAGCTGGAAGCTACAGTGCAGCAGGTTAAGGTGCAAACACATGAGATGGAAATGTTGTTTGAAACACAGCGTTACGCGTTGAAACACATTACGGAAACAGCACAAGAAATAGTGGTAAGTGGCCAATTTGCTGAAGATAGCCAGCCAGTGCAGGCATTAGAGCTGTTGCAACAACGTGGGCAGCAAGCTGAGCAAGTATTACAAAACATGGCGGCACAAACATTGAGTGTGAGCCGTACGGTACGCACGCTGACAGATGTACGCGAGAAGTTTCAAGATTTTGCATTGCAAATGACTGTGGAATCACAAAAAGATGGTTCGGAAAAATTCCAGCAAATGGCTGAAGATGCACAACGAATTTCTAACCACACACACCTTAGTTTTGGTGCAGTACAGCGTGAGTTAGGCGGGCTTGTGATGCAGTTTAAGGCTACTCAGCATGCTATGCACAAGTTGCTCAGCGCTGGTGATGCATTATTGCACGCTGGTGATGATTGGCGTGTGGCTCTGAATGGTCAACGTCAGCTTGGCGAACGCTTAAGTGCGCAATTGTTAACATTGCGTAAAACAACACAAGTGACCGATGATATGTACCACCGTGCAGAGGGTACATTTATGAAGCTTGCGGCTTAACCTTTAGCTGTTGTAGCTCATCATTTCTTGAACCGTATGACGAGTGACAACAGGCGCATCAGCCTGGCCCTTATAATGATGAACAAGAGCAAGTGCTTGCAATAAGCGCTCGGCAATCATTGGTTTTACTAAATAACCTTGGAAACCAATTTTTTGCATGAGCATACCATCGCCACGTCGTGCATCGGATGTGAAGAGTACGAGTTGTAAGTCATTAAACTTTTTATCGGCACGGAGTTGGGCGCCAAAGTCGGTACCGGTTAGTTTTTCTTCAGGGTTAAGCCTGTGGTCTAGCAGGAAAATATCGAAGGGTTTTTTACTATGTATTGTACTGAGGGCTTTTTTGCTTTCGGCAATAGTGGCGGTGGTTACCACAGTATGGCCAGCACGTTCGAGCCATTGTTGGTAAATTTCACGGTTAGTTTGGGCATCATCGAGCAAGAGAATATGTTGCGGCGGTAAGCTATTAAACGCGTTTGGTTGTGTGGTTTCCTCGGTCTCGTTAATTGTGTATGGCAGGTGTACAGAAAAAGCAGTGCCTTCACCTTCTGTACTGCTGAGGTAAACTTGGCCACCAATGAGGCGGCTGAGCCTATCAATAATAGCGAGGCCTAACCCTGTACCACCATATTGGCGTGTGGTGGAGCTATCGGCTTGGGTGAAGTGTTTGAAAATTTCAGATAGTTTATCGTTAGGGATACCAATCCCACTATCTTCTACTAAGAATTGGTAGCGAATTTGGCCAATATCTGTAAATCCAAGGCTGGTTACTGTTACTTTTACGAACCCTTGTTCGGTAAATTTGATGGCATTGCTGATGAGATTGCTGAGGATTTGGCGTAAACGACCAGGGTCGCCAACAATATGGTGAGGAATACTGCTATCAATATCACCAATCAGCTCAATATTTTTCTCTTTAGCTATTAGGCTATGGCTATTAAGAACATCCTCAATGAGGTAGATAACATTAAAAGGTATTTCTTCTAAGTTTACTTTGTTCGCCTCAACCCGAGAATAATCTAGTACATCTTCTAATAATTTAAGTAATGCCTCTGCTGAGTTTAGCATGGTATTGAGCATTTCAGACTGGCTTGCATTGGTAGATGTATCGCGTAGTAAGTTACCAAAGCCAATAATAGCATTGAGAGGCGTGCGAATTTCATGGCTCATATTGGCTAAGAATTCAGTCTTGGCTTTAGCGGCAGATTCAGCTTGTAATAAAGCATCCTGTAACGAGTGTGTACGCTGCTGTACTTTATATTCTAAATCGCTATTGAGCCCTTGTAGCTCGGCAGTGAGCTGGGCATTTTTGGCCATAAGTTGCTCTAGAGTGAGCGCTGTTTTAGCGAGTGATCCAAGTTCATCTTTACGGTGTTGGAAAGGGATATTTTCTGCTTTTTTACCGTCAGCCAGGCGTTTTAAAACTTTGGTAATCTGCGCAAGTGGCAGACCAATATGCTTATTAAGTAAGAGCGTGAGCAGCAAGCAGCTGATGATGAGGAAGAAAGTGGACGCTACAGCAATATATTCGGCTACGTGGTGCTGATGCTCTAGGTTTTCTTCAATTTCCCTAATATGGTAGGTGATGCGGAATTTTTCTGTAATAAGTAGTGATTGTGCACGGTGGTATGAAGGAAAGAAGTTCTGGTGGAGAGTTTTTAGTGCACTTTCTTGAGCAAAGAGCTTCATGCTTTTGCTGATATCCAGCATGCTCATGTAGCTTTTGCGCAGCTCTACGCGTGATTCTTCTAAGTGAACGCTGATATCATCAGTGCTTGGTGCAGGCTCACTTATACGTAATACAATTTTATTATAAACGCCATCAATGGCCCGTTGCTGGCGCTCTTGTGTTTCAAAATCGTACATGGCGGGTAGTGCTTCTACCAATACGCCAAAACGAGCAACCTGGCTGGTTAGTGTTGAAATGTGGTGGTAGAGATGGCGTGTGCTTTCTAGCTCATTAATGGCTGCGTGCGTTACATTGCGTAGGTACAGCGTTAAGATAGCAGCAATAATAGTGGCTATAATAGCTAGTACAGCAAAAGCGCTAAGAAGTTTGTGGCGTAGCTTCATTTTACTCCAAATTGTCCATATACTTTTGAATGATATCAATAATTACAGCTTGTTCAGGGCTTTTTTCAAAATAATCTTGCCGTGTTACTAGTAGCAGTGGTTGCTGTATTTCGGCTGGTGTTTGGGCAATAGTACGTACGCCAAAGCGCTGTGTATGTGTAACAGAACTGCTTAAAAAGCCAAAACTGGCTGGCAGTTGGCTAACCACTTTTGCAACTAATGGTGCGTGAGGTAGTGGGGTAATATTGGTGGTGATGCTACGCTCTTTAAGTAGTTTTGTTTCAATAAAATTGTAAATGCCGCCGCTGGGGTGTTCTGTAATGACTTGAATTTTTCCTAGTTCAGGGTGGCCAAGCTCAGACCAGTGGGTAATTTCACCAGCCATAATGCTAAGTGCCTGGGGGTAAGTAATGTTTTGTACGGGGTTGTTTGGGTGTACTACAAAGTGGATATCAAGCGCGCCAAGGTTGTGCACATTAAACTGCTGTTGAGCTATGGCTGGCACTTCAGTGCTCATTTTTTTTACTAAAACATCTAGCGGAGATGAAATCATGCCGATATCTGCATCGCCATTTGCTAGGGCTGCTAAACCACGGCCAGAACTGCTCATTTGTACATCTAGCGTATGAGGGATAAGGAGCTGCAAGGCGGGGAGGTGGTCTCTAAATACGGCGCTGTAAACCGTTGATGAGCCCGCAATAATGGTTGTGCGGTGGTCGTGTGCTGTAGCTGTCAAAACAGTGGCAGTAGCAATAAGGAGGCTCAGCACGTGGCGTAACATATGTATTTTCTCTTTTATTCTTGTGACATAGTGTGCCAACAATAAAATGATTAAACAAACGGAATATGCAACCAGTGCAGGAAAAGTGGCAAGTTTTTTGGGGGAGTGAGGCAATTCAGTACGAATGTGCTACGCTATGGGAGGCTTCGCGTTCTGTGTGGCTGCCATTGTTGTATATGCTATTGGGGCTGTGGGCTGTTGTGCAGTTTTGGGGGCAGTGGCCTGTTTTTTGGGGTGTGTGGGCGTTTATACTTTTAGCCGTACCATTGCTATTGATTGATTTTAAACATTTTATTTTGCCAGATTTACTGGTTTTTCCTGGTATTGTATGCGGTCTTATTGTTGGGCCAACTGTTATGCAGCTGGGTGTAGCAAACAGCTGGGGTGCGGCTGCTTTTGGCTTTGGGTTATTTTATTTGGTGCGCTGGGGCTTTGCTAAAGCTCGCGGCATAGAGGGCATGGGCTATGGCGATGTAAAGCTGATGGCCATGTTGGGTGCATGGACTGGCTGGCTAGGTTTGCCGCTTATTTTTCTGGTGAGTAGTATACTAGGCTTGCTGGCGTTTGGGTTGCGTTATGTTGTACGTGGCGATGGTGGCGATGTACCGCTGCCGTTTGGCCCATTTTTGTTGGCTGGCGCTTGGTTAGCGCTGCTGTATAGCGATATGCTATGGCGTATACTTATTGAGTGGCGTGGGGTGTGGAGCTAGTGCAACCTGTTTGTATTCAAATCAATTTACCTGAGCAGCTACCGCTAGCAACGCTGGAGCGTATGGCTCAAGCTTTAGCACCGCATGAGCTGCGCTTGGTGGGTGGTGTAGTACGCGATTGGATACACCATACACAAGTCAGCACAGATATTGATTTAGCAACAACAGCCACGCCTGATGACATGCTAAAACAGCTTACAGATGCTGGTTTTAAGGTGATTCCAACTGGGTTGGATCATGGCACGGTAACGGTGGTTGCAGACGGGTATACGTTTGAAATCACCACATTACGTGAAGATGTGCATACGGATGGGCGCCATGCAACAGTGAGCTTTGTTGATGACTGGTATACTGATAGCTGCCGGCGTGATTTTACAATGAATGCATTGTACTGCACGTTGGGTGGTGACGTTTACGACTACCATGATGGATTGTCTGACCTTGAAGAAGGGCGTGTTCGCTTTATTGGTGATGCAGCCACGCGTTTGGAAGAGGATTGGCTGCGCTTACTGCGTTATTTTCGGTTTAGAGCTCGTTTGAGTGATGCGAGCGCAATTGAACCAGAGCTAAAGGATGTATTAGCCCAAGCTGTGCCACAGTTGGGTGTGCTTTCAGTTGAGCGTATTGGTGTGGAGTGGCGTAAACTACTGAGCTATGACGCACCACAGCAAAGCTTGCAAGATATGCAAAACTTGGATGTGTTTAAGCAACTAGAATTGCCACAGCCGAATATTGAGGCGTTAAATACAAAAACAAATGATCATTTAACCCGTGAAGTAATGCTGTTTGGGTTAGCTGATACAGCGTGGTTTAAAGCTAAGCCGTTGCAACACACTAAGGCTGAGCAACAAGCACTGGGCCAGCTTGCTAAAGCAGTGGCTGAGCAAACATATACGGCACTATGGCAGCTTGTGTATGTATATAGGCGAGAAACTGTAGAGCGATTGTTGTGCCTGCGCGGTAATCAACAGCAGTTGCGCCAACTTGCAGATGTGCAAGAGAAAGAATTTCCGCTAAGTGGAGCGGATGTTATGGCGGTTGGTATGGATGCTGGTCCACGTGTTGGCGAAGTTTTGAAAAAATTGGAACATGAATGGTTGCAGCAAAATGCACCAGATAGAGATGTCATGTTAAAGCGTCTGACAAACTTGGTTGCTGCTTCATAAGAATAATGGAAGTGGCTCAGTTTGGTGCTGCGCGAGTGGATAAGTTTTTACGGCTGTACTGGCTGGGCACCCTTCCCGCGACTCCCTTGAACCGTCTTCTTTAGAGGCGTATTCTTAAGATAGGGAACGATAAAAACAATAGAAAGAGGTAAGGCGCATGAAAATTAGCATCGCAGGACGACACATGGACGTAGGCCAATCATTGGAGGAGCACACACACGCGCGCCTAGAAGGGATGACGCAGTACTTTACGCAAGTAAACGATGCTGACGTTACGTTCCGTCATGGTAACGAAGGAAACCATAAAGCCGAGGTGACAATTCACGCTAGTGGTGTAACATTGCGCGCAACAGGAAGCGCTAAGGACAACTTTTTTGCCGCAATTGATGACGCCGCTGAAAAGCTGGAAACACAGCTAAAACGTTATAAAGGTCGTTTGAAAAAGCACCGTGAACGCCGTGAAAACAGTGCCGCGAAGTTTGAGGCATTCCAAACTATTAGTACTGTACACCAGGTTGTGGAGGAGTCTCAGCTGGATGAAGTGCCGGTAGATTTTGCCGAGTATGTACCAAAAGTGGTGAAGAAAGATGTACAGAGCTTGCAGGCAATGACGGTAGATGAAGCCGTGATGCATATGGACCTGTTGCACGCACCGTTCTTTGCGTTTCAGAATATTACAACGGGCGATATTAACGTAGTGTATCGCAAGTACGGTAACGAGGATGACGATACTGTTGTGTGGGTAGAACCGCACAAACCAGCAGCCACACAAGCTGCATAAGCTTAGCAAATAAAAAGAAAGAGCCCAGCTATGTAGCTTGGGCTCTTTTTTTACAGGAGTTTTTAATTTCTTGGCGGCGGGTATAAACAGCCTTAGCTAAATCCCAGTTATGGGCTTGAGCTAAGGCCATAATGATATAAAACAGCTCGTCTAGGGCATCATGAATATGCGCCAGTGCTGTTGCTTCATTGTGTTCGCCATGGTCTTGCTTTTCTAGCGCTGCAGCTATTCTTGCACCGTGGGCAACCAAGGTGGAGCCAAAGTTCATAAAGTGAGAGGCGTGGGGCTTAAGCATAGGTACAGTGATGTTGTAGGCAAAGCGGTTGGGTAGCTGGTAATTTGTGTTTTGTGCGAAAGATAGCAAGGTTAGCATAGTATCTTGCGCTATTCTTTTATAGGGTTTCCAGCGCGTTTCAGGGTTTTGTAGGTCTCCTGCATATTTGAAGAGGTGCAGCGTGAGGTGGGTGCGGATATGACGATTGTCTTTATCGTGAATATCTAGGTGATAGTCATGGTCGTGTTGGCGCTGTTCCTCAATAAAGGGGTACAGCTCAGCCAGTGTGGTAAGTGGCATTGTTGCCTCCTAAAAGCGGAACGAATCAGATATTGTCCACACCTTACGGTGTGCTGAGCGGCAGGTCAAACAGCTTTAGGTGCTTAAGCCTGCATTGAGAATGCGGTGGCGTAGCCAAGAGTGCAACCCGCGAGAAATCCAACGTGTGGGGCGGATGAGCTGAAGGAGCTCATCGGTTAGGTTGGGGTTAGCAACATCATTTACCACCACGCCAAGCAAGTTAGCACCGGCAATTTGCAGTTGGCGTACAGCGCGTTGTGCGGCACTACGTGGTGTACTGCCTGCCAGTAGCACCATAATGGTACGGTCGGCAGCGCTGGCTAGCAAAATAGGATCGGCATTTTGGCGGTTGTGTGCTTCTACTGGCGTTGTATCAATCACAATTTGGTCGTAATCACTCTTGAGTGATTCCAGTGTTAGGCGCGCTAAGGTGGCATCACGCAGGTGATTTACTGATTCAATATCGGCAGGTGCCGCCAAAAAGTGCAGGTTATCATGGTCGGATGCTGCGGTAATAAGATCGGTTAATGGGTCCTTTGGTGGGCGTGTTGGCAGTTGCCACGCTTGGCGGGTAAGGCCTAATTTTTCTGAGATCCAGGTGTTTTTCAGGTTTAGGTCCACCAGTAGCGTTTTTTGGCCTTGTTGTGCGCTGCGCAGTGCCAGCATGTAAGCAACAAGTGATGTGCCTTCGCCAAAGCGGGTGGCGGTAACAACAAGTGTGCCACGTTCATCAGCTAGGGCACCGCGGTGCAAGCGGCCAACTTCGGTGTAGGAGGTAGGTTGTAGCAAGGCCATAACTATGAGCTCCGTTGAATAATTTGTGCATCTACTACCACGTGGCCGTGGTCAATTTGTACGGGGCCAAGGTTTGGCAAACGGCCAAGTACGGTGAGGCCTAGGCTGCGCATAATTTCGTCATCGTTACGGAGGCTACGGTCGGACAGACGGGCTAGGATCACCATACCAAGGCCGAGGAAAAAGCCGCCAATAAGGCCATACCAAACACGTGCACGGATTTGGTATGCTTCGAGCTGGTTAACATCCACACGTGGTGCTTCGGCAAACCAAATGAGCCCTGTGGGGAGCACGTTTGCACGGTCGGGCTGGAAACGGTTAGCGCTGGCTAGTAGCTGTTCATATTCATTTTGCACTAGCTCTAGCTGAGCACTGGCGCGTTGCAAATTAAACTCGGCCGTTACAATGGCGCGTGTTTGCTTTTCATCGGGCGTGTCGCCTGCCTCTTGCTCTAGCATACTGAGTGCGGTTTGGCTTTGACGTACCTGGGTACGGTAGTGCTTAATTTTTTCTTCTAGGCCAACCAACTGTTGGTCGGTGCGGAAGCGCTCTGGTGCTAATAGCTCGTAAATGAAGTTAAAAATCAGCGTTTCTAGCTGGCTGGTCATGCCTTCTGGCATATCGCCGCTTAGGGTGATTTCTAGAAAATTATCGCTCAGAATATTTAGGTCGAGGCGATTGATAAAGTCACGTGTGATGAATGCTTGTTCTTCAGTGGTTTGCTCGGTGAGCAGCTGGCCAGTTTCGTTTAATGTGTCCTCTACCAAACGTTGATTGGTGAGGATACGATAGAGCAGTTCTTCGTGCTGCTCGTTATGAATGTTACGTAGTAATGGTGTTGTGGCGCGGGTTGTGTCCACATCCAACGTGGCGCTGGCGGTATAGCTTGCAGGTTTAGAAAGACCGTGCAAAACAAGTAGCAGCGGCACCAAAATAAGGCTGGCCACAAACACGCGGCGGTGGTGCCACAGGGCAGCTAAAGAGTGGTAGAACATACGCATTGGGTCGTATCATACGGCAGAATAGGTCTTGAGCCAAATGTTGTGCCTGCAGGTTGTGCGGAAAAAGTGTGCTTCCTTGTTTTTGAGTGACGTTTTAGCAACGCAAGCGTATGCTGGGAGTATGGGTTGGTTATTTGACGACGAGAAAGAGAAAAACAAAAAACCGGATTACACCGCATACATTTTTGGCGACCACCGCAAAAAGCAAAAACCAAAGAAGCGCCCGAATGTGTTTATTGACCCCATTGGCGCCATATTACACGATTTTAAAAAAGATGTGCGCAAGGCAACTGGTGTGGATTTTATTGACCGTAAAAAGAAATGGTAGTTCATATTTTTTAAAAATGTTTTGACAATCGGTGCGGAAGTGTTTATTTCTCTGCCTCGCACCGGGCGGTTAGCTCAGTTGGTAGAGCAACTCGTTTACACCGAGTAGGTCGGGAGTTCGAGCCTCTCACCGCCCACCATTAAAATAAAAAATGCCCGTAAGGGGCTTTTTTATTTTAATGGTGGTGGTTTTTTAGGTAACAGCGCGGTCGGCAAAGCCGACACTTGTTCCCAAGGACACCCTGGACCCGCGCCAACCCACTCGCATTGCGAGCTGGGGATGGTGTATAACTTGGCTTATTTCTTTCGGACGTAAAGTATTTTTTCTACAGTCGCAATTTCTTCCCCGGCAGTATCTGTAATGGAAACAGGGAGGCTGAAAATATATTTTTCGCCAGCAGCTGTTTTGTCTTTGATGTTGTTTATAATGTCTTCAGTAATTTTAAAGTCGGCAAATAAATCGGTACGGCCTGGGCGTTTAAAATCAATTTCTGCACCTTTGTCCCACACAATGTAGCCGGGCCCTAAAATGTGGATGAGCAAGAACATATAAAAAGGGTCGGTCATGGCGTAAATGGAGCCGCCAAAGTGAGTACCCACATAGTTCATATTAAGCAAGCCGCGCTTTAGGCGTACGCGAGCATAGCGGTAGTTTTCACCAAACTCTTGTACAGCAATGCAGGCTCCCCAAAAGGGTGGCCATAAATTCACCATTACTTTGGTAATGTCAGGTGGCAGCGGCCCTATTTTTCTGAGTAGGTTTGCTGCCACAGTATGGGTGGTGGGTGCTTATTGCTTACGCGTTAGCTTGTAGTACACGTCGTCTTCGCCAGGGTGAGCCTCGATACGGAGGTTACCAGCAGCGGAGCCTGGTACACCGTCGAATGATTCATCTAGCTTGCCGGCAGTGGTGTCTGGCACACCGGTAACTTTTACCCATACGGAGCAAATGCCACCGCCAGAACACGCTGCTGGTGGGGTGCCGTTTACATCTTCACGGCCTTCGGTCAGGCTGATTTCGCCATATTTTGGGTGTTTGGTACTGGCAATGGTCAGGTACGGGCCACTCCAGCCAAAAATGTTGTTGCTGTCGGTTAACAGGTCGGTAAAGCGGTTGGTGTCGGTACCGGTATCAATCACAAAAGTTTTGTAAGCCTCAGAAAAGCTTTTCATTTCCAGCTGAAGCGCGGTTACGCTTGCGTTACCAAGGTGGTTAACCGATACCGCGGTAATTACGATAGATAGTGTACCAAAAATGGCTAGAGCAATACGGGCGTCTAGGCCGAACATGGCCCCGCGCTGGCTGCTCAGCACGCGCCACTGGGCGTTAGCACATTTTTTTTGCAGGCTTAGCACTGCTCGTGTAGTCATTTCTACAGGTCGCACCGCCGCGCCTTTAAAAAAACGCGCTACCATCCCATTGGTGCGGCTAGGTGAAGTTGGGATATGAGTCATAATGATTAGGTCCTATTGTAGTGTTTTGAGGTAGGCAATTAAGTTGGCGCGGTCAGCCGCTTTTTTGAGGCCTGGGAACGCCATTTTAGTACCAGGGATGTAAGCTTTTGGGTTTTTAAGATATTGGTAGAGTGCTTCTTCATCCCACACAATTTCGCCCTGCTTGTCGTAAAAAGCGCTGGAGTAAGAAAACTCGTCGTAGCTGGCAATTTGTTTACCGAAAATATCCCACATTTTGGGGCCAATGCGGTGTTTACCATCAGCGTCAAAGCTGTGGCAGGCCTTACATTTGGCGGAAATAGTTGCACCGCGCGCTGCATCGGCTACAAAGCCTTCTGGTAGAACATCTGGGTCAGGCTTAGGTGCTGATACAGTGCTTTTGTGTGCATTTGGGTCTTCCGCACCGGCGACAACAATGTGCGCTTCCTCGTGCTTGGGTAGTAGGCTACCCGTAATAAAGAACATGCCACCAAAGTAGGTTATAGCGAGTAAATCCGCTACCACTACCAAAATACAGAACCAACGGCTAAAAGAATCCATGTGTCTACTTATATAACTTTATTGTTTGGACGCATAATAGGGGGTTAAGTATTTGCTCGTCAACGCTGGAACGACTAGCATGTGCCAATGCGTTACCGCCTGCGGCAATTTAGCACTCATGCACTGGTTCCTTTTTTGGGGCTGGCCATTGGTGCCTTAGTTTTTAACGGTAAAACACTGGGTATTGTGTTTGGTTTGGGACTTGGTATTGCCATACAGCGCTGGTGGTGGCAGCGCGAACGTCATCGTGTGGCGCAGTGTATTCAGCAACAAAACCAAAGCGTGGCTTTTATTAAACTCGCAGCTTTAATGGCCAAGGTAGATGGTGTGGTAAGCACTGCTGAAGTAGCAGTATTTAAAAAAGGTATTAGCTACCACCCCAAAATTAAGCGTTTGGTGGGTAAGTTGTTTGACCGTGCAACACAGCGAGTGGAGGATGGCCCACAGCTGGCGTTGGAAGCGAGTGGGCTGGCGCCAACACCAGAGTTACTTAAATTGTTATACGACATTGCAACGGCTGATGGCACGGTGCATGCGCACCAACATACCCTGTTGCGGCAGGTGGCTAAGGTATGGGGTGTGCCAGATAAGGAATTACAACAACAGCTACGTAACTGGGGGGCGCACATAGCAGGTGAAGATATTTTGGTAGATGCATTTGCAACTTTGGGCCTAGCTGCTGGTGCCACATGGCAGGAAGTAAAAACAGCATATAAAAAGCTAATTCGGCAGCTACACCCAGATAAGCTCCGAGGTGATGACGCACACCCGCAAGACATTGCGCGTGCCGAACAGCGCCTGCAAGAAGTGACGGAGGCGTACCAGCAAATATCTGATAATATTGGGAAAAATTAGTTTTTTATTGACTTTGTCACTTGTAACACCGCATACTATTCATGTTGAGAGCACTGCGCCATTTGGCCGGTGCTTTTTTTGTAAGTAAATCTCAAATAAGGAACGAGAAGATGACAACATATCAGCGCCCTAGTGGCGCTTATAGTGGTGCCGATGGCTTAAGCAATCGCACCAAATATCAGGAGGATGCGGCGGCCGTACCCAAGGTGCCAATTAGCAGTAGTAAAATAGATGGTGACTTTAACTACATTATTGATGCGTTAAACACCATTATTAGTGCTGCAGGCAGCCGCAGTAGTATTGATGATCGCTTGAGTGTGAGCCTCAATGATGATGGGACATTAAAAGCTAGTGTAACCGTTGGGGTGGATGATTGGGTGGCCGATGCTGCTGCAAGTGGTTTAACCCGTGTGGATGATAGCTCTCTTACACTAAACGGTGACCAAACCAGTGTGTACCTGCCTATGCGCCGTGTGCGGATGATTATTGGCGGTAACCCGGTGTTTGGTTCGGTTGTAAGTGCAAGTTACGCAGCCAGTGTAACCACATTGGTATTGGGTGATTTAGTGGATGCTGCTGGCAGTGCTACAACTGTTGCTACTGCGCCAAGCGCTATTGCTTATAGCTATGCAACAGCAGGGGTAACAGGTAACAGTACGCTGCGTTTTGAGCAGTTGAACGGTGTGGCCGATGCCCCAGTGGTTCGGCTAAACGATACCGGTGCAAGCGGTAAAGAATATGGCCTACAAAGCGATGGTGGCCAACTGAATGTGGTGGAAAATACTGGCACAGCAGCACCGGTGTGGACCACACGTTTGAGTGTGAACAGCAGTGGGCTGGATTTAAGCGGTAGCCCACTAGGCACCAGCTCTATTGCCGATGTAGCTGTAACAACGGCAAAGCTAGCTGATGATGCGGTATCTACCGCTAAAATGGCAAGTGGTACTGCAGATAACCTACTTGGCTATAATGGTAGTGGTAACCCAAGTGAAGTTACTATTGGCAGTGGGTTGAGCTTGAGCAGTGGTACGCTGAGTAACACGGCAACGGTAAGCGATGCGGCAACAAATACAGCGGGTTTGGTAGAGCTTGCAACGGCAACCGAAGTAGGTAACGAAACCAGCAGCGGTACCGAGGCACCATTAGCTGTGCAACCGAGCACATTAAAAAACCACCCTGGTGTGGCTAATGCTTGGGTTTATTTTGATGGTACAGGCACCGTGAGTATCTCCGACAGTTATAACGTGAGCAGCATTACCGATAATGGTACGGGTGACTATACCATTAACTTTACTAATGCGATGGCCGATAGCAGTTATAGCGGTGCTTATGGTGGTACTCGCACAGCATCTAGTGGCCATGGTGGACACATTATGACCGGTACACGGGGTACCAGTTCGTTACAAATATTAACTTGGGGTGCAGATACCGCGTGGGATGCAGCTCGTGATTGGGACCGTGTGGAGGTAATGGTATGGAACAGCTAGTATATGTGATAGATCGTGGGGATAGCGTTGCTATTGATATTCCTGCGCCGGCAGCAGTAGCAAAGGGTGATTATCAATCTCCGCAAGGCGCTTTGGCGGTAGATGCATCGGCACTGCCAAGTAGCTTCCGTAATGCATGGCGTGTGGAAAATGGCACTGTGGCAGTCAATATGGTTGCAGCACGAGAGCTGTTTTTGGATGAGCTGCGCCGTATGCGAGATGCACAGTTAGCTGAGCTTGATGGCCAAATGCTAAAAGCAATGGAGCAGTTTGATGAAGCTGAACAAGCAGCACTTGCAGCCGAAAAACAAGCATTGCGTGACTTGCCGCAAACTGTGGCAGTGCAAACTGCTACCAACATTGATGAGTTGGTAGATTTGTGGCCAATTGGTGAGTTAGGTGCAGTACCGGCTTTTTAAGTTCGGTCGGCTTTAACAATAGTGGCGGTTAGCGCGCTGGTGAGAATCAGCGCCGCTACCCACCATGTTTGCCATGCGCCATAACTCACGCTGGTAATAACCACAACACAGGCCCAGTACGCCCACCATAGGGCCAAAGTTTCTTTTTTAGCGGTAATCCACTGGCGTGGGTGGAGCCACCACAGCAAGGCAGTGGTAATGAGTGCAACACCAATAAAGCCAAGTTCCAACCACCATTGTAGTGCCATGTGGTGCGGGTGGAGTGGAATACTCTCGCCAATGCTACCGTGTGGTAGCATAATCATTTCCCCAAGGTGGCGGGAGGCATGCAAGCCATAACCCCATAGTGGTTGGTTGGCAATAAGCTCGGTTACGTAGTTCCAAATAGCCAAACGATGCATGGATGAATTGGGCAACTGTTGCATAACATCGGTTGGGATAAAATTAGCCAAAGCCCACAGTAGTAGTGGTGTGGTGAGAATAAAAGCGCCAACACCAATCCATAGAATTTTTGTAAAACCAGTAGGTAAATAACGCACGAGCAGGAAGGTTAGCGCGCCAACGCCCAGCCCTATTTGAGCGCTCAGGCTATCGGTTTGTGCAACAAGCAAGGCAACAATAGCCACCAATAACCAACCTAATTTGTGTTGCTGGCGTTGGCTGAGCAGTAGCCATATTGGCCATAGCCACAGTACAAGCATGGCGGTGCCTTTGTTCCACATACTGGTGATAACAGGTGCTTTGGTGCCGTCTGCAAGTTGCAAAATGGCGTGCTCTTGCCACACAAAAGCAAGCGCAAGTACTTGAATGGTTAGTAAAAAACCACCAATGAGCACATGGTTCCAACGGTGCCAAGCTGTGCTGGTGTAGCGCCAGCTCCAAACCCATAAACCCATGCACACAGCGGTAATCAGTAGGCTAGTAAATTTATCAAACGCTTGCTCGGGAAAAGGGTGCCATAAGCTACTAATGCCGAGCCACGCTGTGATACAGGCCGCTAGCAGTGCATGTTTTTTATTAATGTTCTTTAGTGTTTTGTATAGTTTATGCCAAACATCAGCTTTGTAGGACAAAATACCCATGGTGGCTAGCAGCAGTACGAGTAGCAAAGGGACAACCGTATTAGGGCTAAGCAGCCAAATGGTGCCACACAGGGCAAGGAGCAAAACTTTTACAAAGGCGAGCGATGCAAGCATGGGTAAGGGTTTAGCGCAAAGTTATACGGAATGTCTTGAGATTTTTTTGTAAACCGCCTACTAAAGGGTATGTCTACGTCACCATTAGAACACATTCGCCACATTGTGGCAGTTGGCTCCGGTAAGGGCGGTGTTGGTAAAAGCACCGTAACGATGAACTTGGCTACTACCTTGGCAAAAATGGGCCACAAAGTTGGCATTTTGGATGCTGATGTGTATGGCCCCAGCCAGCCAACCATGTTGGGAGTGGAAGAAGCTGAACCACAAAGTGATGGTGAGACCATTCAACCTGTTGAAACATATGGTGTTAAGCTGATGTCTATGGGCTTTATGGTGGATGCAGATACCCCGCTTGTGTGGCGTGGCCCTATGGTGCAATCGGCACTTAAGCAGATGTTATTAAACGTAAATTGGGGCGAGCTGGATTATTTATTTCTCGATTTGCCACCAGGCACGGGCGATATTCAGCTCAGTTTGGCACAAAGTGCCCCGCTGAGTGGGGCTATAGTGGTTTGTACGCCGCAGGATTTGGCACTTTTAGACGCCCGTAAAGCAGTGACAATGTTTGGCAAAGTGAACATTCCGGTGTGGGGTCTTATTGAAAATATGAGCACCTTTATTTGCCCGCATTGTGGCGGTGAGAGCCATATTTTTGACCATGGTGGTGTGGTGAAATTTGCTGAAAAATTGGATGTACCAGTGTTGGGGCAGTTGCCATTGGATATGGACCTGCGCCTTGCGACCGATAGTGGCAAGCCCGTGGCTGTCACTACGCCTAAGAGCCAAGCCGCAGCGCATTTTTATAAATGTGCTGAGAAAGTGCATATTGCAGCACAGGATGCTGAAAATCAGCACGACATGCCGATTGGTGCCGATGGTGCAGCACCAAAACAGGTGAAGATTACTATTCAATAAAATTTTTGTAATTCGGAAGTGGCTTGTACCGATTGGACTTGACGGTATGTTGGTGCATTCGTAGTATCGGGCCATGAAAGTATCACCATTCCAATTGTCGTGGGACAATAACCAAGGTGGACCTTGGGGTAAGTCAAAAAAATCATCACCAAAAACTGGTCAACGCCGTGGCGACCAAGCGCAACCGCGCCCGCGTGCTGCAGGGCCAGATGCTGAGGCAGAAGAAATGCTGCGCCAAGCAGAGGAGCGCCTGCGCCGCATGTTTGGTGGCGGTAATGGCGGTGGCCGTGGTGCACAGGGCCCGCAAGGTATGCTGAAGTTTTTGGTACTTATTGTTGCTGGTATTTGGCTGGCGAGCGGTATTTACATTGTAGCGCCTGATGAGCAGGGTGTGGTACTGCGCTTTGGGCAGTATGTGCAAACAACATCACCGGGTTTGAACTACCACCTGCCACAGCCAATTGAAACAGTGATTAAGCCAAAAGTAGAGCGTGAAAACCAAATTGAAGTGGGTTTTCGTAGTTTTGAAAATGCGAGTAGTGCGGTGTTGAACCGTTTGCGCCAAGCCGGTGCTAACCGTAATGCTACGGCGGATGTGCCTGATGAGTCGTTGATGCTCACTGGTGATGAAAACATTGTGGACCTTGATTTTACCGTACGTTGGCGTATTGCCGATGCGCGCGCATTTTTGTTTAACGTGGCCGATGTACCAACAACCATTAAGGATGTAGCAGAGAGCGCAATGCGTGAAGTGATTGGTAGCCAGCCGATTGATGATGTGCTGACTGAAAGCCGCAAAAGTGTGCAAGAGCAAACCAAGCAAAAGCTACAAAACGTGTTGGATGGTTATGCCGCTGGGGTGATTGTAACGGGGGTTGAGCTGCAGCAGGTAAACCCGCCGGCGCCGGTTGTGGATGCGTTCCGTGACGTGCAGGCAGCACGTGCTGACGCTGAGCGTTTGGAGAACGAAGCGCAATCTTACGCTAATGATATTTTGCCACGTGCTCGCGGGGAAGCGGCGCAGTTACTGCAAAATGCGGAAGCGTATAAGCAGTCTAAAATTGCTGAGGCAGATGGTAATGCACAACGCTTTTTGGCGCAGCTAGAAGAATACCGCAAAGCGCCGGAAGTAACACGTGACCGTTTGTACTTGGAAACGATGGAACAAATTTTGGGTGAGGCGCGAACCATGTACCTCTCAGGGGAGGCGGCGCAAGGCGTGTTGCCATACTTGCCGTTACAGCAAAAACCACAAGGGGGGGCACGCTAATGCGTACTCAACATATTTTCCTACTTTTTTTACTGGCCATTGCCGGTGTGCTGGTTGCTAACAGTGCCTTTATTGTGCGCGAAACTGAGCAAGCGATGGTGCTGGCGCTGGGTCGTGTAGAACGGGTGGAAGCCGAGCCAGGCTTGAAGTTTAAAGTTCCATTTTATCAGCAGCTGCTGTTCTTCGATAAGCGTATTTTGGAAGCAGATGCACCTGAGCAAGAGGCGCCAACTGCGGACAAAAAACGTATTGTGATTGATAGTTTTACCCGCTGGCAAATTGCTGATGCCAAGCTGTTTTATGAGCGTTTAAAAACTATGGGTAATGCTCAGGCGCGTTTGAACCGCATTGTGAACTCCAGCATTTTGAACGTGGTGGGTGGTAATAGTCTGTTGGACTTGGTAACTGGTGACCGTACTAAAATTGTTGAAGATATTCGTATGGCTGCGGCAGAAGAAGCTAAGCCATTTGGTATTGAAGTGGTAGATGTGCGGATTAAGCGTACTGACCTGCCAAGCGCTAACCAACGTGCGGTGTTTGAGCGTATGCGCACCGAGCGTGAGAAAGAAGCGCGCGAAATTCGAGCAAAAGGTGCTGAGCAGGCGCAGATTATTCGTGCTGAGGCTGAAAAACAGCGCACCATTTTGCTGGCAGAAGCTAATCGTGATGCTGAAAAACTACGCGGGGAAGGCGATGCAGGCGCTATTAAAATTACGGCGCAAGCGTTTGGCCAAGATAAGGATTTTTATCACTTCCAGCGCAGCTTGCAGGCTTACCGCGAAGGGTTGAGCAATGGTGATACGCTGTTGTTGATGGACCCTTCTGTTGGTTTCTTCGACGTGTTGAACAAGTCTAACTAAACTGTGACTTTACCACTGGCGATACAGCTGTTTGGGCCGACGGCCAGTGGTAAAACCAGTTTGGCGGTTAAGCTGGCGCAAGCGCTAAATGGCGAAATTATCAACGCCGATAGCCAGCAAGTTTATGCTGGCTTGCCTATTATTACTGCCCAACCTGAGGAAGATGAAAAGCAGGGTGTGCCTCACCACCTGTTTGGCTGCTTGCAGCCAAATGAACCGTTGGATGCCGGCAAGTATTTAGCGCTTGCGACCCAAAAATGTGAAGAGGTACTTGCCCGTGGCAAAGTGCCATTGTTTGTAGGTGGTACGGGTATGTACTTGGATGTGCTCGCGCGTGGGATTAGCCCACTGCCAACATTGCCAGATGAGGTAAAGCAGCAAGTAGCACAGCAGTTGGAGGCGCAAGGTCAACAAGCGTTGTATGATGAACTTAAACAGGTGGATGCCACGTGGGCAGCAGCGATTGACCCAGCCGACAGCCAGCGCACGCAACATGGTTTGGTGGTGTGGCAGGCCACGGGTAAAAAGCTGAGTGAGTGGCAGCAGCAACCACGGCAGGGCGCGTTACCTGTAAAATGGTTGCGGGTGGCATTGTGCCCGCCACGGCCAGTGCTGCGGGCGCGGATTAGCCAACGTTGGGGTATTATGCAACAGCAAGGCGTGGTGGAAGAAGTACGCACGGTGTGGGAGCAGTTTAAGGATGCGCCAACACAAGGGGTGCTGAAAAGCATTGGTGTGCCAGAGTTGGCCAAATACTTTACTGGTGAATGGGCGCTGCAACAGGCGGCGGACCGCATTGAAACGATGCACCAGCAATATGCCAAGCGCCAACGCACGTGGCTGCGCAATAACTTTGTGGCCGATGTGGCATTGCTGACGGGGGATGCGGAGTTGGCATTGGCTCAGTTGCAACAAGGTGCCTAGCTTTGCGGCAAAGTGTCAGTTAAGGCGTTGCTGTGGCTTGGTGTTGCGCTTATAGTACTGAGCTATGAGTACTGCCTATCTTGAACAACTTTACCAGCAATATTTAACCAATCCGGGCGCTGTGGACCCTTCGTGGCAGGCGTATTTTAAGCAAAATGGCCCAGTAAAAGCTGCGAGCCAAGGCACTGGTGCGGTGGCAACACCAAAAGCGGATGACCGCGCAAGCGATATGCTGCAAAGCACAGCAGCTGGTGCTGCGGCAACTGCGCAAGGACGTGTGAGCCGGCTGATGCAAGCCTACCGTGCACATGGGCACCGCAGTGCTAGCACTAACCCGTTGCGTGCCGAGGCAGATGTAAGCCCTGAGCTGGCGTTGAGTCACTTTGGTTTGGGTGATGAAAATTTAGATACACTGTACGCTACCAACGGCCTGTTGAATGAGGAATATGCCCCGTTGCGCGATATTTTGGAGGCGTTGCAAGCTACATATACCGGTAGTATTGGTGCCCAGTTTGTGGAGCTGGCTGAAGCTGAGCGCTTGTGGCTACAGCAGCGCATGGAAACCGTGCGCAATGCACCAACCTATAGCGCTGAGGAAAAACAGCGCATTTACCACGGCCTAATGGTGGCGAATAACTTTGAAAAATTCCTTCATACCAAGTTTGTGGGTGTTAAGCGTTTTTCTATTGAAGGGGCGGATAGCTTGATCCCGATGTTGGACATGCTCACCGAAACCGCTGCCGACCAAGGGGTGCATGACATTGTAATGGGTATGGCACACCGCGGACGTTTGAATGTGCTGGCGAATATTATGCACAAGCCCATGGTGGAAATGATGGCTGGCTTTAACGACACCATGAAGTTTGATAACGATGCCTCCAGTGGGGATGTGAAATACCACATGGGTAAATCGTACGATGTGACTACCAGCAATGGGCACAAAATCCACTTTTCATTGTTGAATAACCCAAGCCACCTTGAGGCAGTAAACCCTGTGGTGCTGGGAAGCACCAAGGCTAAGCAAGTTCGTGTGGGTGATGTGGATGGTAGCAAGGTGCTGCCGCTACTGATTCATGGTGATAGTGCCTTTGCTGGCCAAGGTGTGGTGATGGAAACCTTGAACATGGCTGGCCTGCAAGGCTTTAACGTGGGCGGTACGATTCACGTGGTGATTAATAACCAGCTTGGCTATACGGCTGAACCGCAGGAAGCGTTTAGTGGTGAATACTGCACCGATGTGGCGCGTTTGGCGCAGGTGCCTATTTTCCACGTAAATGGTGATGACCCCGAAGCCTGTGTGCATGTGATGCAGCTGGCGATGGCTTACCGCAAGCAGTTTAAGCGTGATGTGGTGATTGATTTGGTGTGCTACCGTCGCCATGGCCATAACGAGGGTGATGATCCGAGTTTTACACAGCCAACGATGTACCAAACCATTAAGCAGCAGGCAGTACCTGCGGCTGGCTATAAGCAGCGCCTTGAGCAAGAACAAGCCATGAGTGCTGACCAAGCCAAACAAATGGAAAGCGATTACCACGAACGTATGAGCGAGGCGCTAGAGCAGTCGAAGACTGAGGTACGTGTGGCGCGCGATATGTTTGGTAGCGTGTGGCAGGGCTTTAGCGAGAGTGATGATAAAGCCTCGAAAACTGCGGTGACGAAAAAAGCTTTACAAGCCGTGGCAGAATCAACGGTGAGCTGGCCGACTGATTTCACCATCAACCCTAAGGTGGGTAAGGTGATTGAGCTGCGCGCTAAAATGCAGAACGGTAAAGAAAAACTTAACTGGGGTGCTGCTGAAATGGCGGCCTACGGTACGCTACTGCAGGAAGGGTATAGTGTGCGCCTAACCGGGCAGGATGTGCAGCGTGGTACCTTTAGCCACCGCCATGCAGCGCTGGTAGATTACAAAACTGGAGTGCGCATTTATCCAAGTACGCAGCTGGCTAAGGATAATGCACGGTTTGAGGTGTATAACTCCTGCTTGTCGGAATATGGGGTGATGGGTTTTGAGTTTGGCTATAGCTTGGCTGACCCGAATACGCTTACCATTTGGGAGGCGCAGTTTGGTGACTTTGCCAATGGTGCGCAAATTATGATTGATCAGTTTATTTCGGGTACTGAAATTAAATGGCAGCGGTTGAGCGGTTTGGTGCTGCTGTTGCCACATGGTCAGGAAGGACAGGGGCCTGAGCACAGCAGTGCACGCTTGGAGCGCTTTTTACAGCTGTGTGGGGATGATAACATGATTGTGGCTAATCCAACCACACCGGCGCAGATGTTCCACCTGTTGCGCCGGCAAATACACCGCAAGGTGCGTAAGCCACTGGTGGTGATGACGCCGAAGAGTTTGTTGCGTCACCCAGAGGCTGTGAGTCCACAAAGTGAGCTGACCAAAGGTGGATTCAACACTGTGATTGCTGATGAAGCTGTGAAGCCGAAGAAAGCACGTAAAGTGGTGCTAACCAGTGGTAAGCTTTATTACGAATTGGCGAAATACCGTGCTGATAAGAACATTAATGATGTTGCTGTGGTGCGTGTGGAGCAGTATTACCCACTGCCAACTGAGGCGCTGAAAACTGTGTTGAAAAGTTATAGCAAAAATGTGGACTTAGTGTGGGCACAGGAAGAGCCGCGCAACCAAGGTGCATGGCAGTTCCTGCGTGATACTCTGTTTGAAGAGCTAGGGCGTGACGTTAGCTATGTGGGCCGCCCCGCTAGTGCCAGCCCCGCTGCGGGTAATGCCACTACCTTTATTGAAGGACAGGGTAAGCTAGTGGTTGAAGCATTTGCGTAATTGATTATGATGGAAAGAACAAAAGGATTTAGCGATGACCATTACTGTTGAAGCACCAGCGTTGGGCGAGAGTGTAACTGAAGCAACTGTAGCCCTGTGGGCCAAGCAAGAAGGCGATTTTGTACAAGAAGATGAGCTGATTGCCGAGCTGGAAACCGACAAAATTAACTTGGAAGTTACCGCGCCAAAGGCCGGCAAGCTGACCAAAATTATGATTGGCCAAGGCGATAGTGTTACGCCGGGTGTGGCCATGGCGGAAATTGATGAAAGTGCTAAGGGTGAAGCTGCTGCAAGTGCGCCAGCAGCTGAGGCTGCACCGGCACCGGCTGCCACACCGGCTGCTACGCCTGCTGCTACAGCAAGTTCTGAACAACCACTGAGCCCTGCGGTGCGTCGCCTTACTGAAGAGAATAATATTGATGCCTCAACCGTGGCTGGCACGGGTAAAGATGGCCGTGTACTGAAAGGTGATGTACTGGCGCATATGGAAAACCCAAGTGCTGCAGCACCAGCGGCCGGGGCGGCGCGCCAGGAAGAGCGTGTGCCAATGAGCCGCTTGCGCCAAACGATTGCCAAACGCCTTAAGGAAGCACAAAACGAAGCGGCGATGCTGACCACCTATAACGAGGTGGACCTGAGTGCTATTGGTGCGCTACGCAAGCAATACCAAGATGAGTTTGTGAAGCGTTACGGCATTAAGCTTGGTTATATGTCTTTCTTTACCAAAGCTGTTGTGGCGGCGTTACGTGAGTACCCGGCGGTGAATGCTAGTTTGGATGGCACAGATTTGGTTTACAAGCGTTATTACGATATTGGTATTGCTGTAAGCACCGATAAGGGCCTCATGGTACCGGTGGTGAAGGATGCAGACCAACTGAACTATGCTGGTATTGAGCTGAAAATTGCAGACCTAGCAACACGTGGCCGCGAAGGAAAATTGCAAGCAAGTGAGCTGCAAGGCGCAACCTTTAGTATTACTAACGGTGGTGTGTTTGGTAGCCTGCTTAATATGCCAATTTTGAATACGCCAAACGTGGGTATTTTGGGTATGAACACAATTCAGCAGCGCCCTGTTGTGGTGAATGGTGAAGTGGTGGTACGCCCCATGATGTATATTGCGTTGACGTATGATCACCGTGTGATTGATGGTAAGGAAGCTGTTGGTTTCTTGAAAGCTGTTAAGGAAAACTTGGAAGATCCACAGCGTCAATTAATTGGGGTATAAAACCCGCAGCCTTCCAATAGAATTGGATTAAATAGCACGATGGCACCGCTCTGTTTAAGGGCGGTGCGTGTTTTTGGGGCGGGCGTATTAATAACCCACAACGCTGGATGCCGCCCACGGCGAATGGCCTCGTTACCTGTGCTTGTGATGGCGCTAAAAGCCTGCTCACGCGACCAATTGAGAGGAAACATCACACCTATGCGTTGTTGCTGGCTGGGCGCATGAAACAGCAAAAGTATTGGTAAGCTTACCAAAGTGCCGAGTAGGGTAACCGTTAAAGTTGTACGCATTGCGCGTAATCATTTCATGAATTTGCTATTTTGTGTATGCTGAAAGCGAATAATAATAAAAAATTTGATTATGAACGCATTAGATAAAATTCGTCGCACTGGTGGTGCTGTTGTAACTGGCTCGTTGTGGCTTGCCTTTTTGTATGGCGCTGTTTTGCATGCATCGGCAAGTGGTCCAATGTTTGTTATGAGCACCTTAGCTGTGGCAGCCATTGGTACTTTTTTTGGTGTTGTGCAATGGCGCAGTGCCCTTTCTCGCCTTGTGTTAGCAGCGTGTTTAGCGGTGCAAACATCGCTGGTTGTGTATGGTGCTGCTGGTGCCACGTATCAGCTTGATTACCATATGTATTATTTTTCCTTTATGGCTCTTTTGGCGGTGATGCTCGATTGGCGTACAATTTTGCTTTATAGCGGCGTGGTTGCCGTACACCATTTAGTACTTAATTTTGCCCTGCCTTATGCTGTGTTCCCAGATGGTGCCGACTTTGCTCGTGTGCTGTTGCACGCTGTGGCAGTGGTGATTGAATGTGCAGTGCTGATTTGGTTTACACGCGAAGTTGCTGCGGTAATTAAAGGCTTTGATGGGTTCGGTGAACGTATTTCTGGTGCAATGGATGAAAACGACCTTACATTCCGCCTTTCTAATGGTGGTTCTAGCCAAATGACCGGGTTTGTTGAAACAATTAATGGTTTTGTAAGTAAGGTGCAGGGGCTTGTGGCGCAAATGGCTGGTGGATCAAGAAAATCTGCTGAAGCAGCCAAGGCTATTGATAGCAATGTGCAGCAACTTACCGATTATGCCCGTGTGCAGGAAGATTCTGCACAGCAAATTGCAGCAGCGTTGGAAGAAACATCGGTAAATATTAATCAAATTAATGAGCTTTCTAAAAAGAATCGTAGCCATGCAGAGCGTATGGGTCAGCAAACGACTCAGGTTGTGGCGGCAATGGGTGTGTTGCAGGATAACACCAAGCGTGTGACGCAGGTAACGCAGACGATTCAGGATATTTCTGAGCAAATTAACTTGCTAGCACTGAATGCCTCTATTGAGGCGGCGCGTGCTGGGGATTCTGGCCGTGGTTTTGCGGTGGTAGCTGATGAGGTGAAGAAGTTGGCTGACCATGTGGCAAGCTCTACGCAGCAAATTAATGCTGATGTGGCGCAAGTAGAAAACAACGTGACTGAATGTGTGACGGCGATTGATGAAGTGAAAGAAGGTATTGGTGATATTACTGAAGGTACCCAAAAAACGGATGTAGCGTTGCAAGAGCAATCGGCTGCGACGGAGCAGATTACGTCAACTGTAAATCAGTTCTCGGAGAGTTTGCGTACGGTTGTGGCTAATATTGATGCTACGGCACAAGAGGTACAAAAAGTAAGCAGTTTTGCACAAGAAATTGACCAGCAAATTAATAGCTTTAAGTATAACTAACATATGCAGAAAGGCCCCAAACGGGGCCTTTCTTGTTTATGAGAGCTTTAACTGTTGCCAGCGCTCTGCACAGGTTTTTAATACGTAGTTATTGTTGGTGCGTGAGTCGTTGAATATTTCATCAACTGTGAACCAGCGTAGCTCCCGGTGTTTGTCGGTTTCTAATAACTTTGCAGCTTCAGGTGTAGTGGTTGTACAAAGGTAAAGCACGTGTATTGAACGTTTAGGGTGTTTAAAAGGGCCGTTAGCAGCAAATATATGCATTGCCATATAAAGTGGTAGTTCTCCTAATGGCGTTGCTAAATTTGTGAGCGTGGTTTCTTCCGCGGCCTCTTCTTGGGCAATTTGCAATAGGTTTGGATTGCCATCGGCATGGCCACCAGGCTGGATCCATTCATTTAATTTCATGTGATCTAGTAGCACAACACGTTGTGTTGTTTCATCAACCAAAAAAGCGCTGGCCATAACATCGGTTAATGGAATGTGCCCTGCAATTTGGAAACGTTCAGGCGTTGATCGGTAGGCCCATGTATTGGGGCAGGCGGTAATCAGGTTTTCTAACTCACGTGAGGCAGCAGACTCTAGCGTGCCAGAGGTTACAAACTGTTCGCGATGTTTATTCAAAGTCTCCAACAGTTTTGCATTATGTTTTGTCGTATGTTTATCCATGACATATGCCTTATAAACGGTTATGATCTGCCGTAGATCTAGCACAGAAAAGGAATGGATACAAATGAGTGCTCTTACTCAACAGACTCCCGTGCAAACCGCAACGTTTACAGCATATGAAGATCTGTTACGCGATGTGCGCGAAAACGGTGATTTTAAAGGTGACCGTACTGGCACCGGAACATACAGCGTTTTTGGGCGGCAAATTCGCTTTGATTTGAGCCAGGGGTTTCCGCTGGTGACAACTAAAAAAGTGTTTATGAAAGGTATTACCCACGAGCTATTATGGTTTTTGCAGGGCGATACGAACATTAAGTACTTGCAAGAAAATGGTGTGAAGATTTGGGATGAATGGGCTGACGAAAATGGTGATTTGGGCCCTGTATATGGTTACCAATGGCGTAACTGGCCAGCACCAAATGGTGAGGCAGTTGACCAAATTACTAACCTGGTAGAGCAGCTGAAGAATAACCCTAATTCTCGCCGCCATATTGTGAGTGCATGGAACCCCGCTTTTGTAGATGATATGGCGCTACCGCCATGCCACTGCTTGTTTCAGTTCTATGTGGCTAATGGCAAGCTGAGCTGCCAGCTGTATCAGCGTAGTGCTGACTTGTTTTTGGGTGTGCCGTTTAACATTGCGTCCTACGCGCTGTTGACGCACATGTTGGCGCAAGTGTGTGGGCTGGAAGTAGGCGAGTTTGTGCATACTTTTGGTGATGCGCACATTTACAGCAATCACTTGGACCAAGTAGACGAGCAGTTGAGCCGCACAGCTTTTTCTGCGCCAACATTGTGGTTGAACCCTGAGGTGACTGATATCTTCAGTTTTTCTTATGGTGACATCAAGGTGCAGAACTACGAAAGCCATGATACAATCAAGGCACCAGTAGCCGTTTAAAATCGTTTCAAACTCTACTAGACCTAGCTGCAAATGCACTTTGTTTGCGCGCCATTGCTCATGTAGATTAACTACACGGTGCGGCGGTGCTCAACAAAGCTCATTTTCACAAACAGTCTAGCGCGTTTGAAACAGATTTAACCTTTGAGATATCGTGAGGAGACGATGACTAAACCTATAATTACCTTGATTGCTGCAGTGGCTGAAGATGGCACCATTGGTGTTAATGGTGATTTGCCTTGGCCGCGTTTGCAGCTAGATATGGCTCATTTTCGTCAATACACGCGCGGTAAACCTGTTGTGATGGGTCGTGCCACGTGGGACAGCTTGCCTGAGGCACATCGTCCACTACCGGACCGCACCAATGTTGTACTGACCCGTAATAGCAACTTTAGCGCCGAAGGTGCTGAGGTTGTGCATGATGCCAAAGCTGCTATTAGTGCTTGCGGTGCTGTGGAGGAAATCTGCATTATTGGTGGGGAGCAGATTTATAGCCTGTTCCTTGAGCAAGCAGATAAGCTTGTACTGACAGAGGTGGAAGCTGCCTATCCTGACGGTGATGCACATTTCCCTAACTATAACCAGCTTGACTGGATAGAAATTGAAAACTTAGCAAAAAGCTATAAATCTGCAAAAGCTGATGTGCCCAGCTTTAAGATTAGAACTTATGAGCGCCGTACCTAATTGGCTGGGGGGCGCTCTTTTTTTATTTAAATAGCTTACGTAGGTGTTTAAGGCCGTCTTCCATAGAGCTATGCACGAGTGAGCCAATAGAGTCGAGTAGGACAATAGCGTTAGAGCTGGTGTTGAGCTCTTTTACACCACCCTCGGTAAGGCGTAGCACCATGCGGCAGTTTACTTCGTGAATATTGTCATAAGCTTGGGCGAGGTCTGTCACCATTTTTTCAGCACTATGACTGGTTTGGTCTTCAGCCTGTTTTTTTATTAGATAGCGGCCAGCAACGCGGGCTAAAGTTTCATCTACCGTGGGGAAAGGGAGGTGTTGCCAGGCAAGCCCACGGAATAATGTGAAACTTGGGCAGCCGCTGCGTGCCATGATGAGGCCAAATAGGCCGCCTAGTGCATCTTGTACGCTGGTTGTTTTTTGGTAGCTGCGCTCTGGGGTGTCTACGGTTACATCTACCGTATCGTATGTTTGTAGGTGCGCTAGCTTTTCAATAGGGTCTTGCAAGCTTAGCGCGACAGGGCAGTATTTCTTTTTGCTGACGGTACAGCCTTCACATTTGTGGAACTCTAGTTCGGCCCATTCTGCTGGTGTATTAGGTACAGGTGTGGGCGTATCGCTCCCTTCCTCCAACACAACAGTATAGTGTGTGCTGTCATTTTTATGGGTGAAGGTGTAGGTTATCTCTTTCATTCCACTTATAATATGTGCTAGGGCATTAATTATGCCTAAGCAAAAAAATGTACAAAAGAGTTTCCGGAAGCCTGCGTCACGTAAACAAGAGAGCCCAAGTAATGCTGGGTGGATTTGGGGGATACACCCTGTACGTGCGGTTTTGGGGGCTAATCGTCGCCAAGTGCAAGAGCTGTTGGTTACGGCTAAACACAAAAATGAATTTGGTGAGTTAGCGAGTAAAATTGTTACTGACAGTGAGCTAGATAGTATTTGTGGCAAAGAAGCTGTGCACCAAGGTGTTGCCGTACGGGCAGGTAGTTTGCCGCAACCGGACTTGTCTGATGTTTTGGCAAATGGTGTACAACGTTTGGTATTGCTAGACCAAGTGACGGACCCGCATAACTTGGGTGCTATTTTGCGCAGCTGTGCTGGGTTTGGCGTGGATGCGGTGGTTGTACCAAAGCATGGTAGCGCGCCGTTAACATCGGTTGTAGCTAAGGCCAGTGTAGGCGCTATGGAACTGGTGCCAGTGGTGACAGTGTCTAACTTAAACCGGGCTATTGAGGCCATTCAGCAAGAGAATTTTCAGATGCTTGGCTTGGCTGGTGAAGGTGCACAAGAGTTGCCAGAAATTGAACCAGCTAAAAAACAAGCGATTGTTATGGGTAGCGAAGGTGAGGGCTTACGCCAAAAAGTACGTGAAAAATGTGATGTATTGGTGCGTATTCCAATGAGTGATCGTTTAGAATCCCTCAACGTTTCTGTAGCGGCTGGGATCACGCTGTACAGCCTGTTTGCTGAATAGCCCCTTTGCCGATTTATGAAAATTTTCTGGTGCCTGCGCTCCGCATGTAGGTTAACTACATCTTACGGTGCTCGGCACTGGCGAAAATATCCCTAAATACGGCAAATCTAGCCATTCGCAGTGCTGGCTTGTGTATTCGCCATCCCAAGCTGCCGTTAGGCAGTTGGTTGGCGGAGGTACAGGATACTTCCTGTTAGCAAGCAGCGGCTTTGCCGACTGCGCCGCTATTCTAGGATATAATCCAGAAACTATCGTCTTTAGGTAGGTCGGTAATATTTTCCATGCCGTTTTCGGTAATGGTCACAATGTCCTCAATACGTACGCCGCCCATGACATCGTTATGGGTGCTGGGTGGGTAGTACAACCCAGGCTCTACAGTAACAACATGGCCAGGTTGGAGAATAGATTCACCCTGAGAAATACGCGGTGTAGCCGGGTCATGAACTTCTAACCCTACGGCATGGCCCGTGCCGTGAAAGTAGCCATAGTAAGCTTCATCGTCGGTTTTACCAGTCGCATAACCAGCTTCAGCAAAGCCATCTACCATTGCTTTATGAATGGTGGCGCCATCCACCTGCGGAGCGATCATCTCTAAGGCTTTAGCTTGCATGGTGCGCACGGTATCGTACAGCTTGTACTGTGCATTACTGGGTTTGCCTTTAATAAATGTGCGGGTTAAGTCGCCATTGTAGAAGTTACTGTGTTGCGGGAAGCAATCTACCACAATGAGCTCACCAGCTTGAATTGGCCCGCTACCACGCTCGTGCGGCACGGCACCTTGCGCGGCTGAGGCAACAATAGGGCCGCCATTAAATCCAGTGCAGCCACCGTCGAGCAGGGTTTTATTCATTTCTGCCTGAGCAATCTCGCTGGTGAGGGTGTTGCCCTGCCATATTAATGTGCCATCTGGCTGTGCTTTGCTTGCGGCTAAAATACGGCGCAAATAATGAAAAGCCGTGGTGTTTACCTGTTGTACATGGCGCAGCTTTTCAAGCTCATTATCTGTTTTAAAGGCACGGTTAGGGAACACGCTACCGCTTTGTGGTGTAAGCTTAAAACCACGTTCGCTTAATATGCTAAACAGGCTGCTTGGAAAATCTTCGGCAACATCAATTTCTTTTGGGAGGCCGTTGGGGTCGGTTAAAATGAGTTGATAAGCATACTCAGCTTTAGAGGGCTGTGCGTCACGTTTTTTGAGTAGTTCGCCGAGCTCTTCGTAGCTGTGTAAATGGTCTAAATAGCTTTCACGCTGAGCAATAGCAAACTCTAGCGGGCCAACAAGGCCATGGCTTTTGCCATTGCTATCTATATAACAAAGGTGTGGGTCGCTTACATCCATACCGGTGGCATAGCGCCAATCTGCATCTTTACTGTAAATGAGCTTTGGGGTGGCAGTAGGTTTCATATTCTGAGCATAACCAACAAGGCTGGTGCTTGCTAGTTATTAAATACGTACTAAACGTACGGCGCGCCAATCATCCTGAGCGAAGTTTTTATCTACCTTGAGGCCTAGTGCTTGGTAGTCCGCAATAACATCGTCCTCTTGGTCGCCCAAAAAACCAGAGAGAATAACGGTACCGTTGGGGCTTAGGTGGTCAACAATGGCGGGGGCTAACTCCTTAAGTGGGTTGGCTAAAATGTTTGCCAAAATAAGCTGGTAAGGGCCGCGCTCACTCATTGCTGGGTGGCTAAAGCCATCGCTTTCTAGGGTGACAATATCAGCAGCAACGCCGTTATTAGTTGCGTTTTCTTGGGTGGCTTTTACGCTTTCTGGATCGTTATCGGATGCAACAATAGCGCTAAAGCCTAGCTTTGCCGCTGCAATGGCGAGGATACCGCTGCCGCAGCCTAGGTCGAGCACGTTGTTGTAGCTGCTGTTTTGTTCGTAATGGCTATGCAACAAGCTAAGGCACCCTGCTGTGGTGGCGTGTTTACCGGTACCAAAGGCCATAGCTGCTGGAATGTAGAGGCCAATAAGGTCTTGCGGTGTTGGGGCGTCAGCATCGTAGGTGATGTGGAATGGCTCCAGTGTGAGTGGTTTAAACTCTTGCTGTTGTTGGTTTTGCCAGTCATCGGTTGGCTCGGCAAAGTTAATGGTGAGTGTGCCTAGCCCTGTTTGTTGGGCAGCGTTTTGTAGTGCGGTGGAGAGCGCATCTTCCTGTGCAGAGGATTCGGTCCACCATGTGAGCTGCCAGCTTGCATCATCTTCTGGAGCGTCGGCGACGTTAAGAATAGCGTCGGTTAGTTCGGTAATGGTTTCGAACGTATCCAGTGCTTCGGCTGGTACGATGTGGGTAAAATGTCTGACATTTGAACTCATGTGAAATAAGGTAATGAATTAAATGGTTTATGACAAGTTTTTGCGATCAAAAAACCGAGCCTAAGCCCGGTTTTTTATCAAGTAGGTGTGTTACTCAGCGTCAGCTGCAACTTGCATGCTTACGATTTCATCTGGGTCTTCCACGGCGCCATTGTCGTATGCGCTACCTTTTTTGATGGCATCAATATGTTCCATGCCGTCTGTCACCTTGCCCCATACAGTGTACTGGCCGTCTAGGTGTGGTGCTGGCGCAAGCATGATGAAGAACTGTGCGTTAGCACTGTTTGGGTCACCTGTGCGTGCCATGCTGGCAATGCCACGGTCGTGTTCAATGTCGTTAAACTCTGCTGGTAGGTTTGGCTTGTCTGTGCCGCCAATACCGTCGCCATTTGGGCTACCAGTTTGTGCCATAAAACCAGGAATTACACGGTGCCATAGCTTGCCGTTGTAGTAGCCTTCACGGGCGAGCTCTTTAATGCGCTCAACGTGTTGTGGGGCTTTGTCTGGGTACATTTCAATTGTTACGCGTCCTGCTGGTACGTCTAGGTATAGTGTATTTTCTAGGTCGGCGCTGTTAGCGTTGGTCATGAGTAATCCTCCAATCATTAGGGAAAGCAACAGGTGTCGCATCTTTATTGTTCCTTATTTCGCTTATGTGGCGCAAACGTATAGGAAGTTTATGAATTAAACAATGTTAATTGTCGCACCTAGGTCGAACTGGATGTACAGGTATGGGTCCACAAATGGGTTGGTTGGGTGGACGTACTCTACGTATGTAACACCGTCGGATGCATGGTCGAGACGACCATCGCCGTAAGCGAGGTTCCAACCTGCTTTGCTATTACTTGCACCACCGCCAATATTACCGCTGAACCCTGTTAGGTTAATGGTGTCGTTAGCATCGAGGTCGATAACGAGGTAGCCACTATCGGTAAGGCTGTTGAGTGCAGTTTGGCTGAGGGTAAGGGTATCGGCAGCGCCATTGTTGAGGTCAATACGCTCAATACCGCTGAAGTTACCTGTGGCAACATCAATAGTGGCGCCACCTACGTCTACATCTAAGGTGTCTAGTCCGGTACCACCAGCAATGCTACTGTCGGCACTATCCCACACCAGAATATCATTACCTGCACCACCGTTGAGTAGGTCGGTACCTGTGCCACCGTCTAGTGTGTCGTTACCGCCGGTTGCACTGACAGCATTGGTTTCACCATAGAGTTGGTCACTACCTGCACCACCATACAAGGTATCATCACCGTTACCACCATACAGTGTGTCGCCTTCGCCATCTCCGTATAGGGTGTCGTTATCGTCTTGCCCGAGGATAAAGTCAGCGCCTGCGCCACCGTATAGGGTGTCGTCACCGCTACCACCAATCACAAAGTCGCCATCGCCTTCACCATACAAGGTGTCGTTGTCGCCTTCACCTTGTAGGGTGTCAGCGCCTGCGCCACCGTAAATCGTGTCGTTACCATCGCCGCCGTAGAGTTCATCGCTACCGCCGTGGCCGTTAAGGTTATCGTCATCACCTAGACCATAGAGGTAATCGGCCCCTGCGGAACCATTCAGCGTATCTTGCTGTGGTGTACCGCGTACGGTTTCGAACCCGCTGATGCTAATCGTGCCAGTTTGGCCAGCAATGGCAACGGTGCCTGCGGTTAGGTCTACCGTGATCGCTTGAGCAAGGCTGCTAAAGTTAAGGCTGTCGTTTGCACCTGTCGCCCCTTCTAGTACGGCGTCGGTATTATCGGGGTTGAGTAGGGTTACATCGGCCGTGTTGCCGCTGTAGCTATTGCTTTGCAGGGTAACATCGCCCGCAGCGTTAATGTACACCGCAGCAAACGTATAGCCGCTTAGTGTGTTGCCAGTAATGGTGCCGCTTTCTAGGTCGTTACTGTAAATACCTGTGGTGCTGGCGTTGGCGCCAGTATCGGCCAGTACGTTATTGGTAATATCAATATCGGTAATGGTACCTGTGCCTAGGTCGATTGTGCGGTCACTAGCGGTGACGTTACCACTAATGTGGTTATTATCAATTTCCCAACCACTGTGTGCGGTGCCTGTGGCGGCAATAGCGGTGCCACTTTGGCTGGTAAAGCGGTTGTTGGTAATAGTGATATTATCGCTTGTGCCGGTAGCAACAATGCCATTATCGCTAATACCATCTAGTTGGAAACCGCTGATGGTAATATTATCGGCATCGCTGGCAATGGTAATACCTACGCCGGCAGCTGGTGTTAAAATACTCTCGGCACCACGGGTGCCAGTAACGGGGCTAATATTGCTGTTTGCACCAATTAGGGACAAAGCTTTGTTGATGGTTAAGTTTTCGTTAAAGCTACCGCTGGACACAAACACATAGTCGCCAGCGCTGGCAGCATTAATAGCCGCTTGAATGCTCTCGCCACTATCTACAAAGTGCAGGCTGCTGCTGGCAATGGTTTGGTCATCGAACTGTAAATTTTCCACATCGGGGTTTACGGTATCGGTACCATCGGGTCCTGTTACAATGAGGTTGCCGCTTACATCTTCACTAAAGGAATAAGCAGAAAAATTACCGCTGAAAATAGCTGTATCGGTACCGGCACCACCGTTAATAGTATCATCGTCTGCGCCACCGGTAAGCGTATCGTCACCATTACCGCCGTTTAATTCATCGTCGTTAGTGCCACCGTTTAGGGTGTCGTTATTGTCGCCACCATTTAAGGTGTCTTCGCCGTTGCCGCCATTCAGCACATCGTCGCCGCCGTCACCGTTGAGAACGTCATCGCCGTCATCACCGTTGAGCGTATCATTATCGGCGCCGCCGTTTAGCGTATCGTTGTTGTCGCCACCATTTAGGGTGTCGGCACCACTATCGCCATTGAGGGTATCAACACCAGCGCCGCCGTTTAATGTATCATCGTTGTTGCCGCCATTCAGCGTATCATTGCCGGCGTCACCGTTAAGAACATCGTCGCCATCGCCACCGTTTAGGGTGTCGTTATCGTTACCGCCGTTTAGGGTGTCATCATTATTACCACCGTTAAGAATATCGTCCCCAGCATCGCCATTCAGCGTGTCGTCACCATCGTCACCATTCAGCGTGTCGTTATTGGCACCACCGTTTAGGGTATCGTTTTCGCTACCGCCGTGGAGGGTATCTACGCCCGCGCCACCGTGCAGTACATCTGCGCCAGCATTACCGTAGAGCGTATCATCGCCATCTTCACCGTATAGCGTATCGTCGTTGTTGCCACCGCTAATTTGGTCGTTTTCAGTGCCGCCATACAGGGTGTCGTCGTCATCGCCACCATCAATAGTATCTGCGCCTGCACCACCACGAATGGTATCGTTGCCGGCATCACCATTCAGCACATCGTCGCCGCCGTCACCATTAATAATGTCATCGCCAGCGTTACCGTAGGCGGTATCGTTATCGGCGCCACCGTTAATGGTGTCGTTATCGCCATTACCGTAAATTGTGTCGTCTCCAGCGTCGCCATTTAAGGTGTCTTGGCCTGGGCCACCATACAAGATGTCGTTGTCGTTACCGCCGTTTAAGGTATCGTTACCACTGCCGCCATTAAGCGTATCTGCGCCATTACCGCCGTTGAGTACGTCGTTACCGTCATCACCGTTGAGCGTATCGTTGCCAGCATCGCCGTTCAAGGTGTCGTTATCATCGCCACCGTTGAGAATGTCGTCGTTATCGCCACCGTTTAGGGTGTCATCGCCACCGAAGCCGTTGATGGTGTTGATGCCAAAGTCACCGGTGAGTACATCATTCCCTGCGCCACCGTTAAGAATGGGTTGGCTTACCGGGCCTGTGCTGGTGAACACAACGGGTGGTAGTTCTACCGGTTGGCTGCTGCCAAAGCTGTTGGTGCTCGTACCGTTATTGCTGCTGTTGGTACCGTTATCATCGTTATCGTCGTCGTTTAGCGTATCATCGCTATTGAGTGGGTCGGCATTGATACCAAAAGTGTCCACGTAGTTGATTGGGGAACCATTGCCATTTGGGTTGGTGTTAGTTTGTGGGCCAGCCGCAGGTTCAATATCGGTATTGTTTAGGGTGGCTAGTAGCGTTTCGCGCGCAATTTCTTGGCCATCTACCACTACGGTTTCTAAATTCTCGGCATTGGAAAAGCCAATAAGTTCAATAACGCTGCCATCGGTAAAAGTGAGGATGAGGCTGTTGGGTGTGTTGCTTAGTACTACATCGGCCAGGGTGAAATCGGCAAAGCTAACCTGGGTGAGGTCGCTTACATTAATAATAACGCGTTCGGTTGCTGCTGGTTTGTTGAGCGCAAGCTGCGTGTTGGCCATGGTGATTTCTTCCCTCTAACTCACTAAATTCGTGGCACAGTTATGACCGACTCATCTATATATTGCAAGTATTGAATACACAAATTTATTCCTTTTGGGATAGGGTGTGATTTATAGGTTGCACAGAGGAGAAATACGCAATAGTTGGTAGGTGGCGGTGCCATTGTTGGTTTTAAGTGTGCGGGAGCTAAAACGTTGTAACTGTTGCTCAGCAACAGGCGTTAGGCAGCCTGTATTGCGCAAGGTGTGGAACGTTTGTGCATCGTGCCGGTTACCTTGTGGCACTTTAAGTAGCCAGTGGGTATAGCCTTGTTGTTGTAGCTGTTGCCATACGGCTTTGGGGGTGTCGGTCATCAGCCCAATTTGGCTTTGGTAGTAGGGGTAATGGTAGCCATAAGGCAGTGGCATATTGTAGTTCAGCTGGCGTAGATTGTGCGTGAAGATTTTGGGGTTTTTATGCTCCACTAAATCTAGCAGTTTAAGCGTGCCGAGAGTGTTAATTTGTGCCTGTTGGTATGCTTGCGGCGTTTGGTTGGTTAGCACAGCTTTAAGCGCGGGTAGGTTAATGGCCAGTGCCGCCAAACCAAATAACCCTAGTGTGGCCAACATAAACAGTTGTTGGCTGTGTTGTGCTAGCTTGGGTGCGCTGTGCCATGCTTGGTAAACCAAAGTGCTACCAGCCAATAGGGTGAGTGGAAAAACCGGCAGTAGGTGACGTGTTTTGCTAGAGGCACCAAGGAAAAACCACAGTGCAAAAAAGCCAACAAAAATAATGCTGCCTAGCCATGCAGGTTGTGCATCATCGGCCCAGTTTTGTGGGCGGTAGTGCCATAGGCTAACTACTGCGGCGAGCATACCAAGTGGCAGCAGGTGGCCAAGCCCTGTGCGGGAGTTGTCGTACGGTGTGCCGTTAAGGGTTGCCTCAATAGGGTAGTACATAAAATGCCACAAGCTTTGGCCATAGCCAGCGCGGGTGCCATCCATAAAGGTGCTGAATACGCTGTTTTGCGCAGTGCTCCAATTAGGGCAGTTAAAAATACTACCGCAACCAATAGGGAAAATGGGAGAACCACTATTAAGCCATAGCCATATATAAAACGGTGCTGCAACAAGCGTGATAACAGCAGCAAAGCTGATAGCGTGTTTAGCTTGCTGCCACAGTGGTTGCCTGCGGTTGAGGTAGAGGTAGCTGAGCCCAATTAAAAAAGCGCTAAATAGGCTGAATAGTTTCATCCCCAGCATGGCGCCGGCAGCAATGGCGGCCACTACCCACCACTTACCTTGGAATTGCTGGTGTTTAAGCAGGGCAAAAATAGCCAGTGCCACCACACCAACGAGGCGTAGCTCCACCGTGCCGGCAGCAAAGCCGTAGCTGAATATGGGTAGGGCAAGTACTACAATGGCGGTCCATGCGGCCCAAGCGGTGGGGAGCCACACACGCCCAAGCTGATACACCATGCCCGCCGCCATGAGTGCGCTGAGCCAGGCAAGTGCCATCATGGCGCGCTCGCCACCTAGGGCGTAGCTTGTAATCCAGCTGCTTTGGGTGAGGAATGGTACCGCGTAATCCACCGCCATGGACTGGAAAATAAGAGCTTGTGCCTCTACAAACTGTTTAGGTAATGCAAAATGGTAGGCAAGGCTATCTGCCTCTACTGGGGGAAGGCTGGCGCTGAACAGGTGCAGTAAAGCAAAGCCGCTGGCAAAGAGTAGTGGCAGTTTAAGGTTTTTAAAGTTGGGTTTGGTTATGTTTGTACCTACCCAGCCGATGAGCCCAGCCAAGGCGAATAGTGGTACGGGGTAGGCCATGTGCCCTGCATAAAACAGGAAGGTAGCGGTGCTGATAATGGTAAAACCAAGCCAAAATTGGGCAAAAAACCCAATATCTAGCTGTAAAAAACGCTGGCCAATACGTCCCCAGCCGGTGAAAACAAGTAGTAAAACAATGGCCCAGCCAAATGTGGTGAAGAGTGCCATTAGCCTAAGAATACCTTCATAATTGTGCTTAACAGTGGCACAAACTGCCACAAAAATAGTGCCAAGCTAGCCCAGCACAGTAGGCTGATGAACCATAAGGTCATGTTGTTCTTCATGATGCGTAGCATAGCAGCAAATTATTGCCAAACAAGGTTCAAAAGCGTACTTTACGCCACATGACGGTGCAGAAGAAAAAAGGCCTCAAGCTGATTATCCAGATTCCTTGCTATAATGAGGAGTTTGCCTTGCCAATTACACTTAAGGAATTACCACGCAAAGTACCCGGTGTGGACGTGGTGGAATGGCTGGTGATTGATGATGGCTCTAGCGACAAAACAGTAGAAATTGCTAAAGAACATGGCGTGGACCATGTGGTGAGTAACCCGGTAAACATGGGGCTGGCTAAAACCTTTATGCGTGGTTTGGAAGCCTGCTTGCAACGCGGTGCCGACATTGTGGTAAACACCGATGCTGATAACCAATATAATGGTGCCGATATTGAGAAACTGGTAGCACCTGTTGTAGCTGGTGAGGCTGAAATGGTGGTAGGTGCACGCCCAATTGAGAGCATTGCGCATTTTAGTCCGCTGAAAAAATTCCTGCAAAAACTGGGTAGCCACATGGTACGTGTGCTGAGTGGTACCGATGTGGCGGATGCACCAAGTGGTTTCCGTGCTTTTAGCCGTGACTGTGCGGCACAGCTGCATGTGTTTAACAAATATACCTACACGCTGGAGACTATTATTCAGGCGGGGCATAAGGGGATGCGCGTGGCCTCGGTGCCGATTCGGGTAAATGGTGACTTGCGCGAAAGCCGTTTGGTGAAAAGTATTTTTAATTATGTGCAACGGTCGATGTTGACTATGTTCCGCATTTTTATGATTTATGCGCCGCTGCGGTTCTTTTTGGTGTTGGGCAGTGTACCGTTTGCACTGGGGATGCTGTTGTGCCTACGTTGGGTGATGTTGACCTATGTGTTTATTGAGCCGGGGCGTACCTATTTACCGAGTCTTGTTTTGGCAGCAATTTTGTTACTAATTGGTGTGCAAACATGGATATTTGCCTTTGTGGCCGACCTAATGGCCGCAAACCGTAACATTTTGGAAGAGTTGCGTACCCGTTCACGTTTGGCTGCATTGAGCAACAAAAAAGAAAGTTAAGCTGTGAGCAAGGTAAATATTACAGCACCAGCTGAAACATGGGCGCAGTTTGAACAGCAGGTTATTAAACCCGGTAACTGCATGCACTGCGGTTTGTGTGTGGGTGTATTACCAGAAAAGCTGGCATTTGCTGAAACGCCACAAGGGCTATTGCCACAGCTTACAAAACAGTTAGACGATGCCGATGCAGAAGCATTAAACACGGCATGGGCGTGCTGCCCGGGGCGTGGTGTGCCTTACCACCATGTAAATGAGTTTTTGGGTCGTACGGCACACCCACTACTAGGTGCGTTTGAGGAAACATATGTTGGCCATAGTGGTAACAAAACAGTACGGGAGCGTGGTGCTTCTGGTGGAATTCTCTCCAGCGTGTTGATCCACCTGTTGGAAACTAAACGAGTTACGGCGGCCATTGTTTTGCAGCAAGGTGCACATACGCCAGAGCAAGCTGCGCCCGTATTTGCCCGCACAGCAGATGAGGTTTTGGCCGCAGCACAAAGTGTTTATGCAGTAACGCCAACGCTAACAGTGCTAGAGCAAATTGACCCAGCCGCAGGACCCTATGCCATGGTGGTCTTGCCCGAACAAGCAGCAGCATTACGCATGCTACAAGCAGCGGGTGACCCACGTGCGTTGGCAATTAAGTATGTATTTGGGCCATATGCGGGTACCAATATGTACCATGGTTCGGTACGTGGTTTCTTGCGTGGGCAAGGCGTTGGTAACGATGTGGCAATCAGCAAGTTACAGTGGCGTGCTGGCGAGTGGCCGGGTTATTTGCAGGTAGATACGGCTGATGGTCGCACGTTTAAAGCTGAGAAGTTTTATTATAATTACCTGATTCCGTTTTTTATCTCGCGCAATTGCCAGATTATTCCAGATTTTACCAATGAGCTTACCGATTTGAGTGTGGGTGATGCGTGGGCACCAACGTATGAAAAACAGCGTGGTGGCCATGCGGTGGTTGTACCGCGCACGGCCGAGGTGCAGAGCATTTTGCAAGAAATGGTAGAGCAGGAAAAGCTGGTGCTGAATGCGGTGAGTGTAGAAAAAGCGCTCTCCATGCATGGGCACATGTTGGACTTTAAAAAGCGTGGGGCATTTATTCGCCTTGGTTGGCAAAAAGCAGCTGGCAAACCTGTACCACAGTACGATTATGCGCCAGCAGACGTTGGCCTCATGCGCAAGGTTGTGGAAGGGGTGTTATGGTTAATTTTTACCACTGGTCGCCAACCGTGGGCACGGTGGATTATTACCCGTTTACCGCTGAGCATTGTGGGGCCAACGTTTAATGGCTTGCGCTTGAGCTGGAAGAAATTATCGAAGCCCACTAAGCGCAAAGGCTTGGCAGAAGTAGCGTTTACCCAAACATTTATGGATGAGCGTTGGCAGGAAATTGCCCAAACAGAATCAACACAGGAGCAAGCCCGCGCATGAGTGATGCTCTCGCCAAAACGTTAACACAATATGCTGAGCGCCATGCAGCACGAGTGCTGACGCAGCTAGACCGTGACCCGGATAGCCCTACCTATGGCTGTTTTGACCGTAATTATTGGCATTATAAAATTCGTGATTTTGCTAGTAGCATTTTGCAGCAAGGTTTGTTTTTGCTGGAGGCTTTGCGCCAAGGGCAGCTGAGTAACCCTCAGGTAGATTCAAAAATTGCTGGTGAGTGGACTCTTGCGGCTGTGAATGCACTTTCTTGGCAAGTGGATTCGGCAGGGCGGGTGGATGAATATTACCCGTACGAAGAAAGCTACCCAGCTGCGGCATTTGGTTTATATGCAGTGAGCAAGGTTTTGTGGCAATGGCAGCAGGAGAAATCTCCACTGCTGGCGCGCGTAGATTGGCGTGGGTTGAAGCGCTTGGCTCGTGCGTTAAGCAAGCGTACGGAGCCACAAGCAGCAAACCAGTTTGCTGCTGGGCTGGCTGGTTTAGCCATGGCGCAGCATGTGCCAGAGCTGGAGGTTAAACAAAAGCAAGTTGCCAAGTTGGCAGATGTGTTTTTTGAGCTTCAGCATGAGGAAGGGTGGTTTCCGGAATATGGCGGGCCAGATTTTGGTTACTTAACTGTAACCATTGATGCTTTGGCAGATTATGCAGATGCCACAGGCGATGAACGTGCACCGGCTGCCGCCAAAAAAGCGATTAGCTTTTTAGCTAGTTTGGTGGGTGCAGATGGTGATTTGCCGTGGACCTTAAACAGCCGCAATACTGATTATATTACCCCGTATGGTTTGAGCCGTTTTGCTGCAGATGATGCAGAGGCAAGCTTGTTGTTGCATCAGCTGTTTAAAAATGCGCTGAAGCCGGAGCACTTTTTAGCCAATGTGGATGACCGTTACCACTGCCACTATGTGTACGCTAGTTTGGTGCGTAGTTTGCCATTTGCTGAAGCTGCCGTAGCGCCTGTTGGTCGTGCTGTAGGGGTGCAAAGGTTGTTTGCTGGTTGCGGTTATTGGGTACAGCATAGTGCTAAAAATAGTGTTTATATTGGGGCTAAAAAAGGTGGCCTAGTACGAGTGCATTACACTAATAAACCAGCTGTGGTTGACCATGGTTGGCGGGTAAAAAACAGGCATGGCCAGCTATTTAGCAATAACTGGTGGCAGGATGATTGGGTGGTTACCGTACGTGAGCACACAGTGCAAGTGCGTGGCCCGTTGGTGCGGGTGGGTTTCCAAAACAGCTCACCGTTTAAGCACGTGGTGTTGCGTATGTTGGCGTTGGTATTGCGCAAAAAACTGATGCCGCTGTTAAAAAATATTATGATTTTCCGCCCACAAGCAGCCAAAGGACCTGCATTTGAGCGCACCATTGTGGTGGATGAAAAAACAGTAGAGCTAACCGATGGTATTGCTGTTTGTCATGATGCAACGGCTTATGTAGCGCCACGGCAAAATCGCCGCCATGTGGCAAGTGCTGATAGTTTCCATGCTGAGGAAGGTCGTGCACCGTTATTGCAAGCTGCACCAACAGTGTTGGAAAAGCCATTGCAGCACCAGCAAATTGTTAAGTTATGACCAAGCGCCACCTGCATGTGTTGAGCATTGCCATTAGCCTTGGCTTGTTGGCGTTAATTTACAGCCTGATTGATATGCAAAGTTTTGTGGCGGTGTGGCGTGAGCTACAGTGGGGCTGGTTGGTGCTGGCCATGCTCATTACCGTACCATTGTTTATGGCAACAGCGTGGCGTTTGCAAAAGTTGAGTGAATCGAACTTAGGCTTGGGGCTGAGCTGTCGGGTAAATGCACAAGCTAGTACTATGAACTTAGTTGCTCCTGCCAAGTTGGGTGATGTGGGCAAATGTATATTTTTAGCGCAGCATAGTAAAACACCGGTGAGTGGATGGTTTACGCTGTGTGTGTTTGAGAAACTATTAGACTTAGCTACGTTATTAGCGTGGTGTGCGCTGGGGCTATTGCTTTCACCTTTGTTGCCCGATGGTGTGCGTTGGACAGTGCTGCCTGTAGGTGGTGCGGCAGTGGCGTTTTTTGTGGCGTTGTTGTTTCGTAAAATTACTATTGGGCTCATGGATGTTATGGCTGGCCACTTACCAGACAAACTGGCCAATATTTTGCGTAAATTACGAGAGGAATGGGCACAGCTGAGCATGCTGATGCAGCGCCAGCCGCAACGGTTTTGGTTGGCCGTTTTGGTGACCATTGCATTGTGGGCAGGGCATTTATTGCAAATTTGGTTGCTCGCGCAAGCTGTGCAGCTGGATTTAGATTTATGGACAATGTTGGCCTTGGTGCCACTGGCTTTAGTGGTGGGTTTGCTACCGTTTACGCTAGCTGGCATTGGTACCCGAGATGCAGCGTTTGTGTTGTTACTAGGTGCGTATGGTAATGCACCAGCGGCAGCAGCTTTGGGGCTGCTCACTACCTTCCGCTACATTTTGCCGGCACTGGCGGGGATACCGCTACTGGCGCGAGACATGGCCACATGGCGACAGTTGCTGAAGGATAAAAATTAAAAAACAGCCCCGACAGGAGTGGCTCGTTATACTCGCCGCCTTCGGCCTATGGCCTCTGGTCGAACCTAAGGTTCAACCCCTTAGCTAGGGGCTGTTGCAAAACAAAACCCCCTGTGGGGATTTAATTTTACAATGGCGCACCCGACAGGATTCGAACCTGTGGCCTTCACCTTCGGAGGGTGACGCTCTATCCAGCTGAGCTACGGGTGCTTGTGTGTGAGGGATACCTGATAATGTACGATAAGGCAAGTTAGGTTGTGGTGGCTTTTCTTGCGATCAGTTCTGTCTTGCCTTGTGTTGGCGAGCGAGGCACAATAACGCAGTTTAAAAATAAGGTTTAATTATGACAGCGCAAACTATAACTTTAAGAGAGTATCAAAAATTTACTAATACTACCGCTGTATATCCAGATGCGGGTAAAAATAATATCCCTGCGTTAATGTATGCTGGATTGGGTTTGGCTAGTGAAGCTGGTGAATGTGCTAATTATATTAAGAAAGTCTACCGTGATGGTGATACACCTGAGCTGCGCCAGAAGATTGCCGATGAGCTTGGTGATATTCTTTATTACGCTTCACACACTGCAGAAATTTTGGGTTTAGACATTCAAGAGTTGTTAGAAAAGAACCAGAAAAAGTTACTTTCTCGTAAAGAGCGTGGTGTATTGAAGGGTAGTGGGGATAACCGATAATGTCTGAGCAAATTCGCCCGCAAAGTAGTGATGTTGTGGCTGTGGCTAAGCGCAAAGTAGTGTGTGATGGACCAGAAACTGGCCGCCACCCACGTGTGTTTTTGGAGATGAATGATGGTGAAAAAACGGTGGTTTGCCCGTATTGCTCACGCGTGTTTCAGTTTGCACCTAATGAGGTGAAAAAAGCAGCGCATAGCTAGCTTTTTAGTTTAAGGGAATTTGCACCCCTTTTTCACTACCCCAAATAGGGCGCCCTTGCAGAATATTACGGCTGTAGTCTGGTAATTTTTCCAGCTTTACCAGTTTGTTGTCTACCCGGTAGCCATTAAAGAAATATGTCGGTATTTCTTGGACACCTAAGTGGCGAGCATCTGCTTGGTCTTGTAATAAGTGATTTAATGAGCGTTCGGCCTCGGTCACCATGGCGGCACGAACTTCATCTAGTGGAATGTTCATACCTTCCAGGTAGCTTACAAAATCTGCCGTGCTTAACGTACTTACATTGGTTGGTAAGTTATCCCAAAACTGTTTGTGCATGCCTTTTTTACGCATATATTGAGCAAAAAGGCCACCATCAAGAATATCTGGGTTGTGTGCCTTATATTTATAAACCACACGTAGGTTTTTACCAAAATCCTTCATGGTTTCTAGCACAGTATTAATTTGATATTGGCAGCTACCACAGGCCGGGTCGGTGAAGATGACGAGCTGTAGCGGTGCAAACTTAGCCCCAATTTGGTAGTTAGCATGGTTTTCTGGCACGTCGTACTTGTTGGGTTTAACGTACTTAAAGCGCTGAGTTGTAAGGCCTTGGGCGAGTTGATCACCATCGGCAAATACAGAGCCGCGTTGTTTATTAGCGGCGCTGAGCTTGGTTAAGTTATCTCCCACCGCATCTGTGTTGACCACTTTGAAGCCGATAACAGCAGCAATAATGGCAGCACAGATGAGGAGGAGTGAAACTTTCATTCAGTTACTCAGCAAGTGCTGCGTCGATTACTTGTTTAAAGTTAGCAACGGGTTGGGCACCTGAAATTGGCTCACCATTAATGAGGAAATATGGTGTGCCACGTGCGCCAGCGGCAGAAGCATCTGCTTGGTCCTCTTCAACAAGGCGGGCTACTTCGGCACCGTTACGGTCGGCATTAAATTTGGCAACATCTAGGCCTGCTTCTTCGGCAACGGCAACGTAGGTTGCGTCGCTGAGCTGGTCGGTACGTTCCCACAGAATTTTAGAGTATTCCCAGAACTTACCTTGTAGTTGTGCGGCTTGTGCGGCTTTGGCAGCTGGAATAGCCTCGGGGTGAAATGGTAGGGTGTAATGCTTGTAAACAAAGCGGATTTTATCGCCATATTCTGCATGTAGTTGCTCTAAAGTTGGCTGTACACGGCGGCAGAATGGGCACTGGAATTCACCAAACTCAACAATAGTAATTGGTGCATCGGCAGGGCCTTTGGCTGCATTGTGTGGCTTAATAGCATTTTTAAAAGCTTCTAGCTGTTGGCGTTTTTGGTAAGCATCAATAGAATCCAGCAAGGCATCGCCATTGGCTGCAATGTAGTCGGCTACAATTTTTTCTACTGTAGCTTGGTCGAGCTGCTGAGCTTGGCTATTGGCACTAAACAGTAAGGTTGCTGTAAGGGCAGCAAGGGTTAAAAAGCGCATGGATCTCTCCGTATCGTTTGTTGTTGTATCTTTTTAATATCGTTGTTTATTTGCTTTTGCTTACGGGGCTGGTTACCTTGGCAGTATGACAACCCTAATTCCTGGCCGAGCAACACCCGACGCCACAAAAGCATACGCCGATGCGGCGTGGCAAGCCAACCCAAAAATTTCACCCGATAGCTGGCGCCTACTGGAAGGGTGCACCATTGGCAAGGTAGCTGTGGGTAGTTACCGCTTGGAAGATGATGTAGCACAGCGCGAAACAGTACGTACGGCGTGGCAAAGTGGCCTCAATTTAGTGGAAGTAGGACCAACCTATGGTTATGGCACAGGGTTGCGTGTGGTTGGGGAAGAACTACAACAAGGTATTGCCGCAGGTAGAGTAACTCGTGAACAGTTGGTGTTGGTTGGCAAGGGCGGTTATGTGCCGGAGTGGATGATTGAAGAAGTGCCGGCAGAGAGCGTGGCGCTCACACCGGTGATGGGGCATTGCATGAGCGAGAGCTTTATTCAGAGCCAGCTTGTGTTGTGTCGCCAAGGGCTGGGTGTGGAAACTCTAGATGGCTTTTTGGTACATAACCCAGAAGTGCAGCTCCCCATATTGGCTGAAATGCTAGGTGGTGTAGATGCCGCGCGTGAGCAATTTTATCAACGTTTAACAGCTGCTTTTAAAGTGCTTGAGCAGGCTGTTCAGGCAGGAGAGCTTGCCTGGTATGGCGTGAGCTCTAACGGATTTGTAGCAGATGCAGAAGATATTTTTGCAGTGGATTTAGCGCAAGTATTTGCTTGTGCGCAAACTGCAGCGCAGGAGGCGTATGGCCGCCGCAAGCGCCCTATGTTGCGCTGTATTGAACTGCCGTTGAATATTTTGGAACTAAATGCGCTGAAAACGGTGAACACTAAAGCGCATAAGTTTGGTGGGCAGGATGATGTATCGGTGCTGGAGCTGGCGGCGCGTATGCATTTATCTGTGTTAACTAACCGCCCGCTGAATGCGTTGACAGATGATGGTATTGGTTGGCGTTTGGCCACGGCAGAGCAAAATGAAGCAGACGTTATGGCACAGTGGGAGAAAGCTTTAGCTGGGCTGGGTGCTTTGGAGCAGGAGTTAAACCAAAAACTACAAGGGTGGCCACAGCAAGGCGAGGTGGCGGTATTCGCTTGGTCGGTTGGTGGTAGCGATTTGCTGGCTGATATTGGTGGTCGTATGGATTATGACCAGTTGTTTGATGAGTTTATTATTCCGCAATCATGGCAAATGGATACGGCGGTGGAGAGTTTGCAGCAGCAAACACCTGAAATGGCAGAATGGCTGGCCAACTGGCAGCAGCAATATCATGCTGCCTTGAGTACGGTGTTAAATGCTGTAGCGCAGGTAGCTAAATTGCGCGATACACAGCGTAATGCACCGTTGTTGAACGAGTTGCAACAGCGTGCACCAAGACAATGGGCAGAGGCTGATTTAGCAGCATTGGCGTTGAATGCGGTGGCGAGTATTCCAGGTGTTACCTGTGTGTTAAACGGCGTGCGCCAACCACACCATGTGGCAGATGCCGTAATGACTTTTGAGTTGGGCGATTTCCCTGACCCTGCAAAAGTTGTGGGTGCACAATAGGGTGTATATTATTGGCAAATAAAAAGAAGAGGGGTGTTATCCCCTCTTCTTTATTTTTAAAAAGCTTGTTGGCTTGATAAGTTTGCTGGTGATTTCTTTTTGTTGAGCAAGAGATACAGCAGTATAACCACCATATTTCATTAGTTGTTGAAACAGCGTTAATTGAGCTTTTGAAAGCATTGTTGCATTCCTAACGTGATGTAGATGTTGTCTTACTCTACATGTTGAACTGGTTGGAATGCAAATAATGTTAAATTAAGCAGCGCGGCGTGTTAGGTCTTTTAGTAGGTACGGTACGTCCAGAATCATTTGTACTTGGCCATCACCATTAATGGTAGCCCCTGCTACAGCTGGGTGCGTGGTGAATAGGTCGCTGAGCTGTTTAATCACTGCTTCTTCTTGGCCGTGGAGTTTATCTACTACCAAGCCAACCATTTGGGTGTTTTCGCGGATCACAATAATGAAGCCGCGTTCCGGAATGCTGCCGCCACCTTTGGCAAGCTGATGTAAGTAGAAGAGAGGTAATGTTTGATTACGCAGTTCAATAACATCGTTGTTATTCACATTACGACGGTGCTCAGGGTTAAATTTAATAACCTCGGCTACATCACCAATTGGTACAGCAAAAAACTCTTCTGCTGCTTCTACCACCAACGCTTGTACAATAGCGAGCGTGAGCGGCAATTGCACACGAATGGTTGTGCCTTTGCCTTCTTCGGAGCGGATATCCAGCTGACCTTTTAGTTTTTGGATGTTGGAGTTTACAACGTCCATACCCACACCACGGCCAGATACATCGCTTACGGTATCAGCGGTAGAGAAGCCCGGTGCCAAAATGAGGCGTACAGCATCTTCATCGGCCATTTGCTCAGCTGCAGATTCGTTAATAATGCCTTTTTCAACAGCTTTACGTTTAATGATATCTGGTGGAATACCTTTACCGTCATCAATAACTTTAATCACCACGTTATTACCTTCGTAACAGGCACTAATGTGTAGCGAGCCTGTGCGCGCTTTACCATTAGCTTCACGTGTTTCAGGGTCTTCAATACCGTGGTCGAGCGCGTTGCGAATAAGGTGTACCATTGGGTCGCCTAAATCTTCCACAAGTGACTTATCAACTTCAGTATCTTCACCTTCAATGGTGAGTTCAATATCTTTACCGAGTTGGCTTTTAAGCGTACGCACTTGGCGCGGAATTTTATCGAACACTTTAGAAATCGGCTGCATGCGTGTACGCAGAACCGATGTTTGCAGGTCGGTTGTTACGCGGCCAAAAATTTCGAAGTTGTTTACAATAGCAGAGTGGTTAGACAGTGTGCGCAAAGCTTTTTGTGCGTCTGGCGTGCTTAGTTGGCGGATGAGGCTGTTACGGGCCAGTACCAGCTCACCAACTAGGTTCATCACCTCATCCAAACGTGTGGTTTCGATACGTAGTGTTTCTGCAGGTGCATCAATTTTACGGCGAGACGTTTGTTTGCGGCGGTCGTCTTCGTTAGCTTGGCGGCGATCATCACCTTTTTGGCGGCGCTCAACAGGGGTAACATCACGCGGTTGTGCGGGAGCTACTTCGGTACCTTGTGCTTCAGCCGGGGCTGACTCTTCTTTTTCCTCGTCGGCAATTTCTGCTTCCAAAACAGGTTCTTCTGCAGCTGGTGCGCCTAGTTGAGGGTCGTTCATCACTTCATCTAGTAGTTCTGCATTTACAGGAGGTTTTGGTGCCGGTTCAGCTGCCGCTGGTGCTTCTTCCTCAGCTGGTGCGCCTAGCTGTGGGTCGTTTTTAACTTCGTCTAATAGGTCGGCATTTACTACTGGTGCTTCAGCTTCTGCTGGTTCAGCTGCCGCAGGGGTTTCTTCCTCGGCTGGTGCGCCTAGTTGAGGATCATTTTTAACTTCGTCGAGTAGGTCGGTATTAACAGCTTGTGGTGCTGGTGCTTCGTTAGCATCACCACAGGTGAGGTCCTCTAGCTTTTTAATCAGCTCGCTGTTGTCCATGTTGGAGTTATCATCTCCTGCCATGTAATTATCCATCATGGTGCGTAGGGTATCGTTACTATCGAGCAAGGCATCCATTACTGGGGTGGTTACTTTTACACGGCCGCCGCGCACTTCATCCAACAAGGTTTCGCCGCAGTGCGCAAGCTTGGCAAGTTTATCGAGCCCCAAGAACCCTGCGCCACCTTTAAGGGTGTGTAGGACACGGAAAATACGGTCAACTAGGTCGGCGTCAGTGTCACCATCGGCGGAAAGAGCTTCTAGGCGGATCAAATCCTGCTCTAGGCTATCAAGGCTTTCCTCAGCTTCGGTGAAAAACTCCTGTAGAATTTCTTGATCCATGCCGTCCATGGTGGTCTCCAGCTTTTATTATTATTTTTTAATTTGCCTATGTAACATAGCACAGGTTTTATTAAGGGAGAAAGGGTAAACAGCTGTTTAATCCACTGCCTCTAGCACGGCGCCGGGGAATTGCGCCAAAATCTTTTGTACTTCTGGATTTTCTTTAGCAGCATCTAGGCGCTCTTGGGCGTTGCGCTGCTTTGTTTCATGCACAGTTTCGTTTGCTGAAGCTTCCAGCAGTGTGATTTGCCAATTTTTTTGCGTGGCCTCTTTAAGTGATTGGCGCAGGCGCTGTGCAATGTCAGATGCTTCGTGCACGCCTTTTTCTACTTTTAGCTTCAGGAAGGTATCTTCCATCATATCGCAGCGTACTTGTTGCTCCAAAATAGCGGCGAGCGCCGGTTGCTGTTGCTGTAGAATGGTAATAACATCAACCCAGTTTTTGGGCATGGCTGCAGGTGTTGGTTGTGCTGCTTTTTCTTCCCACGGTGGGGTTGCTTCTGCAACTTGTTGCGGTGCAGGCTCTGTTACTGTGGCCTGGGGTGTTGGTGCTGGCTGCGGTTTAGGCGTTGGCGACTTTTTTACCGTTGCGGTGTTGGCCGCTCCTTCTGTTTGTAGCAGCTCGGTTAATGGCGGTAAGGCTGCTAGGTGGCTTACGCGTACAATGGCCATGGTTAGTGCCTCGTAAGGGCGTGCAGCGAGTTTAATATCTTCTGCGCCTTTTAGTAACGTTTGGTAAGCGCGGCTGAGCTGGTCTAGTGCTACTTTTTGGCTGAGCTCACTGCCATTTTGCTGCTCTAGTTCGCTTAGTGTATTGCTGGTAGCAAGTTCAGGGATGAGCTTGATACGTGTGAGCAGGTGCAGGTTGGCGAGTAGGTCTTGCGCTACGAGTAGCGGGTCTACGCCTAGTGCATGGAGCTCATCCAGTAGATTTAGCGTGGCTGGGGTGTCGTTATTAAAAATATTGTTGAGTAACTGCCACAGGCGTGCACGGTCGGCTAGGCCAAGCATTTTGCTGACTAAGTCGCTCTCAATTTTTTTACCGGCAGATAGGGCAATGGCTTGGTCTAGCAGGCTAAGGCCATCACGTACCGAGCCATCGGCAGCGCGAGCAATAAGCTGAATGGCCGCCGTATCAGCTTCAATGCTTTCTTTTTGCAGGATATCGGTAAAGTGTTCGGCCAATTGCTCGGCGCTGAGGCGTTTGAGGTCAAACCGTTGGCAGCGCGACAGTACAGTTACTGGGATTTTATGAACCTCGGTAGTAGCAAATAGGAAAATTACATTGGCTGGTGGTTCTTCCAGCGTTTTGAGCAGGGCGTTGAACGCCGCTTTACTCAGCATGTGCACTTCGTCGATGATGTACACTTTGTAGCGGCCTTGTACCGGAGCATAGGCTACGCCTTCAAATAGGTCGCGAATATCATCTACGCCAGTGTGGCTGGCAGCATCAAATTCCAGCACGTCGGGGTGGGTACCGGTGGTGATGGTTTGTACTTGTGGGTCGTCCTCGGTCCAGCTGGTGTTAGGGCCATCGGTGCAGTTAAGTGCTTTGGCAATTAGGCGTGCAATACTGGTTTTACCAACACCACGAATCCCCGTAAGCACATAAGCGTGGTGCAGGCGATTTTGCTCAATAGCGTTTTGGAATGTTTGTACCAGAGCATCCTGTCCTTTGAGTTCGGCAAAGGTTTGTGAGCGGTATTTACGGGCAAGAACTAAATAGGCGTCAGACATGAATTTTCTTATAGCGTACCCTTGCCATTTAGGGAAGGATATTGTACATAGTATACAACGTTTGTTGTGTTTTATATAAAGAATGAGGCTGGTATGTCGGAATCGAAAGAGTTCGCACCAGCTGAAATGTTGGTGCATGTGGAGGGGCAAAGCTATGTAGTAGCGCCCTTAAGTTTGGGACAACCTACAAGGCGTATGCGCCTTATGGTGCGTGCATTGCAGGAATTTCATGAAGATATTGCGCGTCATGATAGATGGTTAATACTTGGTCCGAGTCAGCCTTGGTTTAGTACTAAAGCTTATTTGGTTTTACCCATCCTGCAAGGGCGTTACTGGCTTTATGCTATGCCTTTGCCTTATGGTATGGCAAAGCCTGCCATATCTAGTGCGCGTGGCCGTGGGTTTGAAGGTTTTGTGATTTCTCAGCTTAAGCAAGTTAAAGTTGCTGATGCAGAGAATGGTTTATCTCCTGATGATTTGGGAAAACCGCTTAGTGATGACGAAATAAGTTGGCACTTAGGTGCTGATGACCCTGACCAACTTGTGTTTCCCGTTTTCTTGGATCAGGTTGATGGTTCAGAGAATGCTCTTGCTGGTTATCATGCGTTGCTTAGGCAGTATGAGGAAACCATTCCTGATAGCTCAGATGAAGAGGCAGGTGCTAGCTAGCAACTGCCTCTTTTCTTTTTGTTATAAATCTTATAGTGTCGCTGCGCTGGTGATGGACATGCTTGTAGGGCAGCCCGTCAGGGCCGAAAGGCAGCAGCGGACCTTATTTTAGTCATGGGTCATTGCCAGCATTTATAATTTTTCAGGGTGTTCGCTATAGGTGCAGCTGCTAAAAGGTGGTTTTAGGCTAGGTGGCCAGCGGTTTAGGGCTTGCAGGGTAGGAATATCGCTACGTGGTAGGTTAACAGCAACCCATTGGTGACCGTCTAGCGCCATGAGTACATGGCGGCGAGTGCCATCCACAATGCCGCTACGCCAGCGTTTAATGCGTGTTATGGGTACGGGTTTATAGTGCAGGTCTACGCCTAAATCCCACCATAAATGCCCTGTAGGTGCATAGGTTTCTAAGCAAACAATATTTTTATAAATGCGGAATTTTGCAGCACTCATATGCGTATTGTATTGAATTTTTTAAATGAATCAATTGTGTGATGATTCACCAAAACGACACACCCCGTTGTGTTTGTTGTTTGTATGTGGTGCGGAAAAACTTTTTTTAAACGTGTGCTTGCGGCACAATAGCGCGCATGAGTAAGAGCGAAACAGCCGTTGCCCCTTTGTTGACTGCACCATTCCAAAATGTGGTGGTTTTAACCGATTTTAATGACGATGTTGCGAATGCACAAATTGAAATGCGCTTGCGTAATGTGCTGGCGTACACTGTGCAACAGCGCAATAAGCGCACAACATTGCCTGATGATGTTGCCATTTCCGATGTATTTGTAGAGCGCCGCTTGCAACCACCACCGGTGATGAACGTACGTGATATTCCTCCCGGTAATATTGATTATGCAGCTTATGCGCTATACTCTTGCTATCGTGCGCTAGGGCGTACTAAGCCAAATTTATTTATTCATGTAACAGACCCGGGTGTGGGCCACAGTGAGGACCGTTGCTTGCTGATGACTGACATTGGTAATACATTTATTGGCCCTAATAATGGCTCCATTGGTTTGCTGGCACGTTTTTTTGCTGAGCGTAATATTCGCACCAAGCAGTGGTTGCTAGATATTGATATTATTGAACAAATTGAACAAGCTCGCATGGAAAGTCCAACGTATCACTTGCCGCGTGCGTTCCATGGTCGCGATTTGTTTGGTGTGGTTGGTGGCCTTATTGCTGGTGGGGTAGACCCAATGGCACTGGTGCAACCTCAGTCCGATGGTATGCCAGTGGTAAAACGCCCGTTTGCAAGTAAATTGCAGGCACTACCAATGCAGTTGCGCCGTCCTCAGCCGTTTTTTGCCATTCGTGATAATATTTATGGAAACCTCAAAACGAACCTAACACTAGATGCATTAGCGTTTGACCAAATGGTAGAAGAAGATGCGCGTTTTCGTGTGCGCTGCTGTCATAAGCATCCGCGTGGGCCTTTCTGCTGGGGTAACAGCACTATGACATTCCCAGCGCGTCGTGCCTTTACTGCGGGTACGGCCGTGGGTATGCCACAACTATTTTTAGGGTCTACCATGGCACCAATGTGGGATGAGCGCTTGGTTGAGCTAGCATTGCACAGAGATGATTTAGCCGCTGATTTTGGTATGGCCGATAACGACGGTGCTGCTGCTGAATTTACTATTGAACGGATTAGCTAGCTGTGACCGCTCCTGAACACCGTGAACGGCATTGGTATGATGTTCGGCAGTATGTGGTGGTGCTGAATAATAAAAAAGAATTTTTGTGCCTACAACTTCCTGACAGTTATGGTGAAGGCTGTGGTGGTAAGTGGGTATTGCCTGGTGGCAAGCTGCGTCCGGATGAAAATATTACTGACAGTTTGTTGCGTGAAGTTGAAGAAGAAACTGGGCTAACAGTAACCATGCGTGGCGTATTTTCAGCAGCACGCTGGGCTACTGAGAACTCAGAGAAATACGGAACTTTTTGGTGGGCAGAGGCAGCGGATGGCGATATTCAGCTGAGTGATGAACACCAAAATTATAATTGGCGCCCACTGGCCGATGCAGACAAGGTAGACTGGCTTTTGGCTTTTTTGCCACGTCTGTTGGCAGATTTAACGGTGTCAGTTGACGGCTAAGTGTTTACCTCATATGGTCAAGACGTGCCAAACAGGTTATATTAACGTAAGAACAAGAAAAAGAGTGTCATGGCTGTAAATAAAGACATGAAAATCCTAGTGATTGACGACTTCCAAACAATGCGACGCATTGTGATTAACCTTTTGCGTCAACTTGGGTTTAGTAATACTTACGAGGCGGTAGATGGTCAGCAAGCTTGGGAACGTATCCAGGCTGATCGTGACTTTGATCTCATCGTTTCAGACTGGAATATGCCGAACATGACAGGGCTTGAACTGTTAGAAAAAGTGCGTGCACATCCTGATTATAAAGAACTACCTTTTATTATGGTTACAGCAGAAGGAAAGCGTGAAAACGTGATTATGGCTGTAGAAAAAGGTGTAAGCAATTACGTGGTGAAACCGTTTAACGCGGCAACACTAAAACAAAAACTAACACGTGTTATTGGCGACTTTTAACCAATCAAATTTATTGGGAGTGGGGACATGCAAAACGTTGATTTGCAAAAACGACTAGAAGAGATTGAAAAAGCAGATGGTATGGTGCCAGTTGCTGAAGTACGAGAGCTGCTTGTAGCTGTTCGTGAACTGTTTGAAGGTGGGCAAGCTGGCGAGGTATCGCTAGGTGATGAGCTCTCTGACTTGGCAGGCTATATTAATGCTGCAAAAAGTGAGCTACGTGCTTTTGCTGACATGAAGCTGGCTGACAAGGAAATCCCTGATGCAAGTGACCAGCTGGATGCCGTTGTAAAGGCAACAGAAGCTGCAACAGACCAAATTATGGATGCTTGTGAAAGCATGGAGCGTAATAACACAGCGCTGCGCCAACGTTTGTTGGATGTTGATCCACCGCTGGATCCAGATGTGTTGGCTAGCGTTGACGATATGCTTGGCGAAAGTCAAAAGCGTCTGACAAATATTTTTGAAGCTTGTAACTTCCAAGATCTGACAGGTCAGCGGATTCAAAAAATTGTAAGCACATTGCGTAATATTGAACAGCAAGTACTGCGTATGGTGATTCTGTTTGGTATGAAGCAAAGTGGTGAAGCAACGACCGAGGCTGTTGTACAAGAGCGTATGGAAGAAGCGCGCCAAGCTAAGGAAAGTGGCTCACTTGAAAATGGTCCTCAGCTACCAGGCCAAGGCTTGGAACAAGATGATGTTGACGCACTGCTTGCAAAACTCCTGTAACGGCAAACGAAAGGCAGTCTAATGTCACAAAAAATTCGAGTTCTTGTTGTAGATGATAGTAGCTTTATGCGCAGCATGCTGCCAAAGCTTATTGAAAAAGACAGTAAGTTCGAAGTTGTTGGTTTTGCCGAGAATGGTGAAGAGGCAATTCAAAAAGTTGCCGAGCTAAAACCAAATGTGGTGACTCTTGATATTGAAATGCCAGTTATGGATGGCCTGACCGCGCTGAAGCATATTATGGCAAAAACGCCAGTGCCAATTGTAATGGTAAGTACCCTTACAGAATCTGGTGCTGCTGCAACGTTGAAAGCTCTTTCCGACGGTGCTGTAGATGTATTACCTAAATCATTAGACAGCGAAGATAAGAATGTTTTCCGCCAAACACATTTGCTGCATGAAAAATTAACCGCAGCTGCAAGTGTAAAAGTGGGTGACTTTGTACAGCCTGTACAACTTGCCGCACCAACACCGGTACCAGTTACACCGGTAAGTGCGCCAGCACCTGCTGCACCAACCGCTTCTGCACCAGCACCACAACCTGCTCAGCCAGCACCTGCCCCTGTAGCAGCTGCGCCGTTAGTATCTGGCCAGGCTAAGTTATTGCTTGTTGCTGCCAGTACGGGTGGCCCAAAAGCACTGCAAGAAGTTTTACCAAAGCTACCCGCCAATTTGCGTGTACCTGTTTTGGTTGTGCAGCATATGCCAGCACAGTTTACAGCAGCCTTGGCCGATCGTTTGCACCAAGATTGCCAACTAGGGGTGTGTGAAGTGCAAAATCGCCAATTGCTTAAGCCGGGTGTTATTTATGTAGCGCCAGGTGGCATGCAAACCCGCGTGTTTGAAGCTCAAGGCCATTTGGTGGCAGATGTTCAGTCAGATAAAGGTGAGTCACCTTATCGTCCATCGGTTGATGTAGCGGCTGGCTCTGTTGCTGAGCTGCTTGGCGGCAAAGTATGTGGCGTTATGCTAACCGGTATGGGTGATGATGGCTCTAAAACCTATCTGCAGCTACGCCAAGCTGGTGCGCATATTATTACGCAAGATGAATCAACGAGTGCGGTATATGGTATGCCTCGTGCTGTGGCTGAAAATGGTGCTGCAAGCGAACAATTACCATTACAAAGTATTGCGGCAGCGGCTATTAAAGCTGTTGGCTAAAGTTTTAAAAGTTAGTTTAAGAGCGGGCGACAGCCCGCTTTTACTATGTTATAACCTGATCACGTTAAGAAATTAAGAAGAGGATCTTTCCATGAAAGGCATGATGAACATGATGAAGCAGGCGCAAGAAATGCAGCGTAAAATGCAAGATGCGCAGGCACGTATCCAAGCGTTGGAAGTAACTGGTAAAGCTGGCGACGATTTGGTGACAGTAACAATGGCAGGGTCATTCGCTGTGAAAAATGTGAGTATTAAGCCAGATGTTGTGGATGCTGATGATATTGAAACTTTGGAAGACATGGTAACCGTAGCGTTGAACGATGCTATTGCACAGGTGCAGCAGTTCTCCGAAACAGAGATGAAATCTGTAACTGGCGGTATGAGTATTCCAGGTCTTGGCTAAGCTATGAGCCAACCACTGCCACTTAAAAGCTTTATTAAACGTTTGAGTAAGCTGCCAGGGCTTGGCCCACGTAGTGCGCAGCGTGTTGCGCTGCATTTGCTTACCGAACGCCAAAAAGCTGCTGATTTGCAAAAAGAACTCGCTGAAGTTTTGTCTTCAGTGCAAGAGTGTTCCATATGTGGAAATTTGGGCCTAGATAACCCGTGCCATATTTGCGTATCTGAAAAGCGCCGGCGTGATGTGCTGTGTGTGGTGGAAGGTGTGGATGATTTATGGGCGCTGGAGGATGCCGGTACGTTTGATGGGCAATACCATGTGCTTGGCGGGGTGATGAGTGCGCTAGACGGTATTGGCCCCGAAGATTTGCGCCTTAAGGAGCTGATTTCCCGTGCTGCGGAAAATGACGTGCAAGAAGTTATTTTGGCGCTTGGTGCTAGTGTGGATGGCCAAACAACAGCGCATATTATTGCTCAGCAGCTCGCTACAACAGGTGTAAAGGTAACAACCCTCGCTAAAGGTATGCCAGTGGGTGCTGAGCTGGATTATATGGATGCCGGTACATTGGCCTTGGCATTACAACATCGTACTAATTTATAATTACCGTAATTTCAGCATAGTTTTATTAAAAGCCTTGGTTTAGTAGAGCTACTGTTTCAGCGCAAATTCTATGATGCATCATAACAAACGCCTCCCACTAGGGGAGGCGTTCGACGACGTTTCGCTTCAACTAAGAGCCTAAACAGGTGGTCTATATCACCTTCGGTTTCCGGCGGTAGCATTCTGCTCGTGCCGGTTAAAAGTTTGAACCAGCCATTTTTTGCTGTTCATGCTTTTCCCACATGGCTTCCATTTGATCAGCAACTGTGCGGGAGGCCGCAGTATGTTCGGCGACTTTAGCGTTAATAAGTTTGCTGAAGTCAGAAACCATCTCCATATAAGCAGGTGATTTCAAGCCAAACATATCCACAATTTGCTGGATAGACTTAAGCGAAGCCCATTGCACATCGACAATGTTTTCTTTCTTGTCGGTACGACGTTCTGCACTAGCAGCGCTGCGTGGCGTATCTGCATTGAGCTGAAACAGGAACCAGCGCATCTCAAGTTCACCAATATGATTGGTGTAAGAGAGAATTTTCTGGTGGCGTGTCACGAAGGTGACTTCCTCTGGTTTCAGGCCAGTTTCCTGGCGCAATTCAGCGTAAGCAGCACCTAGTGGCTTTTGCCAATGCTCAATACCACCTTGTGGTAGCTCATGATAGCGTGCGCCGCTATAGGTTTCCTTGGTGATATAGAGTACATCACCGTTTGTGGGGTCAAAAACCACAATCCCCACTGTGGGGCGCGGTTTTGCGGCATCTTTTGCCATGGCACCCTCCTTTATGATGAAAAAATTAATAAAAAAACGCGAGGCCCGCGAGGGCAGGCCTCGCAGAACGATATGCTACATTATATAGGGTGCTAATTTAGGGTTTCAACCCCGTGTTAGTTTATGAAAATAAATATTCGTAAACAGGCTTGCGCATTTCCACCACTTGCTTAGTTAACCACTGAGGGTCTACCCAGCGGGCTTGGCGGAATTCTTCATCGGTAGCATGTGCAAGCGACGTTGCCTCAAACGGGTCGGTTTTTAATTGAAACTCAAACCACAGTTGGCGTTGGCCAATGCGCTTATCGTTTTTATATTTGGGCTTAAAGCGGTTAGGCCATAAGTAGGTAAGCCAATCTTTAGGGTCGTTGCGCAGTTCTACATCATCTGGGCTAAGGCCAGTTTCTTCCTTTAGTTCGCGCCAGGCAGCTTGTTCAGGTGTTTCGCCTTCATCTACACCACCTTGTGGGAGCTGCCATGCATTTGGTGTATCAGCACGTTCACCAGCCCATACTTGGTGGTTATGCCAAATAATAAGCCCAATATTGGGGCGGTATAAATCCCAATCTGGGTGCTCGGGGGTGATGATTAGGCTCATGGTAAGAGCGCTGATACAGGTACCAGCTGTAGGTTTTTTTCCGCTAAAGTTGGGGCCCAAGCCTTAAGCGCTGCCACAGTTTGTGGGTGTGGGTGGCCAATGGCGATGGCGTAACCTTGGCTCTGTGCGCGTTGTTCTACTTTGGCTAAAGCTTCTTCAATTTTGCTGGTATCAATATAGTGATCGAGGAAGATATCACGCTTAAGTACTGGTAAATTCAACCCAGTTGCGGCAATAGGCACCGCGCTTTTGTTGGTGGTCACACTGTCGAGGAAGAACATGCCTTCATCTTGAACCACTTTAAATACTTCATTTAAGCCTTCTGGCCATTCGGTAAATTTGCTGCCCATGTGGTTGTTTACACCAACAGAAAAATTCTTCAGGTGCATAATGTTGGTATGCACTGTAGAGCTAATGCTATCTAGTTCAGCGTTGGCAAATAGAGCATTTGGCCCAGGGTTAATGATTTCCTCAGCGCTGCGGCTGTGTGGTTCCATTGGCAGGTGGATCATAATTTCATGCCCGCGAATACGTGCTTGAAATGCTTGGTCTACACTGTATTTACCATACGGCAGGAACGATAAAGTCATGGGTGTAGGTAGGGTAAGGGCGTTAGCGCTACGGTCTTCAATTTCGCCCATGTCGTCAATCACAATGGCAATTTTACCCATAGTATTACTTGCCATGGTTACAGGTACAGCATTGGCCACATAGCGCGGCACATCTGGCCAGCGTTGTGGTTGCTCAGCCATATCTTCTGGAGCCGGTTCGCTAGGTTTGCCAGCAGCAGGCTCAATACTGGCTTCTAGCATTGTGTCTGCCAGTGCTTCTGGCTGCTGCTTATTGTGGTGCAGTGCCATAGCAATTAACAAGAAAGCTATGCCTGTAACACCCATAGCCGCGCTCATAAAGCTGAACAGGCGCGTACTACGGCGTTTTGGTTGTTGCTGTTGTTGGGCTACATCCAACAATGGGGTTGAAGAGTTAGCGTTGTGCTGCTCATCCATGAGGTCCTACTTTCTCCACAGCGATAGCGCATTAACAATATCCAGCGCGCGCTCAAGTTGGTAATCTTCAACTTTTACAGCGTCAGAGCTGGTACGCTCACTATCGTCAGCGTTGTCTTTTTTATCGCCATTTTCTTCAATAGCTTTTTCCAAACCACCCACTTCAATGTGGCCTGGTAATGCTGCTTCACCACTGGCTTCGCCCAGTTCTAGCTCTTCAACTTTTACCGGCTTAATTTCAATGTCGGGCTCAATCCCTTTAGCTTGAATAGAAATACCAGCTGGGGTGTAATACAGCGCAGTGGTTAGGCGCATACCAGCGCCACCTGGTAGGGTCATTACTGTTTGCACCGAGCCCTTACCAAAGGATTTCATACCCACAACTACGGCACGTTTGTGGTCCTTCAGCGCGCCAGCAACAATCTCGGAGGCACTGGCAGAACCTTGGTTAATCAGTACAACCATTGGTGCGTTGCTTAGTACATCGCCACCGCGTGCATTGTAACGGGTGTTTTGCCCTTCAATACGGCCACGGGTAGAAACAATTTCACCGCGTTCTAGGAACAGGTCTGCCACGGCAATGGCTTGGTTAAGCAAACCACCTGGATTATTACGCAAGTCTAGCACTACGCCATTTAGCGCGCTGCCGTGCTCTTTCTCCAAGCGACTAATATGGTCGCGTAGCGTATCGGCAGTGTGCTCGTTAAAGCTGGTAATACGCAAGTAGCCAATGCCAGTTGGCTCTAGGCGAGATTTAATTGGCTTCACTTTAATAATAGCGCGGGTAATCGTCACATCAAATGTGCGGCGCTCACTTTCGCGGTACACTTTAACCAGAATATCGCTGTCTACTGGGCCACGCATGCGGTCTACCGCGTCGCTCAGGCTCATGCCGCGCACGTCATCACCATCAATTTTGATAATGTAGTCACCGCTTTGCAGGCCGGCGTTGTAAGCTGGTGTGTCTTCAATTGGGGCTACCACTTTAACCACGCCATTTTCCATGGTTACTTCAATACCTAGGCCACCAAATTCGCCAGAAGTTTGCTCTTTAATATCGTTAAAAGCATCGGTATTTAGGTAAGCGCTGTGCGGGTCTAGCGAGGTCAGCATACCGTTAATAGCATTTTCAATAACTTCTGTTTCAGTCACTTCTTCCACATAGGCAGCGCGAATACGCTCTAGCACTTGGGCAAAAACATCTAGCTTGGCATAAATTTCTTCACGGGAGTTTACTTGGGTGTGGGCAGCCGGTAGTAGGCTTACAGAAATCAACAGGGCAAACAGAATACGCTTCATGAATATGTCTTTATTTTTACATTATAGTTAGCTAACGCTGCATTGTGGCGAAAAGCACTTATAATTGCAAGGCATGGTGAAAAAAAGCATGTATAGGGAGTTGTAAAAAAATTTAGTACTCATATATCTTCAGTATACAATATATGCGGATACGATGAACTACTTATATTTTCTTCTTGCTATATTCTTTTTAATAGTATGGTTGGCGGTGTATGTGGCCCGGCCAGATTGCCGGCGGGAAATGTTGTTTATGAGCATTGCTACAGCCATAATTGCTCCATTTGCTGAGTTATTATTTTTGGCAAATTGGTTTAAGCCAGGTTTTATTTACGATACAGGTATTTTTATTAAGTTTGAGAGTTTACTGTTTGGTTTTAGCACAGGTGGTTTAAGCGCTAGTTTATATCAAGTTGTTTCCGGACAACGTTTTGAGATGGGGCAACATGCGTATCAGCCGGCATTTATCCACCAAGTAGTGGGTGTTGTGGTGGGCTTTTCGCTGTTTGTAGGGCTGTTTGTGTTATTTGGAATTAACTCTTTTTGGACCTCACTATTAGCTTGTACATTTATTGCTTTGTGTGTGGCATGGCGTCGCCCTGATTTGATCTGCGTCATGCTTGTGAGTGGTGTATCCTTAGCGTTGCTGGCATTGTTGCCGTATTGGTTTGTACTAGAATTTTTAAACCCTAATTGGTTTGCTGAAGAATGGTACTTAGAGAACCTTTCAGGGTTGTGGGTACTTGGTCTGCCTGTGGAAGAAGTGGCTTGGTATTTTTATTCTGGAGCAGCTTTTTCTGCATTATGGAAATGTCGATATGCAGCGGTGGAACAACCACAAGAGATGGATCAATTTGTATCTCGGTTGGTTGTATTGCGTAGCTGGTTTTTATAACGGATTTACCGGTTTATTCTTCGCATTACGCTGTTCCCAGTAAAGGAATGGTTGCTGTGCCGGCATGCGGCCAAGTGGTTGGTGGAGTTTTACTGTATCGTCATTTTGTAGCGGGCTACCAAGCAAGCCTGCAAAAATATGCTGTTGCCCGGTAGCGGTTTGTACAATCAGCACCCAGCCACTATCGCTATGCGGGCCGCTAAAACGCACGGTGCCAGCCACCGGGCTTACCAGCAAAGCTAGCGGTGCTGTATGCAGTGTGGCGCCGTAGCGTGGTAGTTCTGCTTGGGGGCAAAATGTTTTGTACACGGTGGCGCTAATGGGCAGGTTAGGCTTTATATTGAGTGTGCTGCATACATCTGCCGCAGGGAGTGGGTTGTGTGGCTCAGCGCGGCTGAGCTGGCGTGCTAGCGCGCCATCGTGCTGCTTTAGTTTGCCAAGGTGCTTTTGGTGCGCTTTGTAGGCACCACTGTAACGATCCATCAGCTTGTATGTTTGTTGTTCCAGTGTGCGCTGTTTGTGCACAAGCTGTTGCCATTGCTCTAGTTTGTGGGCGGCTTGTTGTTGTATATCTTCAAAATTTTGTTGGTTTTGGGCCACCAGTAAACGGCTTAGCCCCGGCCGTGGTGTTTGGTTGTTGAGAATAGCCGCAACCGTATACGCAGGAGATGTTGTATGCTGCTGTCGTAGTAAGCTAAGCCTGCTTTGTTCCCATGCTAAAATTTCTTGCTGTAGGTGTTGGCCATATTGCTCTTGTGTTTGGCTAAGCTTGCTAAGCTGTTGCTCTAACGTTTTATATTCGTTTGTTAGTTTTTTTAAACGCCGTGCGTAGCTGTCTAGCGTGCGGGCGCTTTTGGCGGTGGTGTCGGAGATTGTAGCCGTTGCAGCTGGTACATCCAGCGCACTTAGCAAAACCAAAATTCCCCATAGCCATTTCATGTGCTGACGATAAATTGAAGCTGGCTTAAGGCCAAGAGAAAATCTGTATCATCTGTGAAAGGGTGGCTTTTTAGCCACCCTTTTGCTGTTGTGGGGTGCGTAACATTAAAAAACAGTGGCCTTGGGCGTGGTAAAATGGCAGTGTGGCGTGGGAAGATGGCAGAAAATATAACAGCACCACAGTCGTTCAGCAGTCGCATGCTCAGTTGGGGGCAGACCGAGATTATGCTCGCTCTGGCCGTGTTGGGTATCCTCGTACTGCTCTTTGTGCCCATGCCAGCATGGATGATGGATATGCTGTTCGCGCTGAACATTACCATCAGTGTAGTTATTTTGCTGACCGTACTGTTTATCCAAAAATCGTTGGAATTTACGGCATTCCCAATGTTGTTGCTGATTACCACCATTTTCCGGCTGGCGCTTAATGTAGCCTCTACACGCTTAATTCTTTCCGATGGTCACCAATCCTCTGCGGCGGCGGGGCAGATTATTGCGACCTTTGGCGATGTGGTGATGGGCGGTAGTTTTGTGATTGGGCTGATTATCTTCCTAATCCTAATTATTGTGAACTTTGTGGTGATTACCCGTGGTTCTAGCCGTATTGCTGAAGTAGCAGCGCGTTTCACACTCGATAGTTTGCCTGGTAAACAAATGGCGATTGATGCCGACCTAAATGCCGGGATAATTAACGAAGATCAAGCCCGCGAACGCCGTACAGAACTTGAGCAAGAAACTGGCTTTTTTGGGGCAATGGATGGTGCGAGTAAATTTGTACGCGGTGATGCCATTGCCGGCCTGATTATTACGGGCCTTAACATTATTGTTGGCCTTGTTATTGGTACTACCATGCACGACCTCAGCATTGGTGAGGCGGCTAGCCGCTATACCCTGCTCACAGTGGGTGATGGCTTGGTAGCATACATTCCGGCGCTGACCATTTCCATGGCTGCGGGTATGTTGGTGGCTAAGTCTGGTACTGTTGGTGTAGCTGGTGCGGTTGTATTTAACCAAATTAGCCAAAACCCAGTTGCGCTGTATGTTGCGGCTGGTCTGCTGGTGCTTATTAGTTTGTTGCCGGGTATGCCGCTACTGCCGTTCTGGTTCCTTGCTGGTATTGTTGGTGGTGCAGGCTACATGCTTACCCAACAAACTGCCGCAACTGCTGAGGCAGACAAACAAGCCGAGATTGAAGAACAAGCGCAAGAAGCGCTCAAGGCAACCGAGGAAGAACCGCTCAGCAGCGTACTACGTATCGACACGCTGCGTTTGGAATTGGGCTACAGCATGCTTACCCTTATTGATGAGAGTAAAGGTGGCCGCTTGACTGAGCAAATTCGCGCAATGCGTCGCCAAATGGCACGAGACATTGGTTTTGTGGTGCCAAGTGTACGTATTCAGGACAATATGCAACTAGAAGGTGGCCAATACCGTATCCTGATTAAGGATATTGAAGCAGGTGCTGGCTCGTTAGAGCCTGGTAAGTACTTGGCGATGGACCCTTCTGGCACGGCGCCAGCTATTGATGGTGTTGATACGGTGGAGCCAACATTTGGCTTGCCAGCTAAGTGGATTGAGTCTGCCAAGCGTGAAGAGGCTAACTTTAATGGTTATACGGTGGTAGATACCGCAACCGTGATTGTGACGCACCTAACCGAAATTATTAAAGACAACCTCTCTGAGTTGCTAACCCGTGGCGAGCTGGAGAAGCTGTTGGACGAGCTGAAACCAGACCACGAAAAGCTGATTGCAGATTTGGTACCAGAGAAAGTACAGCTAGGTACGCTGCAAAAAGTTCTACAAAACTTGCTCAGCGAGCGCGTGAGTGTGCGCGATTTACCAACAATTTTGGAAGCTTTATCCGACGCACAGGGCGGCAGTGTTATGCAGCTTACCGAGCAAGTGCGCCAGCGCTTGTCTCGCCAAATTTGCGTGCAACACCAAGATCCAACAGGCTCAATTCCACTACTAGCACTAGCTGGTGGCTGGGAGGAGGAGTTTATTCAGAGCCTGCATAGCGATGGGCAGGGTGACCCACGCTTGGCCATGGCGCCAGAGAAAGTACAAACGTTCCTCAAGGCAGTGCGTGATGTATATGAAAAACAGGTGATGTCTGGTGTGCAGCCGGTGCTGATTACCAGTGCTAAGGTGCGCCCTTACGTGCGCATGTTGCTCAGCCGTGCGTTGCCAAACGTGCCCGTGCTAGCTCAGAACGAGATTTACCCCAAAGCGACCATTAAAACAGTGGGGACCATTTAATAAATGCGTTTACAAACTTTTACCGCACCCAATATGCAAGCAGCAATTAAGCTGATTAAGGAAGAGCTAGGCCGCGATGCGGTGATTGTGGCTACCAAAAAAGTAGAACAGCCCGATGGTAGCATGGGGCTGGAAATTACGGCTGCGATGGATCGTCCCATCACACCACCACCAGCGCCAGTAGCACCAAAAATTAATGCTGATGCTGGTGTGGTAACCAGCAGTGCCGAACAAGCACCAGTAAATGATGATTTTGACCTGTTGATGAATGGTCATGGCATTGCAACCGAGGTGAGCGAGCGACTGCGTAAAGCTGCCAGTGGCCTTGGTGATGCTGGCTTTAGCCACGCCGATGCATTGGAAATGGTGTTGGGTAAATTACTTAAGTTTCAGCACCCGGCGGAGTTGTTCCCTTGTGGCCAATTGCATGTGCTGGTGGGGCCAACAGGTGCTGGTAAAACCACATTGGCGAGCAAGCTTGCCTTATCGCGTAAAAGCAGTGGGCAGAGCATTGCGCTGCTCTCGCTAGATGACCAAAAAATCGGTGGTTTTGAACAGTTAGCCTTGGTGGCGGAAGCTCTGGGTGAGCAAGCGCATTTGATTCCTGACGAAAGTGCCTTGCGTGAAGCTGCTAAAAAATTGGGTAAACGCCAGTTTTTACTGGTGGATACTCCAGGCCTGAACCCGTATGACCAAAAAGCAATTCAGGAGTTTGCTAAGCGTTTGCAACAGTTGCCAGTAGAGCCTGTGGTGCACCTAGTGCTGCCAGCCACGCTAGATAGCACGTTACTGCCAAGCATGCCCGTAGCTTTTGCCGGGCTAAAGCCGCGCACGCTATTGTTCACCAAAATGGATGAAACACGCCACTACGGCGGTGTGGTCAACGTGGCAGCAAACCACCCTTTAGCTGTAGGTATTTATAGCGATAACCCGCAACCTGCGGCAGATGCCCAACCGCTAGATGCAGCATTACTGGCGCAAAAATTAGCCAAAAAACCAACTTACCCATGGGAGAGGGAGTAGTTATGAATAAGGCACTCGACCCACGTACACCTACCACGCCCGTTATTGCTTTTGCCAGTGGTAAAGGAGGTGCTGGTAAAACCAGTTTATGTCTTAACACCGCAACCTTGTTGGCCAAACAGGGGTTAAAAGTATTGGTGTTCGATGGTGATTATGGCTTGGCGAATATTGATGTACAGCTGGGTATAACACCACGCCATGACCTAGGTGATGTACTAAAAGAACGTTGCGAACTGAAGGATACCATTACCAAATCTGATCGTGGGTTTTATGTGATTCCTGGTCGTAGTGGTGCGGAGAGTACGTCTTTTATCAACACGCTGCAAAAACGCGATATTCTTAACAAACTGCGCGAGCTTAGCGGTGCGTTTGATTTGGTTATTGTGGATGTTGCTGCCGGTGTGGATGATTCTGTACTGGGGCTCACCAAGTTTGCCGATCGCACCATACTGGTTACCACGCCTGACCCTAGCTCCATTACCGATGCTTATGCAGTAGTCAAAATGCAGCAAGTGCGTTACGGCCAAGTAAACTGTGGTGTGCTCATTAACCAAGCAGGTGGCCAAACCGAAGGCCAAATGACGGCGGATAAAATCCAAAAAGCTGCCAAACAGTTCTTGAATGTGGATTTACCGCTCTATGGCGTTGTGCCGTATGACCGCCAATATTCAGCCGCGGTAAAGCAGCAAAAGTTAGTTGTAGAAGCCTTCCCGACCAGTCCGGTTGTAGAGGTGCTGGATAAACTGGTGACCCAAATTAAACCTCAGCGCAAAGCTGCGTAGTTTTTGCTTTGTTTTCCACACATTTGCCAATGCAAGTGGAAAATTGTCAGACAATATCTGCTAAGTGTAAGTGTTAATTAGCTAACCGTCTGTTTTTAAATGTTAAAATAGTGTGCCTATCTTGTGGGCAAAAACCAGAAATTTAGCCTGAATAGGGCATAAATTTACTTATCCCAATAGTTATCCACAGTCTTATCCCCCAAACTTGGGGATAAGTGTATAAACGTGCTGTTGCTGCATCAGGGGGCTGGGTGCAAAGTGGAGGTGAATGTAGGTTTTTGTGCGACCAAAACTTGTTACTTATATCATAAGTACATGTTGACTATGGCGACTGTAAGTACCCAACCACCATCTGGATTTGTAACGGCAAATAAGCCTTTGCCGCACGCTGAACATATTTTTGCAACCAAATCAGCCGCGAGCGGCAATGCTGAACAACAGGTACGTTTGTTTACCGAGCGTATTGGCCCCATTGCACATATGCGCCAAGTACATGGCGACCGTTTGGCTTATGCCGATGGCCCAGGCTTGGTGGAAGAAGCCGATGCTATTTTTACTGATAAACGTGGCCTATGGCTGGCAGTAAAATCTGCCGATTGTTTGCCAGTGCTCATTAGTAGTGAGCGCTGTGTTGCTGCCGTACATGCTGGTTGGCGTGGTCTGCAAAATGAAATTTTGCCAAACACGCTGCAGTTTTTAATGGATGACTTTGGCCTAAGCCCAAATGAGCTGTTTATTCACGTTGGTCCACACATTGGGGTAGATAATTACCAAGTGGGCGATGAGTTTAGTGCGCTATTTAGCAACCAAAGCCTTATTACCGTGAATAATAAACTCCACCTAGACCTTGGTGCCGTTGTGCGCGAGCAAGTACAACAGGTTGGTGTGCCAGATTTAAATATCACCGATGTAAACCTATGTACCTATACCGAGGAAGAGCGTTTTCACTCTTACCGTCGTGCTAAGCAAAATGGTGAAGTAAAAGAGGGTAATATTTCAGTGCAGCTCTCTTTAGTACGTCGCCCAGATACTTCTATTTAATAGTTTTTTTGCCTCCGGGGGTTGTAAACAAAAATTATCGCCCTATATGAAATATAGACACAGGGGCATAAAACCTGTTGTCGGGGGGAAAGCCATATTGATGATAAAACGCTCCACCCGGGGCGTTTTTGGCTTTTATGGGGTTTCTCTCATGTACGTACTTTTTGAAGGGGAGGGGGCATATAGTGGCTTTTCCAAGCTATAAACCCGCACAGAACATACAGTCGTTACCGGTGTTAGAGCCGGAGTTGGCGCGTCCAATTATTCCCCAACATCAAGAAATTTATATCCCAAATTATGACCCAGAGTCTGAAGGTGAATATGGCCAAAAGGCCGGCTTTGTGTGGGGTGGTACCCTTGGTTTATTAGGTGCGCCGTTGTGGGCCATGCTTAACTTAGGCATGCCTGCTGAGCTGTTTGATTGGTTGATTCTGGTGCCTATTGTGCTGGGAGCTACTATTTTTACCAGCATGTTATGTGCGCTGGTGGGGCAAAATGCCGCACAGCTTACAGCTAGGGAGCGGTATCAGGGTAAATCTGCAGCACCAACGCCGCGCCGCCATGGTCGGGTATTAGGTGCTATTTTGGCGGTGCCTGTGGCATTAACTTTAGCTGCTATGTATATGAGCTCCGCCATGGCTGTAACGCATACATTACCAGTGGGCTTAGCTATGCCTATGTATATTGGGCTTATTATTTCACCGCTATTGCTTACATGGGCCCTCATGAAAATTTTACGCCCGCTGGGTGGTTTGCTGCTGGCTAGCCTCTCACCAAAACAGACGGTTTAGTTTTCAGATATGTTTTATGTTAGTTTGTTTGGGTGACTGAGTTTTTAGCCCATTTGCTGTTTCCAATTGATGAGGCACAGCGGTTTTTTACCTTGCTCATCTTGGGTTTTGTGGTTGCCTATACGCCGCTGCGTTATCCGTTTACGTGGCTGGAAACATTTTTTCATGAGTTCTCTCATGGGCTAGCTGCTGCTTTAACTTTTGGTAAAATTCACCGTATCCAAGTTTTGTTTAATGGGGCTGGTAAGTGTTTCACCAGTGGTGGCTGGAGCTTACCTATTTTGTTTGCTGGCTATGCCGGCGCCGTAGGGTGGGGCACGTTACTGTATTATGCTGGGTGGCGCGCTACTAACGAGCATGCCCTGCTGATACATGCTCTGCTTTGCGGCATGATGGTGCTGGTAACTCTGCTATGGGTGCGGGACTTGCGCACGATGCTTATTATGGCCTTTATTACCTTAATTTTTGCTTTCCCCCTTATGTTTGCAGAGGTGGCAATAGCCCACGTATTACTCCAGTTTGCGGGGCTGTATGTATTGCTTTCGGCTTTGCGGGCGCCACTAGCACTTATTGATGGTAAGCAAGTTGGCGATGGTGCCGAACTGCAAAAACGCACGCTACTCCACGAGTATATTTGGATTTTCCTATGGGTAGCATTAGCAATACTAGCATTGGGCTATGTGGCTAATGGTACATTAACGGGTGATTGGCAGGTCGGTTAGCATGTACCCCGATGTTGTTAAACTCCGCCGTTGGTATAATTCCCCGCTTGGCAAAGCGGCAACGCAGGTGCTTAAGCGACAGTTTAGCCAGCTGTTGCCACCTCAACCGCAACGTGTGCTGGTGTTGGGCTATGGCTTGCCGTTGGCAGCGCTGTGGCAAAAAGAGAATCACCAAATTTATTTGGGACTACCCGCGCAAATGGGGGCGACATGGTGGCCAGAAGGCGCGGAAAACAGCACCACATTGCTATGGGAGCATGCGCTACCGTTTGCCGATGAAAGCTTTGACCATATTATTTGTCATCATGTGTTGGAATTTACAGCCTCAGCCACAGGCTTGCTGGCCGAAGCTAATCGCTGCCTTAAACCCACAGGCACGCTTACAGTTATTGCGCCAAACCGCATGAGCCCGTGGAGCTGGCGTGAAGGAACACCACTAGGGCGTGGCCACCCCTTTACGGCTGGGCAGCTCTGCCGGTTGGTAGAAAATCATGATTTTCAGGTAATTAACCAAGGTAAATGCCTATACCAATGGCCGTTAAGTAGCAAAAAGGGGCGTAAAATTGCGCCTGTATTAGAGCGGATGGGTGCTTACCTATGGCCATGGGCTGGGGGCTGGGTATGGTTGCAAGCAACCCCAGAGCATTTCGGCGGGCAGGCTATTCGTGGTCGCGATACGGTTTGGCCACCATTATTACTCCCCCGCTTTGGTTATGGTGCACAGCGCGTAAAACAGCGTTAATTGGTTACTTATCCACAGCTCAAATACTATATCTTGTACCCCTGTGGATAAGTGGGAAAATGTCAGCTAAAAATTATTTCCACAAAGGGGTTGACCAAGTTATCCACAAGGCGTACATTCTGAGCCCATCAGCCCCCTGATGTGGGTGTTGATAACCCAAAAAAGAGCATTAAAACCAATAGGTTGCTCGCAAGATTATGTTCCTATTTAACTGTTTTGAAGTTAAAAGGAAGTTAAACACAAACCGAAGGTGAAAAGGAAAGCCTCATGGCCAATAGCCCTCAAGCAAAGAAACGTGCTCGTCAAACCGAAGTACGTACTGAGCGTAACAAAGCACGCATGAGCCGTATTCGTACTGCGTTGCGTAAGTTTGAAACTGCACTGAAAAGTGGCGACAAAGCATCAATTGGTGGTGCCTTTAAAGCTGCTATGAGTGAGCTACACACTGGTGTGAGCAAAGGCGTGCTGAAGAAATCTACAGCAAGTCGTAAGGTAAGCCGTTTGGCTGCTGACGTTAAGCGCCAACAGGCTGCTTAATACCTTTGGTTTTGTGCGGGGAAACCCGCCTCCAAACCCAACAAAATAAGTAAGAGGGGAACCGTGCATTATGGACGGACAGGGGTGGTCTATCGTTAAGGAGCGTTTGCGCGCTCAGGTTACAGCCGAAGATTTTGAGAATTGGCTAGAACCGCTGGAAGTTGAATCTTCAAACACCGACAGCAGTGCTGTTACCCTTTCTGTCCCCTCTAAATTCTTCGTTGACTACCTGCAACGCCATTACACTGACCTTATTCAATCTCACCTCCGCGAAACACTAAATAATGAAGCTGCAAGCGTAGGTTATGTGGTGCGTGCGCCGTTCCAAAACGCACCTAAGGCCGATAGTTCAGCATCACCAGTAGCTGCTACAGAACTTCCTGCTGCTAATGGTGCACAGGTGACCGATGCCAGCGGTGATACCCTGATGCAAGGTGGTCGTTTAAATCCGGCATATCGTTTTGATACCTTTGTGACTGGTAAATCTAACAGCTTTGCTTTTGCTGCGGCACAGCGCATTGCTGAGAGTGACGACACAGTTTACAACCCGTTCTTCCTCCACGGTGGTGTTGGCTTGGGTAAAACTCACCTGATGCACGCTATTGGTAACTACATTACTGAGCAATTCCCCGACCGCCAGGTGTTGTACATTTCTGCTGAGCAGTTTCTGTACCGTTTTATTCGTGCCCTGCGGGACCGTAAAACCGTGCAATTTAAAGAAGCTTTCCGCAGTGTAGACGTGCTGATGATTGACGATATCCAGTTTATTGCTGGTAAAGAGAGCACGCAGGAAGAGTTTTTCCACACCTTTAATGCGTTGGTAGAGCTGGGTAAGCAAATTGTGCTCACTGCCGACCGCAGCCCACATGAGCTGGCCAATATTGAAGACCGTTTGCGCAGCCGTTTGGCCTGTGGTCTCACAACAGAAATTCATAGCCCTGACCTGGAAACTCGCCTGGCTATTTTGCAGAAAAAAGCTGTGCATTTGGGCATGAACTTGCCTGATGATGTGGCCAACCTACTGGCTGAACGCATTACCAGTAACGTACGTGAGCTAGAAGGTGCGTTAAATCGTTTGGCTGCGCACAGCAACCTTACTGGTCAGCCTATTTCTATTGAAGGGGCGCATCAACAATTGGCAGACATGTTCCGTGCCAGCTGGAAAGTGATTCAGATTGAAGATATCCAAAAAGCAGTGACCGAGCACTACCGCCTGCGCATGACTGACCTGTTGGCAGCACGCCGTAGCCGCCACATTGCTCGCCCACGCCAAGTGGCTATGTACTTGTGCAAGCAACTCACCAGCAAATCGTTCCCCGATATTGGTAAAGCCTTTGGTGGGCGCGACCACACCACGGTAATTCACGCCGTACGCACCATTGAAAAAATGATGTCCACCGACCCTAGCATTGCCGAAGATGTGACACTGCTTGAACAGCGCTTGCAGGGGTAGCTTTGGTGGAAATAGTATCTTTTCACCATGTTGCTATTGCGGTGAAAGATGCTGCTCTTAGTATAGAGTTTTACCAAAAATTAGGCTTCCAAGTTGTTAAAGATTATCAAGAACAAGATGCTTCTGTGCGTGTGGTGCATATGCAGCTTAAAAATTTTATTCTAGAAATTTTTACATTTGCTCAAATGTATGATGCACCTAGTGCAATGAATACGCGTGAGCAGGATTTATGCACTGTGGGTACAAAGCATTTTGCTATGAGAGTACATGATATCCAGATGGCACTAAAAGAAGTTGAAAGTTTAGGCATTGTGGCTGTTGACAATCCTCCTAAGGTAGGGCGGACAGGTATTGAATATTTCTTTATAAAAGATCCAGATGCTAACTGGGTTGAGTTTGTTCAAGATAATCGTGGGTTTTTGGACTAAACATTGGCAGCTAGCCTAATTTTAAGCTACTTTATTTATCAATGCCAACTTCAAAACCAATCCTGATTATTACGCATAGTGCTACGTGTCCGTTGGGGCAGTTGCCGGCTGTATTGGGTGAGCTGGGGTTAGAGTATCATGTGCATTGTACCAAGCAGGACGGTGCTCCACCATTGCTAGATGGTTTTGCTGGCGCCATTATTATGGGTGGCATTATGGGTGTTTACGATGCTGGCCGCCTGCCATGGCTGGAGGATGAAATGGGGTGGTTGAGTACGTTTGCCATGCCGTCTGGTAAGCCAATTTTGGGGATTTGTTTGGGCTGCCAAATGTTGGCAGCGGTAACAGGTGGTAAAGTAAGCGAGGGTAGTAGCGGTTATTCCTTAGGGTTTTATCAGCAAAAACTGGTGCATGAGGATGCTGTGTTTGGCCATGAGCTTGCCGGTTACCCCACACTGCGTTTTCATGGTGATACTTATACACTGGGCCATAGTGCATTACGCTTGGCGGAAGGCCATCCCTATATAGAACAAGCCGCTAAGTTTGCCGATAAGGTGTATGGCGTACAGTTCCACCCCGAGGCTAACGAAGCATGGCTTGACTGTTTTATTGATTATTATGTTAAATATAAGAAAGAATTACCAAATCACCTGACCAGAGAAGGCCTGCACGCGCAATTACAGCAGCATAAAGAGCCGGTGCGGGTGTGGTTCAAAGCATTTCTTAGCCGTTTGTTTGCTTAAAATTCTACTAAGCAGAGCTAGAGCGTGAGTTTTCCTGTGACTTACATCCTGTGCCTACGGCACGCATATAAGTCTTCGGGACATAGCTTTAAAAACGATACTTAATCGTTTTTTGCCGCGTGGCGGCACCAAGCTAGTCTGGCACAGCTCCTGCATATACCTACTTGTACAATTTTGTGAGGAGTAGGCTATGACAGTATCAATCATTAGTAATCAGGCAGCTACTGCGGCACGCAGCGCATTGCAAAGTGCTAGCGAAGGCTCGCGTATTGCTATTAACAAAGTCTCCTCTGGCCAGCGTGTATTTAGTGCAGAAGAAGATGCAGCCGCCATTGCCATTGGTGCTGGCTTGCGTATGACCACAGCTGGCTTACAAACAGCTAGCCTTAATGCACGTAGTGGCGTGAGCATGCTGCAATTAGCCGATGGAGCCATGAGCCAATTGGGTGATGCGTTAACACGCATGCAGTCGCTGGCGGTGCAGGCGGCATCTTCGCAGTATTCAGCGGCAGCCCGTGCCACAATTGATGCAGAATTTCAGCAAATTAAAGCTGAGGTTTCGCGTATTGTGAATGATACAGAATTTAATGGTACCAACTTACTTGCTGGTGGCCCACTTAATACAGCTATTGAGCCTAGTAGCTTAAGCAGCAAAGGTATTAGCGTTTTTGAATATGAAGAAACCTTGATTACGAGCGATACAAGCCACCGTATTGAGTACGATGCCTCTACCGAGACAATGACGCTGTTCCGTACCGAAGGTGCCACCACAACCAGCCAGTCGATTGACCTGACGCTACTGGTTGATGATGTAGCCGGTGCTGGCGAAAACATGATTGAAAATGAAAATTTATACGTAAACTTTAATACAGTAGGCTTGGTTCTCACGCTAGATAACGGCTTTGACCGTAATACCTCGTTTGGTATGGGTGCTGTGGTAACCACCACTGCGGGTGATGTAACGTCTACTGCAGCAAGCCGTGCGGTAGATGAAAATATTAGCGAAGCGGCCATGCAGGCTTTAGCTGCTTTGGGCACGCTTAATACCACCACTGGGTTACACCCCGTAACGTTAGAAACCGATGGCGCTAACATTAATGTGGCTGGTATTACAGGTTTACGCACCGCACAGTATGCGGTGGAAGAGGCAGCTACAGCAGCTACCGATGGTGTAAGCATTACGGCGTTTGATGGTGGGGTGGTAACTGGCACTGCAACCTATCGCTATAGTTACGATAGCAGCACCGAAATCATGACCCTTAATGAAATTGATGGCGGTGTGGTGGCAACACAAACGGTAGATGTAGGTGCTCTTATTGATGCCGCGGTGACTACAGCGGGAACAAACCTAACCGGTACGCAAGAAGTTGAGGTAGATTTTAGTACGCTGGGTGTTACGCTCACGTTGGATAATAGCTTTGTACGTGGTACCGATATTGCGCAAGCAATCATTACAGAAACAATAGCTGGTGATGTTACTGTAGGCACCGAAACACTCGCATTTGATACGACTAATATTACTCCGGCAGCTATTAATGCTTTAAATAGCTTGGGCGCAGCAGCTGTAGACTTGGTAAATGGTACGTTGGATGTCACCATGTCGACCGATGGTGCTAATGTGACCATTGCTGGTATTGCTGGGTTAAAATATTCCTTAAATGGTGGTGGTGTAGGCCTTGCTGGTGCTGCTACAGGTAACCTCACGCTAGGTGGCCCTGCCAACACGGTAGATATTTACATTAATGATGGTGGTAGCGATGTACAAATTGCCACGCTAACACTAACCAACGTTGCAACCACTGGTGCTACCGACCGGGTGATTGAAATGGATTTCACCAAAGGTATGTTTGCACAAACTTTGGCCGCACCAGGTGTGGTCAGCGCTGATGGTGCAAATTCTTCTAACCTGGCATTGGGTACACGCACCAAAAACTTGGTAGAATTTTACATTAACGATGGTACCAGCAACGTGCATTTATCTACGTTGGACTTGGCAAATCTCTCCACCGTAGGTGCTACCGATCAAGTGCTGAGCATGGAGCTTTCCACCGGTATGTTTGGGCAAGATTATGATCCAGATAACGGCCAGACCTATTTGACTTACATGGTAGGGACAGGAAACGACCGTGATGAAGATTTGATTCGGGTAGGGATTAACGCTCTAAACTTAGAAGCCTTAGGCCTAACAAATCTGAATGTAACAACCGAGGCAAACTCCAATAGTTCTATTAGCGTACTTGCCGATGCTATTTCTGTGCTTAACACCGCGCGGGCAGGTATTGGTGCGGCACAGTCTCGTTTGGAATTGGCTGCTAGCAACTTGGCCAGTGCGTTAGAGAATAATGAAATTGCGCGTTCAACATTGCTCGATGCCGATACCGCAAAGGAAATTACAGAGCTCACACGCCAGCAGTTGTTGATGGAAGCAAGCACCAGCATGTTGGCGCAAGCGAATAGCCAGCCAGAAACACTACTGAGATTGCTACAGTAATGGCAGTAACAATTGACCCCACACAGCTACAAGGCGCGCTAGATCAAAGCGAACAGCAAGCTGCGTCTGCGCCATCGGCAAATGTGGTGGTGGGGCGTAGCAGTAGGGCATCACACCAGCAGGATATTGTTCTGGACCGGCGCTTTAACTTAGATACCGCCTTAGAGAAAGCCTATAACACTGCCCAACACTACATGAATAAAAAACTGGCACTAGATGATATGGAACTGGTGATGGAAGAATCGTCAGACGGTCCTGTGGGTGTGGTGCAAGAGCAAGATGGCGGCAAAAAACTCATGCGTTATGAAGGTCATGACCTACTACGGGCCTATGCGCATAACCACCAAACCCGTGGTGTGGTGGTGGATGGAATAACGTAAAAATAAGGTGATATTTGAGGTATGCAGTTCACTTGTGCTATAGTCCATAAGTACAAAGGTGCATGTAGTACCAAGAAAGAGGAATGCCAGGTAAAGCATTATGAGTAGTATTAATACACAGTTTCAGAGTACCACTGATTCCGGGAACTTAGTTTTCTCCGGTTTGACGTCGGGTATTGATACCCAGTCCATTATTAACGCGTTGATGACAGCGCGTCGTGCACCAGCTGTACAAATTGAAAACAAAATTGCTGATAATACAACCAAGCTTACTGACTTGGGTGATTTGCGTACGTTGGCAAATAGCTTTACCAGCACACTGGATACGCTAAAGGGAAATAACTCACTTTCCACCACCGATGTTTTTAATAGTCGTTTGGCATTTACAGCAGCGGCAGCAGCCAGTGGTGCCCCGGCAGACCACACGCCTTCTCAAGCGGGTGAAATTGTTGGTGTTAGCGCAGGGTCAGGTGCTGAAACTGGCCAATACCGCGTTATTGTTAACCAGCGGGCGCAAGCACACCAAATTCAGTCGGATGTTATTACCAGCACAACAACAGCACTGAACGATCTAGACGCAAACTTTGTTGGTACCTTTACCGTAAATGGTGAAACGGTAACCATTGATAGCGATGATACACTGTTGGATGCACGCGATAAAATTAACAACACCAATAGCGGTGTTACCGCAACGATTGTTAGCGCATCGGATACTGCGCATTACTTGGTTCTCACAAGTGATGATACAGGTGTCGATAACGAAATGACCTTTGGTGCTGGTACCAGTGTGTCGGACACATTTGGCCTTACTTCTGGCGGTGCTATTAACGCGGGTAATGTGCTGCGCGATGGCTTGAATGCTCAGCTTACAGTGAATGGTATTAGCGGCATTGAGCGTGCTAGCAACACCATTACCGATGTTATTGATGGCCTAACTTTTAGTGTATTTAAGGCCGAGGCAGATACCGAAATTACCATTGATGTTGAAAATGACCTCACCAGTATTACCACAGCGGTGAGTAACTTTGTTGATCAGTACAATGCCATGCGCTCGTTTATTACCGACCAACGTACCGAGCGTGTCCGTGATGCAGATAACCCAAATGCCGATGCTGAGTTTGGCTCACTTTACGGCAATACTATTCTGCGCCAGCTGGAAGACCGCTTAAATAGCGTTATCTCCGATGAAGTGGCAGGGCTTAGCGATGGTTTCCAAAGTTTGTCACAAATTGGTATTACAGTGAGCAATAGCTTTGAGCTGGAAATTGATGCCACGACGTTTAACGAAAAAATTCTGAGCGATGTAGATGCGGTACGTAAAGTATTTGCGTTTGATGCACAAACATCCGATGCGCGTTTGTCGGTGATTGGTCGTGATGGCTCAACCGATTACACGGTAGATGGCAGCAATGTTGTAGAGCCACTTTACTTAAACCTAGCAGGTATCGACGCTAGCGGTAATATTACTGGTGGTAACATTAGTACCAGTAGTGGTAACGGCACAGCCGACGACAGCAGCCTGTCATTAAGTGGTAAAACAATTACGGTAGAAACCGGCCTAGGTGATGGCCTGATTATGTTCTTCGATGGTGCCGATAGCTTGGGTGCCGTAGCAGATATTGAAGTTACCTACACCCGTGGTGTTGCCGATCAACTGTACGACTTTTTTAACGACCTAACAAAACTAGATGGTCAAATTGATGAGTACGAAGAGACAGTTACTGATCAAAATACCGATTACGAAGAGCAAGTTGTACGTATTGATGAGCGCTTGGCCATTGTGCGTGCGCAACTGAGCCAGCAATTTTTGGCTATGGAAACAGCGCTAAGCGAGCTAGAAAACCTGCGCTCTACCATTGAATCTTTCACCGCAGCACAAAACGCAGATAATTAAGAGAGGACGGACATGAGCTACCAGAATGATCGTGCCCAACAGTACCTTGCACAGCAAATTCAAAACGCAAGCCCTGCCGAGCAGGTGGTGATGCTGTATAACGGTGCCATTAAGTTCCTCAAGCAAGCAAAGCACGCCATTCAACAAGGGGATGTGCAAGCACGCCATAATGCAAATACCCGTGCTAGCGATATTATTACCTACCTGTGGGAAATTTTGGATACCGATAGTGGGGGCGAAATGGCGCTGCGGCTACAGCGTATTTATAGCTATCTCATTACAAAAGCTATTGAGGTGGACGTACAAAACAGTGCCGCAGCTGTAGACGACATGATTGAGCACTTAACACCATTGCGTGATGCATGGCATGAGCTGGCTCAGTCTCAAGCGGTGGCGCCAAAAGCTGGGGGAAAGGACCAACCAGCCCAGGCGGGGGAGCAACCCCCGACGAAGCGTAGTGCCTCAGCGTAATACTTTATGCCGACAAACAGTCGGCAAAGCCGCTGTGCTTCTAGCAAGCATTTTATTTACCTAACTGATTGAGTATGCTAGCGTTAACGCATGGCTGAAGAAAATCAAAATCCAGAAGAAAACGAAGCAGAAAACACCGAAGGCGAAGGCGCCGAGGGTGAAGAAGGCGAGGGTGGTAAATCCGGCGGTAAAAGCCCGCTGCTATTTATTATTATTGCCGTTGTGCTGGTTGCAGCTGCCGGTGGCGGTGCTTTTTTCTTTATCAGTAGCAAACCCAAGCCTGAAGATACTGCCGAGTTGGAAGATACAGGCCCCGTAGATCCCTTTGCTCAGCTTGATGAAATTGCATTTTTTAGTGTGCCAGAAATTGTGGCAAACCTTACAACCGATGGTAAGCAAAAGCACTTTATTAAGTTAAAAGCTTCTGTAGAAATTGCCCGTGAATCGGAGATACCGATGGTAGAAAAAGCGCTACCACGCCTGCAAGATGATTTTAATGTGTACTTGCGCCAGTTGCGCATGGAAGATTTGCAAGGTAGCAGCGGTATTCATCGCCTTAAGGAAGGTTTGGTACTGCGTGCTAAACAGTCCCTAGCACCAATTGAAGTTAACAATGTCCTCATCAACGACGTGCTTGTTCAGTAACGTATAATGCAAAAAAGCACCACCTGATTTGGTGGTGCTCTTTTTGTATTGTGATTATCAGGCTTTGATTGTTACAAGATGGTTATATTCATGTTTAACGTAGATACACCTACGTTTGGGTTCTGCATTGATTGCTACTTTGATTAATGAGTCAGCTGTCTCAGTAAAAGCCATGGTTCGCAGCTCTTTGCCCAACTCATTAAGGGCATCAAATTGCTCTTTAGATAATCGGGTATTGGCTGCAGATATGATGCCGTACCCTTGATGAATGGCACCATGAGTTGGCGACCAGCTTTTTTCATATTTAACATGCAGTGTGGCATCGTGAGTACCAATGATAATCACAAGGTCATCAATACCTTTTTGTTTGCCATACAGAATACGGATGGGCATATCAGCAAAGGCTTGTAGAAAATTTGTAAAGACATCAGCCATGGAATATCTCCTTCAATATGGCTAAAAACGTGAGATTTGTATGAAATGTACTCGTGGTATACATACCAGTCAACTTTTTTTGGCGCTTGTTTTGCATTAGTCTTTCTATATGGAAGTTTTAGGCGGTTTAAACACAGCGGCATTGGCGCAAGCTAATGGTGGTGCGCTTGCACGTCTCACGCTAGATGCACCGTTACCCGCGCGTACAACCTTGCCTGCACAAGCCACTGTTTTACAAAGCAAGCCCGATGGTAGCTTTACCCTGCAATTGCCCGATGGTCGTACAGTAAGTGGCAATAGCCAACCGCCGTTGCAACAGGGTGCACAGCTCCAGCTTTCGTTGCCGCAAGGGCGTACAGCTGCGCAAACAAACGTGCTCACAGCGCGCGTGCTCACAGCACCTGCACAAGCCGCCCAGCCCACGCCGCCAGCAGCCACACCTAACCAGCCTGTACCTACACCCCAGGCAGCAGCACCAGTGCCTACGGTGCCCACACCCTTACCAGTAGCGCAGTCTGTTATGCCGTTGGTGCATAGCAATGTGCCGGTGCAGCTATTACCACAAGCAGCCACGCCACAGCCTGTGCCGGTGCCAGTACAAATTTTATCTCAGGTGGGGCAACCACAGGTGAGCACTACCGTACAAAATTTAATGAACACTATTCAGCTGGGTAATGCACCAGCCCCAACACCTGTAAACGCCACGGTATTAGCACCTGTGGCTACACCACCAAGCGCACAGCCTTTGCAAGGTGCTCCCGTACTACCATTGCCAACGACTAGCGCCCAAACAGCACCACAGCAGTATGTGCTGCAATTAGCTGTACCTACTGCTGCAACAGCAACCACAGCTGCTGCACAGCCAGCGCCTACCATGCCGTTGCAGGTGGTGGTGCAGTCACCACAATCTCTTTCCGTAGGGCAGGCCGTGCAGTTGGTACCAGCTGCTGTAAACCAGCAAAGTGTTCAGTTAGTGCCGCAGCAAAGTGCGCCGCAACAGTTGCTTACGCAGCCACCTATGCAGGTCGCAACTATTAACCTTGCTAGTGGTGGCCAAACAGTAGCAAATGCCCCACAAACGCCAGTGCCACTCGCAGGAGCAAACGTACAGCTTTTGCCGAGCAGTGCCACGCCACCTAGCCCTGTTACCGCTATTGTGAGCAGTGGTCCGCAACTGGCTGCACCACAAACTGTACCAGCCAAGCCGGAGCTTTTAGCCACAGTGCCTCAAACTGTTACGTTGGCAAGTGGGCAAAACGCTACGCTTAATACGCCGCAAGCGTTACCCTTGGGCACAGTTATGGTGATTCGTTTTAATGTGGCGGGCACGGGGGAGGTACTACAGCTCACCAACACTGTGCCAGACCGCAACCCACAAACACCGTTGCCACAACAGGGCGCGGCACGTTCTGCAACACCACAAGCACCTGTACTTACACCTGGGCAGCAATACCAAGGCCAAGTTATTGGTCAGCATGCAGGCAATATGCTGCAACTACGCCTGCAAGGTGGACAAGAAATTTTAGTACAAGCCCAGCGCCCATTCCCTGTAGGTACGCAAATGACATTGCAAGTGACGTCAGAAGGCCAAATACAGGTGGTGAACTTAGCGGTACCAGCAGCGGCATTACAGTCGCAAAGTTTAGGGCAGTTTACCAACCAGTGGCCAGCGCTGGTCCAAGCTCTGAATGTGCTGCAGCAGGAAAGCCCAAAACAGTCTGCTCAGTTGGGTAATAACATTCCGCAACTGAAGAATTTACTGGGTCGCTTACCGCAATTTATGCATGCCTTGCAGCATGGTAACTTGGAGCAATGGGTGGGTAAGGAGCTTGCCTCTACATTGCGTAGTATGGGTTTTGGGTTAGAAACCGATATTGCCGCCCTGCAGCAGCTACAGCAGCAGCCACAACGGCAAGAAAATACCGACCATTGGCGGGCATTATTATTTCCCTATGTGGAAGATGAAGGTGATCAGCCGCGACAAGGACAGTTTTATTGGCGTGAGCAAGAGAAAGAAGATGGCAGCACCAGCCAACGTTTTGTGCTCGCGGTAGAATTGAGCGAGTTGGGACCTGTGCAGCTAGATGGTTTATTTACCACACCAGAAGTACATATCCGACTTCGGTTAGAGCAGGAATTGTCGGACAATGAGATAAATGCATTGTCGGAAATTGTGGCGGATACATTGCGTGCTTTTGAACTCCATGGCGAAGTTCGTGTTGAAGTTGTTGATAAACTAGGTGAACCCGAGCCATTACATGACTTGCTGAAAACCGCACAAGGCGAGTATAACGTAACTACATGACGACAAGTATTAGCCACGCTCAGGAAATTCTGCAGGATACACGGCCGCCGCTGCGCCGTGAGCAGTTTAATCGTTTAGCAGACCTTATTTATGACTTAGCGGGTATTCGTTTTCAGGAAAATAAAGCATATTTTTTGGCATCCAAAATTAACCAGCGTGTAGAAGCGTTGGGCCTGCAAGACTACGACGATTACTGGAATTTTCTTAATAGCGTTTCTGGCCGTACAGAATATGGCCACCTGATGGATGCGGTAACGATTAACGAAACATTTTTCTTCCGTAATCAGCCACAGCTAGAAAAGCTAGAGACCGACATTTTACAACCAATGTTCACTAAAGCACGTAGCGATAATCGCAATACATTGCGTTACTGGAGCTGTGCCTGTTCAACTGGTGATGAAATTTATACACTGGCACTACAGCTATTGAGTATGGATGGGGCCCAAGGCCTCAACCACGAGCTTGTAGGTACCGATATTAACCGCGATGTTGTTGCCATTGGCCGTAAAGCTAACTATCGCCCCTATGCGGTGCGTAATGTGCCACCAGCACTGCTACAGCGCTATTTTGCGGAAGATAAGGTCGCCCAAACATTCCAGCTAAGTGATGATGTGAAGAAAATGGTCAACCTGATGGAGATGAACCTCCTAGATGGTAACCGCATTAAATCCATGGGTAAGTTCGACATTATTATTTGTCGTAATGTCCTCATTTACTTTGATGATGAGAGTAAAGATAAAGTAATGCAAAACCTATACGACGTACTGAATGACGACGGTGTGTTGATTCTAGGTCATGCAGACGACATTTATAACCAACGCCACCTATTTAAGCTCGACCGCGAGCGTTCAGCCGTACTGGCTTACCAAAAGCAGCCTCCAGGTACGCCAAAACTCAACGTTTAATTATAATAGCGGCGCAGTCGGTAAAGCAGTTGCCTGCTCGTGGGGATACCCTCCTTCAACTTACCTAAAGGTAAGTTTCCGGGACACAACGCTGCCCAGCGTCTCCCAGAAGCTGGGCTTGGCCTATGGCCAACTGCGCTGGTCACGGTTCTCGGCACTGGCAAAAATACCTCTAAATACACCAAATTGAACTATTCGAAGTATTGGCAGAGATACAGAATACTTTCTACTAGCAGTGCAGCTGCCAAAGCTACTGGCACCGTTTCTTTATTTGGCAGGGACAGGTTCTACACCGGGTGGGATGCGTAGTACCACGCGGTCATCAAGGCGCAGGTCCACCTCGCCACCGCTCAGTGTGAGCAGTTCGCGTTTTTCATTGAGTTCTAGCAAAGTACTTAGCGCATTTTCTGCCGATTTTTCAGGAAGTTGCAGGGTAATACCGCTCTTTAATGTTAGGTCCCAACGGCGTTTGCCAACCCACACAGCGCTCGATAACTCTTGTTGAATTGTTGCAAAACCTTGTAGTAGCGCAAACAATCCGGCGGCGTGGTCGGCAGCTTCATCACCTTGAATCAGTGGTAAGTGCGCAAAACGCTCGTCGGTTGGGGCAATGCGGTGGCCTGTTTTATCAATTACCCATTCATCGTTGGTTAAAGCCACACGTGCAATGGGTGCATATTCATATAGTTCTACCGCCAAAGTATGTGGCAAGCGGCGCTCCACAGCAGCCAGGTAAACCCATGGCAATTGCTCAATGCGCTTGCGTGCCTCGGCCACATCATAGCCTACTAGAGAATCACCTTCAGTAAGCGCAATGGCGCTTTTTAAACCGCTTTGGCTTACATATTGTGCGCCGCTTACTGGCATGGCTTGTACGCGGGCATCAATAGCACGTGCCATGAGCTCTACTGTATGGTGCAGTACCGGTGTGCGCAGCTGCCATAAAGTAATAGCCACGGTAATACCGGCAACAGCCAACAAAATAGATGGCAAGTTTTGCTTAAAGCGACGTAATGGTTTGCGTAAACGCATTGTTATGGAATTTTTCTAAGCTGTTTTGCGTTGGTGGTGTTGCTGCTGCCATAAGCCATCTTGAATGAGCGCATGTATTAAATCGCTCATGCTGTAGCCTTGGCGGGCGGCAATGTCGGTGCATAGGCTGCTTGGGGTTAAGCCAGGTAGAGCATTTAGCTCTAGCGCAACCAAGCGGCTGCTTGCCTCATCGTAGCGGAAGTCAATGCGGGTAAGGCCGCGACAACCCAATGCTTTGTGGGCAGCAAGTGCATCGCGCTCTAATTTTTTCATCACAAATTCGGGTAAGTCGGTTGGCACACGGTGGCCGTGGCGCTCGCTATCGTACTTTTGTTGCTCGGTGTAAATACCTTGTAATGCGGGTAGGGTAATTTCCATCACACCAAGCACGCGTGGGCCAGTATGTGGGTCTTCCAGCACGGCCACGGTTAGCTCGCGGCCAGGAATATATTCTTCAAGCAGTACATCGGTTGCATTGGCATCCATTAGGCGAGCATGAGCCTTAGGCCAATCGTTAGCGTTATCCACCAGTGTAATACCTTGGGTGGAGCCACCTTGCGCAGGTTTAACCACCATGGGCGAGGTCGGTGTTTCATCGGCCAGCATGGGCAGTTCATCGGTAGTGGTGCGAATTTCACCCGCCACATCTAGCCCTGCGGCAGCAAAATGCTCTTTAGCGGTGCCTTTATCCCACGCAAAGCTACAAGCCATAACGCCGCTACCGTTATAAGGGTAGCCCAACAGCTCTAACTGGTGCTGTACGGTACCATCTTCACCAATGCCGCCATGAGCAGCAATAAAAACAAAACCTGGCTTGGCATTATAAATTTGTGCCTGCCAGTTATTACAGAGGTCAATAAGGTGCGGGGTGTAAGCCATATCCAGCAGAGCATCAGAAATAGCATCAGCTGTTTGTGCAGAAACGAGTCTCTCGCCTGAATCGCCGCCCCAAAGGATGGCAATGTGTTTATTTTCCGGCGTCAGAGTTCTTTTCAATGTTGTGCTCCCCCAGCAATTTCACTTCAAGTTCCATCGCAATGCCGTGTTGTTCAAGTATGGCTTTTTCAACACGACGCGATAACTCTAGCATATCATCAGCGCGAGCGTCACCCAAATTTACAAAGAAATTAGCGTGTTGTTCGCTTACCGCAGCGTCACCAATTTGCCACCCACGGGCGTTAATGCTGTCGGTGAGTTGCCACGCTTTGTGGAAGGTACCGTCGGCTGTAGTTACGTTTTTAAACCAGCTGCCAGAGCTAGGTAAATGCAAAGGCTGGCTGGTACGGCGGTTGGTGTTCACTTGGCGCATTTGCTCTTTAATTTCCGCGGCATCGCCATGTTCTAGCTGGAAGGTAGCACTCAGCACTAACCAGCCAATTGGCAAATTGCTGTTACGATACACCACGTTAAGGTCAGCTGGGGTAAGGGTGTGGTGTTGGCCTTTATCATTCAAAACTTCTAGGTTTTTTACGCGCTGAAAAGTCTCACCGCCGTAGGCGCCAGCATTCATGCGCACGGCACCACCAACCGAGCCAGGAATACCGCCAAAAAACGCCAGTCCACTCAAGCTGGCACTGCGCGCGGCACGGGCTACCTTGCCGCAGGTGGCACCTGCTTGGGCGGTAATTTCAGTATCGTTTACGGTGACATTTGCCAGTGTATTGCCAAGGTGTACCACCACACCACGAATCCCTGCATCCGCTACCAAAATATTACTCCCTTGGCCGAGAATGGTGACGGGGATGTTTTGCGTTGCTTGCCACTGCCAAAAGGTGGCCAAATCATCAGCATCGGCAGGAATAAACAGCACATCCGCCGGGCCACCAATTTTAAGGGTGGTGTACGGCGCCAGCGGTGCGTTATGCACCACTTCACCACGCAGGTCGGGTAGTTGAATATTCATTAACGCAGCTTCAGCGTGGCAAGGCCAATAAGCGCTAGCAGTAGAGAGACAATCCAAAAGCGGACGACAATGGTGGATTCAGCCCAGCCAGACTGTTCAAAATGGTGGTGCAGTGGCGCCATTTTAAAAATGCGCTTACCCGTAGTTTTAAAGCTGATCACCTGCAGCACGCTGCTCATAATTTCTGCCACAAATAGGCCGCCAACAATTGCTAGTGTAAATTCTTGCTTGGTAATTACCGCAACGGTACCCAACAGCGCACCCACGGGGAGGGAGCCAGTGTCACCCATAAAAATGCGTGCTGGCGGTGCGTTGAACCACAAAAATCCAAGTAATCCACCCACCAGTGCGGCACACAGCACAGTGACTTCCCCCGCACCAGGTACGTAGGCAATGCCCAAGTAGCTGGTAAAATCAGTACGGCCAATTATGTACGCCAGCACGGCAAAGGTACCAGCCACCACCATGGCAGGAAAGCTCACCAAGCCATCCAGCCCGTCGGTAATGTTTACCGCATTGGCGGCGCCGGCAATAACTACCGCACCAAATAGGCTGTAACCAATCATGCCCAAATCAATATTGAGCGTTTTAAAGAACGGGAAGTACAGCACGGTAGCATCGGGCCGGTCCACAAATGTGAGTGCAAGCGAGGTCACAAACGCCCCAATCAGCAGCTGCAAGCCCAAGCGCACGCGGCCGGGTACACCACCTTTGCGGGTTTTGGTCACGCTGAGCCAATCATCGGTAAAGCCAATGGCACCAAACAGCAGCGCTACGGCCAGCAGTAGCCAAATATAGGGTGTGGTTAGGTCGGTCCACAACAGGGTGGATACGGTGAGCGAGAACAACATCAGCGCGCCACCCATAGTTGGCGTGCCCATTTTTTGTTGGTGTGGCAAAACGTCTTTCACCGTGTCTCCACCGCTTTGCCAAGCACGAAAACGCATAATCAGCGACGGACCCATTAAAATAGAAAGCGCAAACGCGGTGATCAGCGCGCCGCCAGCACGCACGGTAATGTATTGAAACAAATTAAAAATTGAGAAGGCATCAGCCAGTGGGTAAAGCAAGTGGTACAGCATAGTTACTTCTAACGTGAATTGAGTTCATGCAGCAAGTGTTTAACCACCTGCGCTTTATAAGTTGTGCCGTTGCTGCCTTTAACCACTATGGTACAAGGGTGAGGGAGCTTATCCACCAGCGCGGTATAATCCAGCTCAGCAGCGGTAGGCACAGCTTGGCCGCGCTGTTCGGTAGGGAGTGTTTGCTGCATTTGTGTGGTGAGTGGGCCAATGGCGTGCACCTGTGCGCAGCGAGTGGCTAGTGGTGCTAGGTCCATGTGGTACTGCGCGGCGTTATCGCCAAGCTCTAGCATGTCGCCCAAAATGGCCACTACGGATTCTGTGGTTAGCTCCAACGTACGTTCCAGCGTGGCGGCCATGCTGGCGGGGTTGGCGTTATAGCTTTCATCCACCACGGTAATATCGCCCACTTTAGTAACTTGCCCGCGCCCAGCAGGTGGTGCAGCGTTTGCTAACCCGGTGGCGCAGGCGGTAATATCTGCCCCAATAGCCGCGCAGGCAGTGAGCACACACAGTGCGTTATGCACCATATGGTCGCCCACCAGCTGCAACTGCACATCATGCGCGTTACCGTCTACTAGCGCGGTAAAAGCCGAGCCATCCACACGGTGCAGCACGTTCTGCGCTTGCTGAGTTATGTTAAATAATTGCGTTGGCGCGTTGATAAACTCACTCCATTTGTCGTGCAGGTTTTGGCTGGTGACCAACACACCATTTTCTACCAAACCTTGGGTGATGCTGAATTTTTCTCGTGCAATGCCGGTTAATCCATCGCTAAAAGCGCCAATGTGGCTGGGCGCTACGGTGTTAACAATGGCCACATGTGGCTGCGCTAATGTGCTGAGTGGCGCTATTTCGCCGGGGGCGTTCATGCCCATTTCAATCACCGCATAGTCTGTATCGGCTGGCATGTTTGCCAGTGTAAGCGGCACCCCAATGTGGTTGTTGAACGATGCTTCCGCTGCATGAACCTGCTGCCCTGTGGCACGTAATGCCGCAGCCATGAGCGTTTTTGTGGTGGTTTTGCCCACACTGCCAGTAATGGCAATTACTTTGCCGTGCATTACCTTGCGGCGGGCGGTGGCAAGGTCACGCAAGGTTTGTAAAGTGTCGGGCACTACAATCTGTGGAATGTTTACATCCACCTTGTGGCTTACTAGCGCAGCAACCGCACCATTTTTGGCAGCGTTTGCTACAAAATCATGTCCATCACGTTCGCCTTGCAGTGCCACAAACAAGCTGCTGGGTGCCAAGTTACGGCTGTCTATGCCAATGTGCTCAACCGCCAAACCGGCTGGAATATCCGCCTGTGGTAGTGCGTGTTGCAGGTGTTGTGTGGTCCATAGTGACATAATGAGCTGACTATAAAGAGCTATTTAACGAACGGCAAGTAAACGTGGCCCTAAGGCCACGCTGGGTGATAGTAGGCCATAAAAAATCCGCCAACCCCCTTGACCACGCTGTGACATGAGGGAATAACTGAGGGGTATGAACAAATCACGTCACCCACTTATTTGCGCGCTCGATATTGGGAGCCACAAAGTGGCGTGTTTTATTGCCGAACTTGATGAATTTTATAACCCGCAGCTGATTGGCTATGGCACCTGCGCCAGCCACGGTATGAAGCGTGGGATGATTGTGGATATGGATCGCACTGAGGCCGCCATTGCCAGCGCGGTAAAACAAGCAGAAGAAATGGCTGATGCCCAAGTGCATGAGCTGTATGTCGCCTTGGGTGGTATTCATTTACGTAGCCACATGACCGATGGCTTAGTGGTGCTGAACCAGCACGAGATTGGCCAAAGCGACTTAGAAAAAATTATTGATGTTGCTCGTGCGCGCCAAATTGAAGGCGACCGTGAGATTGTGCATGCCACTGCAACAAAATATGTGCTCGACAGCCAAACCGACATCCGCGACCCACGCGGCATGACCGGTAGCCGCTTGGAGGCCGATGTTCACATTATTACGGCCGCCAGTGCGGCACTGCGTAACGTGACTCGCTGTGTGGAACGTGCTGGCTACGATGTACACGAGATTGTGGTACAGCCATTGGCGAGCGCTATGAGTAGCTTGGTGGACGATGAACGCGAGCTAGGCTGTGCGCTGGTGGATATTGGTGGCGGTACTTGCGATATTGCTATTTATAGTGAGGGGAGCCTTGTTTACACGGGCGTTATTCCCGTAGGTGGTAACCACATTACGGCGGATATTGCGCGTGGTCTCTCTACACCGTTGAACCATGCTGAGCGCATTAAAACATTGCACGGATGTGCCATGGCCGCAGCACTTACCGACGACCAACAAATTGAAATTCCGCACGTGGGTACCGAGGATGATTTGAACCCGGTAACCATTACCAAATCTCAGCTGGCGGGTATTATTCAACCCCGTTGCGAAGAACTGCTGGAGATGGTGCGTGACCGTATTGAACAATCAGGTTTTGAAACAGCTATTGGCCGCCGCGTGGTGCTCACGGGTGGTACCAGCCAACTGGCTGGCTTGCGCCAACTAGCCGAGGTGGTGTTAGACAAGTCTGTACGCCTTGCTAAACCACAACATGTGGGCGGTTTAACCGACCTTTCAGGTGGCCCACAGTTTGCTACTTCTGCTGGACTTGTGTTGTATGGGTCACGCCAGGTTGCAGAAAGCGCGAGAAGTCGTAATTTTGCTGGCGGTGCGTTTAAACGCATGCTGAGCAATACTTTTAGTTGGTTGCCTACGGCTGCCAAAAACGGATAAATTTGTCATACAGCGTAGCCAAGGGCGGCGCAGTATCGTATAAATATATCCACTAAACGGATCAAAAATTTGTAGTTGATCGTTGTGCAATAAATGATTCAACTACGGTCGCAAAGTATATTGCGACCTGCGTGTGAAATCTGAGAAAAACGACGCTTTTTTGTAAGATTGAACACAGCGAAACAAGTTTTATAAACTTGTTTCTAAAATTAATAATTAAAGGGAAAGATCAGCTATGTCGCTCGATGTCGCCGTTGTACAAGAACAACCTCATCAACCCCGCATCACCGTAGTGGGGGTAGGCGGCGCCGGCGGTAATGCCGTAGGCAATATGATCACTGCTGATCTGCAAGGCGTTAACTTTGTTGCCGCCAACACCGATATCCAAGCATTAGAAACTCACCCAGCTGAAAGCAAAATTCGCCTTGGTGCCGAACTAACCGAAGGCCTAGGCGCTGGCGCAAACCCCGAAGTGGGTGCCGCCGCTGCTGAGGAAAGCTACCAAGAAATTTGCGAAACTATTAAAGGCAGCCACATGGTGTTCATCACCGCTGGTATGGGTGGAGGTACCGGTACTGGTGCTGCACCTGTTGTAGCGCGTGCTGCACAGGAAATGGGTATTCTTACCGTAGCGGTGGTAACCAAGCCATTTAGCTTTGAAGGCTCACGCCGTATGAAAGCTGCCGAAAGCGGTATCGAAGAACTGCAAAACCACGTTGATACCGTGATTGTTATTCCAAACCAAAACTTGTTCCGCATTGCGACCGAGCGCACCACACTGCACGAGGCCTTTAAGCTAGCGGATGAAGTTCTGTATAAAGGTGTGCGTGGCGTAACCGACCTTATGGTGGTGCCAGGCTTTATTAACCTTGACTTTAACGACATTAAAACCGTGATGTCTGAGATGGGCCAAGCGATGATGGGTACCGGCGAAGCCGAAGGCGAAACCCGCGCTATTATGGCTGCCGAAGCTGCTATTTCCAGCCCATTGCTGGATGGTATCTCTATGGCGGGTGCACGTGGCGTGCTGATCAACATCACCGGTGGTGAGGATATGACACTGTACGAAGTGGATGAAGCTGCAAACCGGATCCGTGAGGAAGTAGACCCAGATGCAAACATCATCTTCGGTACGGCGTTCGAGGCATCGCTGCAGGGTAAAATCCGTGTTTCTGTGGTAGCAACAGGTTTGGGCAATGCTAAACCAGCTATGAGCAAGGCACCCGGTTTTGGTACTACCTTGGCAAAAGCGAAGGAAACAACAACGCCTGAGCCAGCTAAAAGCGAGCTACCTGAGCCTGAGAACTTGACTGACTTTACCGCAACTAAGCAAGAAGCGCCAAAGCAGCAGAGTGACTTTGATTTTGACGATCTTGAAATTCCAGCTTTCCTACGCAGACAGGCAAACTAATTATAATTATGTAAAGAAAAAACCCCCTGGTGTGCACACCAGGGGGTTTTTCACTTCTCTTACTGCGTCCAGCAAAGAAGATTTTTATCTCGAGATTCGCTCTTAGCGCTGCGACAGGGAGCGACCCTGCACACAGCACCAAGCACGATTTACAGTAAACGAGGAGCTACCTCATTCACCGTAGTAGTTTTTTCAAAGACTCGCTCCCGCGTCCGCGGGCACGATTTACAGCAGCAGGGTTGCCCCTACCGCCGCATAGGCGTATGCGGTATGCGTATGCGTCGTCACTTACAGCACGGGGTTGGAATCCGTGTTTAGTGTAAGCCGTGAGTTTGCGGCCTCACGTACCGAACTCTGTTTAGCTTGGCGGCAATGGCGGCAACACGGGGTTACCACCACAGTTCAAAAATTCACAGCCAGTATCACCAGCCGTAGGGTCGCTAGGATTTTTATCAAGCAGATAAATCATAGCAGCCAGCTTGGCACCGCCAAGGATAATGAAGAACGCTTCCGTATTAGTGTAAGCGCCGGCAAATTCCGGAGAAACCGCAAAACGATGACTATTTTCACAGTCAATCGCCAAACGGCCAACCGGAGAGTTGTCGCCACTATACAAAAACGGAATGTTATTCCGCAGCGTATCGCCAAAGTCGCAGCGATTGCTGGTGAAGAACGTAAAGCGTGCTTCATCAATGATGGTTAGGTCGTTAGAACCAAATTCACGCGGCAAATGCAACGGGTAGTGCTGCACGGCCGGGTCATCCGATTCAACCAGATCCATAGCCTGAACGTGGCGACGATTTTCGGGATCAATCAGCAAGTGCTGAGGGATTTCAACCATCATACGCCATCCAGTTTCCATATCGATAACTTCCAACCAAGCCAAATCACGATCCAGCTCAATCAGTTCTGCAATGCCGCCATCCCAAATCAGATTGGAACTGCGAGCAAAGTTTTCGCTATCATGGAAACACAGCGTTGCCGGAGCATCGCCAAACAGTCCCAGGAACATACCACGGCCAAGGCTCTCAAGAGCTTCAGCCCAATGCTCGTTCACGTTTTCACGATCTGCGAGCGGCAAGTTACATTCACCTTCGTTGTTGTAGCCAACAAAGTGGGTGAAATCATTAACTTCAGCAGCATTGGGGAAATCAAAGACCGAACGGCCTTCAACACCACGCAGCGCTGGGTTACCTGGAATAAGGACCGGTACTGATGTAGTCATGCCGAATTCATCATAGCCAACAGAGCTGGACCAAATGACAGTTTCAGCAATTGTAAACGGTTCCGGCGGTTCGACAGAGCGAACCGTATAGATCACTTCATCATCGGTAAATTCACCGCGTTCAATGTCGAACAGCAGTAAAGCACCGGTGCTGAAAAGATCAGCCGGGATGGCGGTAAAGCCATCATTTACAACCATAGCAGGTTCAACAGGCGGTTCAGGCATAGCGACATAAGCCGCAACAGCAGGTTCAGCTGGCGTGCACTGCTCCTCGTGGAGGAGCTGAACATACGCTTGCTGCTCTGGCGTGAGCCAGCCATACTTACCTTGGCCACCATTTGCGTCTGCAATACGGCCAACCGGTACTCCAGCAGAGTCCAGGCCAACCGCAGTGAAGTCGTTGCCAGTACCAATGTAAACCGTTTCGCACATCAGCGGTGCTGAGGTGAACAGGTTGGTATCCATCAGTGCCGGGGCAACCCAAGCAGCAGCTTCAGGTTCTTCCACCGGCGCAGGCGCTGGTGGCGTTACTACAGCTGCTTGCTGTTCAACAGGTGCATTTGTTTCGGCATTGCAACCGCAGCTTTCTGCAGCAGTAGCTGCATCTTCTGCGGCGGCACGAGTACGCGCCAGTTCATCACCAAAGCCGTTGAACTGCTCCAGCGTTTCATTGCTGGTGGCTTCAACAACACCAAGGCGCTGTTCGATATCATCGAGTGATGCGCCAAGGCGTTCTTCAATACCAGCTACAACCTCAGCCGTCAGGGCTTCGGTATCGATGGTATTGCTATGGCCTTGTTTGCTGGAACCAGCTACATAGCCTAAGCCACCTACGAGGGTGCCGACCAGAATAATCAGTGCCAGCACAGCAATAATTGGTAGACTTTTACCATTATTGGCGAGTTTTTTTTCTGCTTCATCAGCGCGTGCGGACTCGGTCCGTGCACGCAGCTGTGCTTCGGCGAGGGTTTCCCCTGTGCGCGGAGCAGCACCAGACGTATCGTCAGGTTTGATTTCTTCATCAGTCATGATGTTCTCCTAGCCCCGCGTTTGCAGGGCCTTACAAAAATGTGAGGCGCCTACAGGCGCAAAACGGTGAGAGAAGCAAAATCAGAAATTATGCTCCCAAAAGAAATAGCCCAAAATAAGGAGGCCTGAGATTAAAATGATAGTAAACCACCATTTTTCCCAAGGTTCCCATTTTTGGGGTAGAGATAGCTCAACCTGCATGGATTGCAGGAAGAGTTGCCATTGAGATTTTTTCTCCATGGATTTCTCCTGCTCCTGTAGGGAGCTTTAGGGGTGAGGTGCCAATGACGTTTCGGCACAGTGGTTTTACCTGTCAATACTGCCAGTGGTGGGGCGTCCCCATCACATTGCGCTTCTGCGCGGGTAGTATTGAGTAAAAGGCAAAAAATGATTACCAGCTTTATATAGTGTACAATGTGCCTAATGCAAGTGTTTTGCATACATTTTTTGCGTGTTTATGAGGCTTATTTAACGCGATGCTGACTGGGTCGGCATAATTGGGGGGTATGCCAGCACCACGTGCTGAATGGTGCTGTTTGGTTCTGGTTTGCAGCATATAGTCATTCAACTTTGCATTTGCATGGTTGAATGACTATGGCCGCAAGGGATATTGCGGCCCACGCGCGAGTCTAACAGCGGCTTTGCTGCTGTTTAAGCGAGCGTAGTGCTAGCTTAACATTTTTACGAAATGTTAAGCCTAATTACTATGGCGCAATAAAAAAACGCCCCGTAGGGCGTTTTTTGTGAACAGATACAGTGGGTTAACTTAGTTAACTACCGCACCATTTAGTACTAGGCCATGCTCAATGTAGGCACCAGTATCACTCGCAGCGTCGTAGTAATAGTTGTAAGTAATTCCGTTACTTACAATGTTACTAAACGCCTTGGTATAGTTACCGCTCAGGTCCACACGGTCACCAGCGTCCCCGCGAACGGTCAGAATATCGTTATCAGAAACACGGTCAACTGCGCTTCCAGAGCCAATAACACGGTCGGTACCACTGCCGTTGGTCAGGTCAATTGTTTCCAGTTGTTGAAAACGAGTTTGGTTCAAATTAATGGTATTATTGCTGCCATTAACTTGCAGTTTATCTGCGCCTAACCCGCCGTCAATAACGGTATCCGCGTTATCAAAGATCAAAGTATCGTTATCATTACCACCGTATAATTGGTCGCTACCGGTACCACCGTCTAGGGTATCTTTTCCGCCGCCACCAACAAGAACATCGTTCCCAGCACCGCCGTTAATGGTGTCATCACCACCGAATGGGCGGTTTTCATCCAAGAAACGACCAGATACAAGGTTGTTACGGATAAAGTCTAGCGCTAAACGCTCGAACATTTCTGGGTTGTTGGTTGGTGACCAACCGTTTGGATTAATTGAGTTATTGCTAATTAAGTAAGCTTCAATACCTTGCCAGCCACTACCAGTTTGTACGGTTGGAATCCAGTCGGCATTAATGGTGTCACCAAACAGAATATCGTTACCATCGCCACCATTAATGGTGTCGTTATTTGGTGCTGCAGGGCTGTAAACTGTACCGCCATCAAACTGTACTAGGTCAGGCTGAATGCGTTGGCTACCGTTGTTAATCAGCTGTACACCGTCTGTGTTATCGATAGGGGCAAAGGCACGTGTATCGGCACCATTACCAATAGCAAGGCCGTGGCTGTACACGCCGTTATCGTTCAAGAAGTCGAGGAATTCATCGCCCCAGCTTTCTTGGAAACCTGGTGAAGCAAGGCCATCGGTGGCAAAGAATAGCTCAGTACGGTTGAAGATATCGCTCCCCTGTGCTGCGAGGAATTGCTGCAAAGCTGTTTGCGCTGCATCCACACCGGTGCTGAGGTGGCTGTTGCCGCTACCGCTACCACGGAAAGCATTAAGAGTATTAATCACGGCTTGGTAGTCATTAGCAGTGAAGTTATAAACTGTTGCGCTTTCGGCAAAGGTAACTAGTTTGAAGTCTACGTTGGTGCCAAAGTTTTGGTACTGAGTAACCAAGTCTTGCAGAGCATTAATAGCTAAGTTCAAGTTAGCACCATTCATACTGCCAGAAATATCTAGCGCTAGTACGATATTGTAGCTTGCTTTGGAGGCAGCTTGGCCCGTTTGAGCTGTACCTGTGCCATCGCCAATAATTACATCGTTACCGCGGCCAGTGGTGCCAGAAGTACCTGGAACAACTAGGAGTTGGTCTACTGGGTTTACATCAATAAATACAGTTGCGGTATCGGTACCGCCATTGCCATCGGTAATGGTGTAGGTAAAGCTATCGTCACCACGGTAACCACTTGGTGGGGTGTAGGTAAGAACACCACCAACAAAGCTAATTGTACCACCATTAGCGGAAGTACCATCCACAGTGGTGATGCTTAGTGTGTCACCATCTGGGTCGGTGTCATTGCTTAGTAGCTGACCAGACGTAATGGTGAGTGGTGTATTTTCATCCACACTGAAACTATCATTATTTGCCGTTGGGGCATCGTTAACTGGCGTTACTGTAATGTTTACAATAGCGGTGTCAAAACCACCGTTGCCATCGGATACTTCATAGGTGAAGCTGTCGTTACCACTGTAACCATTAGCTGGTGTGTAGGTAATGGTACCATTAGCATTAAGCACTACGCTGCCGTTGGCTGGGCCATTCACAATGCGAGATACAGTTAAGGTATCGCCATCCACATCAGTATCATTGCTTAGTACGTTAATAGTAATAGCTTGGTCTTCAGTTGTGGTGGTGCTGTCGTTACGCGCAATTGGTGCATCGTTAACTGGGTTAACGTTAATGGTCACAGTAGCGGTGTCGAAGCCGCCATTGCCATCGCTTACTTGGTAGCTAAAGGTATCGGTACCGTTGAAGTTATTAGCCGGTGTGTAGGTGATGGTACCGTTGGCATTAATGGTAACTGTACCGTTGCTTGGGTTAGCGGTAATAGCAGACACGGTTAGTGTGTCGCCATCTACGTCGAAATCGTTGCCTAGTACGTTAATAGTAACAGCCGTATCTTCGTTAGTGGTTACGCTGTCATTTACGGCTACAGGCGCATCATTAATTGGATTAACAGTAATATTAACTGTTGCAATATCAGTACCGCCGTTGCCGTCGGATATTTCGTAAGTGAAGCTATCGGCGCCGTTGAAGTTGTTAGCTGGTGTGTAAGTAATAGTACCATTGGCATTAATAACTACACTACCGTTAGCCGGGCCAGTTACAATACGGGACACGCTTAGTGTATCACCGTCAGGGTCGGTATCATTACCTAGTACGTTAATGGTAACTGCACTATCTTCGTTGGTGGTTACACTGTCGTTTACAGCTATAGGTGCGTCATTAACTGGTGTTACGTTTACAGTAACAGTAGCGGTGTCGAAACCACCGTTGCCGTCGCTCACTTGGTAGGTAAATGTATCTGTACCGTTGAAGTTAGCATTAGGTGTGTAAGTAATAGTACCGTTGGCATTAATAACCACGCTACCATTGGCAGGGTTAGCGGTAATAGCGTTAACACTGAGTGTGTCGCCATCAGGGTCAGTATCGTTACCCAGAACATTAATGGTGATGGCTGTATCTTCGTTAGTGGTTACGCTGTCGTCGTTGGCTACTGGGGCATCGTTTACTGCACCAACGTTAATGGTAACGGTAGCGGTGTCAAAGCCGCCATTGCCGTCGCTCACCTGGTAGGTAAAGGTATCGGTGCCATTAAAACCTGCATTTGGGGTGTACGTTACAGTACCGTTAGCATTGGTGCTGAGCACGCCATTAGTTGGGCCAGTTACAATACTTTGTAGGGTTAGTGTATCACCATCTACATCGGTATCGTTGGTTAGTACGTTAAAGGTTACCGGTGTATCTTCCGCTGTGGAGGCTACATCATTGTTGGCCACAGGTGCATCGTTAACTGGCGTTACGTTTACAGTAACGGTAGCGGTGTCGAAGCCGCCGTTGCCATCGCTCACTTGGTAGGTAAATGTATCAGTACCGTTGAAGTTAGCATTAGGTGTGTAAGTAATGGTGCCGTTGGCATTAATAACTACACTACCGTTGCTTGGATTGGCAGTAATAGCGTTAACGCTTAGTGTATCGCCATCTACATCAAAATCATTACCTAATACGCTAATGGTAACGGCTGTATCTTCGTTAGTAGTTACACTGTCATCATTAGCCACAGGTGCATCGTTAACTGGTGTTACGTTTACAGTAACGGTAGCGGTGTCAAAGCCGCCATTGCCATCGCTCACCTGGTAGGTAAAGGTATCAGTACCGTTGAAGTTAGCGTTAGGTGTGTAAGTAATAGTGCCGTTGGCATTAATAACCGCGCTACCATTAGTTGGGTTGGCGGTAATAGCGTTAACGCTTAGTGTATCGCCATCAGGGTCGGTATCGTTACCGAGTACGCTAATAGTAACCGCATTGTCTTCGTTAGTGGTTACGCTGTCGTCGTTGGCTACTGGGGCATCGTTTACTGCACCAACGTTAATGGTAACGGTAGCAGTGTCGAATCCGCCGTTGCCGTCGCTTACCTGATAGGTAAAGGTGTCGGTACCATTAAAACCTGCATTTGGGGTGTAAGTAATGGTGCCATTGGCATTAATAACCACGCTACCATTGGCAGGGTTAGCGGTAATGGCGTTAACGGTTAGTGTATCGCCATCTACATCGGTGTCGTTGCCGAGTACATTAATAGTAACGGCGGTGTCTTCGTTTGTATTGGCCGTATCGTTGTTGGCTACAGGTGCATCGTTAACTGGCGTTACAGTAATGCCAACGGTGGTGGTGCTAAAGCCGCCATTGCCATCGGTTACTGTGTAATTAAAGCTATCCGGGCCATTGTAGTCGGCTGGTGGGGTGTAGCTAATAGCACCGGTTGTTGGGTTGTAGCTAATGCTACCGCCACGTGCTGTTACGGTGTCGATGGTGGCAATGCTTAGAGTGTCGCCATCGGCGTCTGTGTCGTTAGCGAGTAGCTGTGCTGCGGTGAAGTTAAGTGCAGTATCTTCCGCAGTGGTTAGGCTATCGGCAACTGCTACAGGCGCATTATTTGTACTTGGCGGTGTTACCGGCGGTGCTGCTGGTAGTGCGCCTTGTTGAGCTGGGAGCTCTTCCGCAGGTGGGGTAAGGCCATTGTTGCTTACGCTAAATGGGTTAATTACTTGGCTGAAGATTGGGTTGATCTCTACATCTTGACCAGCAATGGTTGGCTGTTGAAAACCAGCACCATTAGCGCCACTAGCACCAGCAGGGCCGGCAGCAGGTTCAATATCAAATACGCTTGCTAAATCTTCGGGGCCGGCAGCTGGCTCAATATTAAGTAGGCCAAAGTTTTGTAAGAATTCTTGAGCGCTCATGGCTGTGCCATCTGGCAAAATAATGGTTGGTGGGTTAGCACTGCCTGCAAGTTCGGCCAAATTCCATAGTACAATATCGGGGCGGCCTGGTGTTTCTACCAATAGGTTGCCTTGTGCGGCTAGTTTACCTTGAGCGTTGAACAGACTAAGAGCGCCAAGGTCTACATCACCTAGGTAGAAGGTGCTACCTGGTTCCAACACATAAACGTAGGCGGTGTTGCCGTTGTCTAGCGTATATTCAAAGTCGTAAGCGCGGTTGCCTGTGGTTGACGGTGTTTGGTTGCTCATGGCGTATTAAGTTCCGTTACTGTATATCTGTTCCAGTATACAAATAGCGAACGTATGACAAAAGTCAAGGGGTGTGGATACAAAAAGTGTAATTATTTTTGTGGCTGCTTAAGCAGCGGTAGCATACGCCACAGCACCACATCGCGCTCTTTATAGTGGTGATAGAGAGCTGCTAGAGCATGTACGCCAATGAGTGCAAGTGCAGCAAAAGCACCAAAAGTGTGGGCACTGCTAAAGATTTTACCCAGTGATGGGTTCTTTTCAATAAGCGCTGGTAGCGTGAAAAAATCGAAGAAAGGGGCGCCAAAGCCGAACGCATTACTCATTAACCAACCAGATAGCGGAATAGCAATAAGAGCAAGGTAGAGCAGTTTATGGGCTGTGTGGGCGGCAAACTTATCGCGCGGCTTAATAGTATTGGGCAGAGCAGGGGCTGGTTTAATAAAGCGCCATACAATACGGAACAAGGTCAGGCCTAAAATGGTAACTCCAATACTTTTGTGTAGGTTATACACTTGGTAACGTAATGGTGGTTCAAACACACCGTTGGCCATCATAATGCCAACTGCACAAAGGCCAAGGAATAAAATGGTTGTAATCCAGTGGATAGCAATGCTTAGCGTGTCGTAGCGTGGTGTACTCATAATGTGGAGTACTGTATTACAGATTAAATAGTGGCGCAAGCGGATGGTTGCTCGTGGTCCCTAGGTCTCAGAGAGACTAGGTCCACGCGGGGGCTGGGGTGTCCCCAGTAGCAAGCGGCGGCTTTGCCGACCGCGTAGCTATTTTAAAATTATAAGGTAGAACCCACGAGGTATTTCAGGTCGTCATCCACAAAGCGTACGCCAAGGCCCATGAATGGGGAGCCAATTTCTTGGTTGAATACGTTGTCGTATCCACCCACAGCGTAGAGGAAGTCGTGGTTTTTAAATACGTTCACCTTGGTGGTGATGTCTAGGTGAGGGGTATCGTTGCTGTTACCTTGGTTGGTACCGGCAAAGTCGTAAATATCGGCAGATACTTCTACGTCACGTGGTAGCCAGTGGTGCTGTAGCACGGTGTCTACACCGGCGCCGAAGGTGCTGTCCTTCAGGCCAAAGCGCACGCCAATATCTTGACCAAAGGCAATGTTTTGGAAGCGTTGGCCAAATTGGGCGGTAAATTTAACATCAGAGCCAAATTCTTGGTTGCTGAGAGATAAGTTGTCACGTGGGTCGTCGCTTTGAGTAGCAAAGCCATCGGAGAGGATACCAATACGGTAGTAACGTGTTGGGCGAGGTGACAGAGTTACATCAAAACGGCCTTTGGAAACATTTTCAGCGCTTAAGCCATAGCCATACAGGGCAACATCGGTGCGGAATGCTTCCATACGTTCACCCACAGCGGCAAATTGTTCTAGTGCATTTTCAACTTTATCAACGGTGCTTGGGTCGTTGATCAGGCGGCCAAGTGTACCTTCACCATTGTTAATTTTAGACGCAACGGCTTTGAGGTCAGCTGCCGCGGCTTTAAGATCGGTAATGAGCGTGTCTTCCTCGGTCATTAGCTTACCAAGAGTACTGTTACCACCTTCTAGGCTGCTGGTAATGCGTGCCAAATTGGCAGAAGCAATGTTGAAGTTTTTAATCATCTGTGAGGCTTCTTCTTCATTGTCGCCTAAGATGGTTTTGAGTGAACTACTGGCTTGGTGGATGTTGTCCAGAATATCGGCGCCATTTTCATCCAGCTTAGTGGAGAAGGTGGTTAGACCATTCATAATAGTTTCTACTTGGCCAGGTTTTACTTCGCTTACCAAGATATCTTCTAACCGGCCACCAACAGATTCCAAGCTATTTACAATGTTTTTCAGCTTGTCTGCATTTTCTTGGCCACCAAAGGCTTGGCGTAGGGCGGAGGTGATTTCTTGTAGGTCTTCACTAATGCGACCAAAGTTGTTGGCGATGTTATCAGGGCTGCTAGAACCACGGTTGGGGATGCGTACCACCGTGGTTGGTAGGTCAGCTTCGGCAGCGCCAAACTCGGTTACTAATGCCATAAATTGCTCACCAATAAGGCCGCTACTGGCAATTTCGGCTTGAATATTCTCGGGTAGTGGTACGTCTTGGCGGATACTCATGCGAATTACTGCGCTACCTTCACGCGTGAGGTTAATATCGCTTACTTCACCAATTTCAATACCAGCCATTTTTACTTTGGAGCCAAGTACAATACCTTCGGCATCGGTAAACTCACTTTCTAAAAAGCGGTTGTTGCTGCTAAAGCCTTGGCTGCCAATAACACCACTTTGCATGGTGAGCCAGCCCAGCGCCACTAGGGCGATAACCACAAATAATCCAACTCGACTTTCGGCAGTAAACATGTTTTTTAATTCTCCCCTAGCGCTGCCCTACTTTTATTGGCCCTTGGGCCAGGCCGTTTACAAATTGTGTTACGTACGGGTTATCGGAGGTTTTAATTTCCTTTACCGTGCCATTGGCGATGATTTTACCCATATATAGCATAGCAATGCGATCAGCAATTTTGAAAGCGCTGTTCATATTATGAGTGATTGTGACCGAAGTGACACCCAAATCTTCTTTTAGTTTTAAAATGAGGTCATTAATCACATCGGAAGTAATGGGATCTAGCCCTGTTGTGGGCTCATCGTACAGAATAATCTCGGGCTCCATGCAAATGGCACGGGCAAGGGCAACGCGTTTGCGCATACCACCGCTGAGCTCAGCTGGTTTTTGGTCTGCTACACGGGGTTCTAGGCCAACTAGTGCGAGTTTATCAATAGCAGTTTGGCGTACTTTGCTTGGCTTTACGCCCTGTTGGGTGAGCATAAAACCAATGTTTTCCCAGTTAGAGAGAGAGTCGAACAAGGCGCCAGATTGGAACAACATGCCAAATTTGCGCATAAACTGCATGCGCTGTTGTTCGTTTAAGCGGGTGGTATCCACACCATCGACCAAAATTTTGCCGTTATCTGGTGCTAGTAGGCCTAGTAAGCAGCGCAGTAGTACGGATTTACCGCTACCGCTACCGCCCAGAATAACCATGCTCTGGCCTTTTTCTACCGTGAGGTTTACATTTTCTAGGACACGTTTGGTGCCAAAAGATTTTTGTACGTTGCGGATGTCAATTTTGGGTGTACTCATTGCTTCTACCTATTACATCATCAACGCGGTTATAAAGTAATCCATGATCAAAATGGCGACCGATGCATAAACAACGGCAGTTGTTGTGGCTTTACCCACACCTTCGGCACCGCCACTGGTTTGGTACCCCCAGTAGCAGCCCATAATACCTACAATAGCACCAAAGAAACCGGCCTTAACAAGGCTCAGGACAACATCGGGGCTTTCAATAGCGTTAAAGGCGTTGTCGAGGAATGTTTGCCCATTTAGGTTTAGTACATTTTCTGCCACTAAGTAGCCGCCAAAAATACCAATGGTATTTGCCAAGGCTACCAACATAGGCAGCATAAGGATACAAGCCAGTACACGTGGTACTACAAGGTATTTATGTGGGTTGGTGGCTAGGGTGGTTAGAGCATCAATTTGTTCGGTTACGCGCATGGTGCCTAGTTCTGCGGCAAAGGCAGCGCCGACGCGACCTGCAACCATGAGGCTGGCTAGCACAGGGCCAAGCTCCCGCAACATAGAAAGAGCAACAACAGGACCAAGCTGGGTGGAAGCTACAGCTGCGTTGTTAAACCCATAGTAGCTTTGCAGAGCAAGTACACCACCGGTGAAAAAAGCCGTAAGTAGTACAATAGGGGTAGATTGTACGCCAACAAATTCACATTGTCTGATGACTTGGCGCGCATAAATAGGCGGAGTGAGCAAATGGTGGGCAAAACTTAAGATAAAATACCACAAGCACCCAGCTCTGTGGATAATAGAAAGTGTAGCACGGCCAATTGCGGCAAACATGATTTGCAGTTAAACTAGTTGTGTAGGGCAGGTCAATCATCAAAAAGCTGACCTGTATATTTAAAACTAAAGTTGTGGTGAATAAGCAACTTAAAAAATGAATGGATGATAGATAAAACTACTTGCCACAACTTCGAATTGTACCGTACACTACCTAAAGTGGTATATGTAATAAAAAATAATAAGGTAACAGGTTGTGGATACTGATATGACAACGTTTGACCAAACTGGCTCCCAGCCACGCGTTGTTCAAATTGCTGAGGTGCTTCAGCAACAAATTTCGGCTGGTCAATTACAGCCTGGAGACCAACTCCCTACAGAGGCGCAGTTGTGCCAAAAATTTAACGTTTCTCGTTCTACATTGCGTGAATCAATCCGTATGCTGCGGGCGCGTGGCTTTGTAGAGGTTGCGCCTGGTCGTGGTAGTTTTGTGCGCCAACCTGCACCTGATGAGTTGATTCAAAGCATGGGTGGTGGCGCTTGTATGGCGCTTTCTTACCAACCGCAGGAAGTATATCGCCTACTTGTGATGGTTATTATGAGCCGCCTGCGTGATGTACCCTTAGACAAGGTAGCGCAAGCTGTTGCTCACCTCTCCATTGTTAATCCTGCGCGCGATGCTCAGGAGAATTTATTGAGCGAACAGCAGTGGTTTACCGGGCTACTACATACTGAGTTTAATACGGTGACACACTTTTTTACGGGGCTATTGTACCAGCTTACAGCACAGGAACGCTTGAAGTTAATGGCAGATAGCGCGGCGGTACAACGTTTGATGACACTGCAAATTCGTTTACATGCCGCCCTTAAAGATAAAGACCTTGCACAAGTAGAGCGCCTTTTGGTGAGTTATTTTACTGCGGTACCCCAAGCCTAATAAAAACAATAAAAAACAAAACGCACCGACCAAGGTGCGTTTTGTTTTTTCGTGGTCCCCAACTCGCGAAGGCGAGTGGGTCCACGCGGGGGACCAAGCCGGTGTGGCATAGCCACAAAAAAGGATTAAGTATCCTTTTTAAGCGCGCGTCCCGTAAACTTACCTTTAGGTAAGTTGGAGGTGGGGCATTCAAAAAATAAAGCACGCTGACCAAAGCGTGCTTCGTGTATACCCCAGGACCAGCTGGGTTTTCCATGGGCGAGGAAATTTTATACCGATTGATTAACAATACTGGCCGGGTTGCTGTGCGTTTTCTTTTCACCAGTGTTGGTGTAAAGGCCAGGCTGTGGACGTTGTGCTGCCACGGCATCGCGTACGGTATTTAAAAAGCTAGCGCGTGCATCGTAAGCCGATTGCAAAAGCAGCATGTTGCGGCGTGCTAGTTTTTCATATTGGGAGATGTTCTGTTGTAGCTGTTGTGCGGCGCGTTTTGCTGCTGGTGATTGCTTTAAAGCGTCCCGCTGTAGGCGAATATCACTCATGAGCCGCTCAAAACGGTGTGCCAGCTTACGCTTCACTTTCAAATTATCTTCAATAGTATCTACTTGGCGAGCTTCTAGAGCGCTGTTTTCAGCGTTTAGCAAATCAGCCAGCTCTACACAGGTAGAGTTCGCTTTGCTGATTAGCTCCTGCACACCTGGGTGTGGTTGGTTAAGTGTTGGCTGTTGGTGTTGGTTCATCATTGTCTTTGTTCCTGCCATGTTAAAAGCTCTCTATACATACCATCTGCAAGACCGATGCCACCTTGCGACACCATGTTTTCGGCCATGCGCTCGTAGTGGAATGGTTGCAGCATATCTTCTGCACTACCGCCACCAAAGTTCTCGTCAGGATCACCTAAAGGGTCCATTAGGTTGAGCATGTATTCCACATAAAATTGCTCAAACTCACGGGCCACACCTTTTAGCTCAGCTTGGCGCGCTGTATCTCCCGCCTGTGGCTGTGCCGTTAGCTGTGTTTGCGCCGGCAGATGTTGGTAAATATTGTTCATAAATCTACAAAATTTATTTCTTTGACTAAAATTCGCTGTCCAGCTGACGAAAATAGCTGCTGTTGAGAACCGTCACGGAGTGTAGATAGGGAACCCTACTCGAGTAACGGAAGCGCAAACAGCGGATATTTGCAGCGTTGGACAGTAGAATTTTCATTACATCACCACCAAATCAGCTTGCAATGCACCTGCAGCTTTCAAGTTTTGCAGAATGCTTACCACATCACGTGGGGTAACACCCAGGGCATTGAGCCCGCGTACCAATTCATCCAGCGTGGTGGCGTTTTCCATAATCTGGAAGTGGCCATCACCTTCGCCAATTTCAAAGCCGCTGTCTGGTAATGCAAATACATCGCTTTCTAGGTCGTTTAAATTAAAGGTGCTTGCTTGTGCCACACGGCCAGATTCATTCACACGAATGGTGAGGTTGCTGTGGGAAATAGCCACGCTAGACAAACGCACATCCTGACCCATTACAATAGTACCGGTTTTTTCATCTACCACCACGCGGGCAGATTCATCAGGGCGTACGCGTAAGTTCTCAATGTGGTGAATGGCGCGTACTAGGTCATCGTGTAGTACTTCTGGCACCTGTACCACAATGGTTTGGTGGTCGGTTGCTTTGCTGTATTCGCCACGGAAATATTGGTTAATAGCATTACGCACGCGCAGGGCGGTGGTAAAATCGGGCTGTTTGAGCATCAGAGTGAGCTCATTGCCTAGGTCAGATAGTTCAAACCCAGTTTCTTGCTCTACAGTGGCACCATTACTTACCCGAGCTACTGTAGGGTGGTTTTTTTCTACAGTGCCGGCACCACCTTCGGAAACAAATCCACCAACAACTAGTGTACCTTGTGCCAAGGCATAAACTTCACCATTGGCGGCTTGTAGGGGGGTGGCAATTAAAATACCGCCTTCTAGTGATTTACTATCACCTAGGCTGCTTACCGTTACATCTAGCTTGCTACCTTGTCGTGCAAAGGTGGGCATGTTGGCGGTAACCATTACTGCGGCTACGTTATTCATGCTGAGCTGGTCGGCTGCTTCTTGCGCATTTACGCCCAGTTGGCCAAGCATATTAATAAGAGATTGTTTGGTGAATGGAATACTATTGGCGCTGTCTCCGGTGCCATTCAAACCCACAACAAGGCCGTATCCAACCAAAACGTTTTCGCGTACGCCTTCAATATCGGCAATGTCTTTCAACCGTACGAGTGGTTGCGAGGCAAATGCCAAGCTTTGCCATACCATGACTAATGCGGCCGCGAGGAGGCCTAAAATTAGGAGTGGTTGTTTCATCATCTTACGCAAGTGTCGCGCCATGGGTATCGTTCCATTTCATTATTTTGCTGCACACTTTGCATAACCCGTGCCAACTTAGATGCGCGTTGCGGTTGGCAAAGCCACCGCTAGCTCCCAGGGCATCTTGGAACCGCGCCAACCAAGTCGCGCTGCGACCTTGGGATTGCGATATTTTTTGCTTTATGGGCCCGCTGTCTCAAGTCGCCTGAGGCGATTGGTCAGGGCGGGGACCAAGCTGGTGTGGCGTAGCCACAAAAAAAGATTAAGTATCTTTTTTAAGTGAGTGTCCCGGAAACTTACCTTTAGGTAAGTTGAAGGAGGGTGTCCCCACTAACCATTAGTGGCTTTGCCAACTGTTGGCTATACCTAAGTTGGCACGTCTTATGCAAACCATTAAGGCACGGGAGAGAATAACAATAAAAGGCCGTATAAAATGAACCTATCCGCCGCGATACACCACCGCATTGACCACTTGACCCAGCGTCAAGGGGTTGTGGCAAGCAATATTGCTAACGCCAGTACGCCAAATTATTTAGCTAAAGACTTACAGTTTGCAGGCTACTTGCAACAAACGCAGGCGCAGCCAAAGGTAACGCACCCACGCCACCAGCGCAGCATGGCTAAGCCAACAGCAGGTCGCGTAACCGAGAGCGATGAGCATAAAAAACTCAACGGAAACTCCGTAAAGTTGGATGTGGAAATGCTTAAGCTGAACCAAATTCAGCTCGATTATCAATTTGTAACCGGTCTATACCGTAAACATAGCCAAATGCAGAGCACTGCGCTCGGCCGTAATAACCGCTAATAGGAGGTATTGATTATGGACTTTATGAACGCAATGGATGTTTCCGCCAGCGCTATGGCGGCACAAAGTGCCCGCATGCACATGCATGTACAGAATATTGCTAATGCTGACAGCCTTACTGGTGGACCTGATGGCGGCCCTTATCGCGCACAGAAAATCTACTTTAAAACTGAGCTAGATCGTGCCAGTGGTTTAGAAAAAGTGGCGGTAGCGCAACAACGCCCGGATATGAATACACCGCTGAATTTTAGCTATGAGCCAGGGCATCCGTTGGCAAATCCAGCTGGGTATGTGGCACGTCCAAACGTGAATACTAGCCAAGAACGGGTGGATTTGCGTAGTGCTAGCCGTGCTTATGAGGCAAACATGCAAGCTATTGAAGTGGCCAAAAGTATGGCGCAGCGTAGCTTGGAACTTTTACGATAGTAGGTTAGGCTAATACGCATATGAGTGATCCAATTACATCCTTAGGCGCAAGTACTGGTTTAAGTACCGGTAGTGTTACCAACCGTAACCGTACCGAGAGCGGCCCCGCTTTTGGCGAGCTGCTGCAAAAAATGGTAACCGATACAGTAAGCGCTCAGCATAATGCGGCCGATGTATCCGCCCGTGCCGCCAGTGGGGAAGATATTCCCATGCAGGATGTTATTCAATCGCTCAATCGTGCCGATATTACATTACAAACCATGGTAACTTTGCGTGACCGTGCGGTAGAGGCATATCAAGAAATGATCCGCATGCCGATTTAAGAATGCTCTTGCGGTCAGCAAAGCTGCCGCAAGGCACCAGGAAGTATCCTGGACCTCCGCCAACCAAGTCACTTTGTGACCTTGGGATGGCGAAATGTTCGCTTAGTCTACTAGGGCTACGAGCCCTCTAGTACCCCAGTTTTTAGGATGCTCTTGCGATCAGCAAGGTACATGTTCGCTTACCCCCACCGTCAGGTAGCCAACATAGTTGTATTGCTGTTTATTTTTGCATTCAATTCGAGTATGTTCATCCGACAGCTAGCCTTTGCCCTATTTCGCATACGCGCAGGAGAGAGAAAAAGGTGAGAAATTAAATTTTGAAGATGGAGTATAGCGAGCTACATGACTGATGAAAAAATGAATTTATTGCTTTTTCAGTCCCTGCCCGTAGGGTGGCCGTTAAATCGGCGTTTGCTTGGGTTGTGGCTCAATCAAGTGGGGTCCACCACACTCAATCGCCAAAACACCAACCAGCCACTGCGTTACGCCGATTTTACTGGCCACGCGTGCGTGAAATAGGGCAAAGGCTAGCTGTATGAGTTGGCTTACCGATCTTGTTCGTCCAAAAATTCGTACCACGTCCCGTAAGGAAGTGGCGGCGAACGTGTGGGAAAAGTGCCCCTCTTGCGGTACGTTGCTCTACAACAAAGACCTTACTGAGAATTTCCGCGTATGTACCAGCTGTAATCACCATTTGCGCTTGCCAGTAAGCGAGCGCTTGGCACTACTGGCCGATGCCGAAAGTATTAAAGAGGTAGATGTACCGGCACCAAAATCGGAAGATCCGCTTAAGTTTAAGGATAGCAAAAAATACACCGACCGCATGAAAGCTGCGCGCAAAAAAACCGGCGCTGATGAGGCGTATCGTGTGGTGCGTGCTACGTTAAAAGGTCGCCCGGTGGTATTGGCGGTGATGGACTTTAGCTTTATGGGCGGCAGCATGGGTCAAGCCATGGGTAACGCAATTGTGACTGCGGCTAACACAGCGCGAGAGAATCAACTGCCACTTATTGTGGTGAGTGCCAGTGGCGGCGCCCGTATGCAGGAAGGTATTTTGAGCCTGATGCAAATGGCACGCACCACAGCTGCACTGGTGGCGCTTAAGGAAAGCGGTATGCCGTATGTGGTACTGTTGACCGACCCAACAACAGGGGGCGTAACGGCAAGTTTTGCCATGCAAGGAGATTTACTGCTGGCCGAACCTGGCGCGCTAATTGGTTTTGCTGGCCCACGGGTGATTCAGCAAACTATTGGCGAAACGCTGCCCGAAGGCTTCCAACGTGCAGAATATTTGTTAGAGCACGGCATGCTCGACCGTGTGGTGTCTCGTAATGAGCAAAAAGATGTACTTTCTAGTTATCTAAATATCTTCCTGCATAGTAAAAAATAAAAAGCGCCACCCCGTTAGGGGCAGCGCTTAGTTCGATACTCGTTTTACGTGCCTGCCACACGTTCGTTTTCAGCAAGAATTGCTTCTTCCCTGTCACGAGCATGCCAGTCCGTAGTATTGTTAGAAACAACGGTGGGCTGGGTGGCAGCACGCACAGCGGCATCAGTCATGTTGTGAGTATCACCTTGAAGCTTCAAAGCATGTGGGCCCTGATGAATACGCACAGCCACATTACCGAGCAGCTCACGGTCAACGCCATGCTCACGCATATGGCGCACCAGCAGGTGCGTCACCAAGCGGTGTTCAATGTTGACACGTACATAGCTGATAGTCAGGGGTTGTTGCTTGGCAGCAACCCGTTGTTTGTTGATAGCTTTTGCAAGTTTATTAACGATTGCCTCTGCTTTTTTGCTGGAGAGCAAAGAGCGGAAAGCTTCGTCTGTCAGCTGCTTGGTCGACACGTTTGTTTGCTGGTGTCCCAGCTGAAATTCAGCGTCAGCCAAAAGTTCTCCCGGGTTGGGCTGTTGATCAGCCAAATCGCGGAAAAACTGAGGGAGGTTAGTAGGGTTCATGGTTTATTTTTGCGTGCAGAGCACGTCCCCAAGTTTAGAGAAAGAAACTTCATCGCACGCTTTCTGCGTGCAGGTACTTCGCTTTTTGCGAGGTGAAAATATATAGGCGCGCTAAATGTATATTTCAATAGTTAATTTTACAGCACGAGTATCGGCTAAGCCGCATCGTGCTGCCAAGGTCACCTTGGAACCGCGCCAACCCACTGCCGCTGGCAGCTGGGGATGGCGAAAAAATGTATTCACAAGCGGTTGACACTGTGACCAAACTGGCGTAGATACAGCGGACTCGTTGCAATTTTAGTAATGAGTTTGGACGCTGTTAGGGCCCCCAAAGTGCAGGTAACTGCCGCCTTATCAGTCTTATCATAACGCGACACCGTCTTATGGTGTCACAAAGGATAGTAGAACAATGGCTAAACAAAAGCTGAAGACGAAACGCGCTGCGTATAAGCGTTTCTGGAAATCTACGGCGAAGGGTAAAATCCGTCGTGGTATTCGTAACCACGGTCACTTCCTAAGTAAAATGGGTCAAAAGGCTCGTCGCTTGGCAGGTACCGCTCTGGTAGATGATTGTAATTTTAACATGATTGACCGCATGTTGCCGATGCTACGCGCTAAGCGTAAGCGTACACAGGCACTTAAGCGTGCTGCTGCGCGTCAACAACAAGCCAGCCAAGCTGCGGCAAAATAAGCGAGGAGGACTAGATTATGTCTCGTACTAAAGGTGGTTTCACTACCCGTCGCCGTCATAAGAAAATTTTGGCGATGGCTAAAGGTTATCGCGGTCGTGCTAAGAGCACTTTCCGTACCGCGATTGAGAAAGTTGAAAAAGGTCTGCAGTATGCGTACCGCGACCGTCGTAACAAAAAGCGTGAATTTCGCCGCTTGTGGATTGTGCGTATTAACGCTGCAGCCCGCACCCACGGCCTAAGCTACAGCCGCTTTATGAACGGCGTTAAGGCCGCAAACATCGATATCGACCGTAAAGTGCTTGCGCACTTGGCGATGCACGATGAAGCAGCCTTTGCAGATATTGCTACTAAAGCTAAAGCAGCTATTAAGTAAGCAATATAAGTTTAAAAAAACACCCCCTGCCAAACGGCGGGGGGTGTTTTTTAGGTCATAGCTGGTGGGCGGAACAGGTAATCACCATTATACTCAGCACCGTTAGTAATACGTACGCGATGTACGCCAATTAGCTTGCGTTTAATCATGAGTTTAATAGCATGCTGTAGCACTTCTGGGGCTGCATGAGTATAAAGAGGCATCATGCTGCGCAGGACTATGATATCTGTAAACCGCTCTTCTTGCAGAGCTTGTTTAACAGCTTCTAAGTTGTTAGCTTGAGGGAGCTTTTCCAGTAGTTCTTGAATAACTGGTTCAGCCAGCTCATTGAGACGCCGTTGGTATTGTTGTTCTTTTTGCCAGCTGCGGTAAAAGAAACGTAAGATGATCCCACAACTGATGCTGAAGATGATTAACATTACAGTATTCATAGCATTATTCCTTGCAAAGAGGGATGAAGAGATAACTTTTTATAAGTTGAGTGGGCCGGCTATGGCAACTTATTTTTTATGACAGCAATTTTTTTTCTCTGGCACCGGGTCGTAGCCATGGCCGCCGCCGGGGCCACAGCGGCGCACACGGTTAAACCCCAGCCAAATGCCTTTTAGCGTGCCATGGGTGCGTATGGCCTCTGCCGTGTAATCACTACAGGTGGGTATATAGCGGCAACTGTTACCAATCCACGGGCTGAGTGTGAGTTTGTAGAGGCGAATAAGCCCTAGCGCTAAAGCTTGCATAATTTTTCTCCTACACCCCCTCATTGCGAAGAGGCTGTTTACAGCCGACGCGGCAATCTCTGCGCACCACAGGTTTGTAGGGGCGCAAGGTCATAATGTGCATTTTTGGCTTTCCAAAAATTCGCGCAGGTTTTGTTCTAGCTGCTCAAACGGTAAATCTAGCGTGTGGGTGCGAGCAATCAGGTTAAGGGTAAGTCCGCCGTTAAAATTGGAGTTGAGGCGAATCAGTTTGTCCACCACTGCGCGCAAGCGGCGCTTGGCGCGGTTGCGTTGCACGGCGCCACCAACCTTTTTGCTGGCGGTATAGCCTACGGCCATGCCTTCAGCATTAGGTGCAAATTGAATTACAAAGCCTTTAAAGTGTGCTGTTTCCCCTTTGCTTAATGCCAAAAACTCGCTGCGTTTACGCAACGTACGGTATGGCACTGGGCACTTAGCAATCATGCCGCCACCATAGCCAAAACCCCGCATTAATGCCAGTGTTCATAAGAAGTTAGAAATCGCCCCGCAAGGGGCATCTTGCAGACCTTTTTATGCAACCGCATTGGGCGGTTGAAGTTCTGCACTCTGGAGATTTGAAATGAATATTCTGGTTTACGTTATAGCGGCGGCTTTTTTTATTGCTGGTGGCATCATGTATGTTGTCGGTTTGGGTGAAATTACGTCCACTATCATGCCGGCAAGAGACCTGTTCATTATGTTCAAGGTCATCTCGCCAATAACCATAGGTTTGGCAGTTCTGATTGCCGTAGTATGGTATGTTGCCAATTTTGGTAAGCCCAAAACTGCCATCGTCCGCACTAAGCGGGTCGACTAACTACATCCTTCTTTCGGAAAAGAACCCTACCAGCTTGCTGGTGGGGTTCCTTGCGTTTAGGGTGGGGGCGTGAAAACAGATATTCTCATTGTTGGTGGTGGCATTGTTGGCCTGATGGGCGCGTGGCGGTTGGCACAAGCAGGCCGGCAAGTATGCGTGGTGGAGCAATATGCCCCTGTGCATGGCCAGCCTTACGGCAGTGCCAGCGTGGCGGCGTTGGGCGCATTGGTGCCATACCCCCCACATCGCACGGAAGAGGCGGCAAATGCTCAGCGTGAAAGCCTTGCCACATGGCCACAAGTCGCACAGGAGCTGGAGGCGGCTACAGGCCTGCCAACTTATTACCATAACAGCGGCCGCTGGCAGTGGGTGCACACGCCGGCTCAGGCCGAATCAGCTGCACATGCGGTGCAAGCAAACTCACAGCAGTTCAGCATGCTCAATCAAGCAGTGGCTCAACAACAGCAGCCTAGTGTGAACGTACCAACAGAAGGAGTACTGCATTGCACGGCAACGGCCACTGTATCGCCACCGCATGTGCTGGCAGCGTTGTATCAAGCTTGCATGCAAGCAGGTGTAAAATTTGCCTTTGGCAAGGCAGAGCAATTACTGCGTGATGCTGAACACGTAACAGGTGTGCAGCTGGCCACGCAAAAAATTTATGCCGCCAAAACGGTGTTAGCCATGGGGTGGCAAACGCCTTTATTGGATGGTGCTGTGGCGCAGGTAACGCCAGTAACACCTGTGCTGGGGCAGGTGGTGCGTTATCTGTTGCCAGAGGGTATGGCGCCATTAACCGACTTGCCCATGCTGCGCTGCGGCAGCATGTATGTGGTGGCAGAGGCAGCTACAGGTTTCCGCAGCGTATTGGTGGGTGCCACTAAGGAAAATCGTGGGCACGATGCTCGCCCAACGCAAAAATCTATGCAGCAACTGCATAACAAAGCTTGTGATTTATGGCCGGTGCTGGATGAGCTTATACCAAATTATACATGGGTGGGTTTGCGGCCTAAAGTGCCACGTGGGCAAGCGTTGTTACAAGCAGTGCCCCAAACGCACAACACCCTCTATACAGCTACCGGACACGGGGGAATAGGGTTGTGCCTGGCGCCGCATACAGGGCGTGCGTTGGTGCGTATGGTCGGTTAAGACTTACGCGCTTTTTTCTTAGCCACAGCTTTGCGTTTGGTCGCGCGTTTGCGGCCGGATGGTGTGATAGTATGCAACTGTTGTCCGGCTAAGCTTGATACAGAAAATACAGCGCAGGCAATAAAGAACCCAACGCCGATTTTAAAATAAAGTAGGCTGCCTTCTAGTGCTTGTAGCAGCATGTTATCGCCCAATGTTGTATGAGCTATAAGTTGTGATGTTTTGTAAACCGAAACAACGCCATTACCAAAGAAGGTGATGGTCATGAGTAGGCAGAAAAACGCCAGCATATATACGGTGCGAAAGGCTGAGCCTTGGCTCATGCGTGCGCTGGCAATGGTGAATAAAGCACAGCCAACAAAAGCACCCGTAGCAATTTGAAAATAAACAATATTTTCGCTTAAAGCAGCGCCAAGAACGTTAAAATCTAACGGTGTACCAACCAGCATAGCGCTATGTTGCATGAGGTTTACCACGCCGTTAGCCAAAAAATTAACGCTCATCAGGAGCGAGAAAAAACCAAGAACATAAAGACCTTTAAAAATATCGAAACCAGCCACGTTTAATGCTGCCGCTTTTGTACGCTTTGTCATATAAAATTCCCCCAATAAATGACTTATCCCACACCGATGATGTTTTCTTATGCTGGGTGGGGCAAATAAATAGCTGACTATGAGCAAACACTTGCACCTACGGCTAAGGGTGGTATATTTACGCCCATGAGTTTGCCGATAACAGCGGTTGTTCTAGCCGCCGGTAAGGGGACGCGCATGCGCTCTCCGTTGCCGAAAGTTCTGCATCAGGTTGGTGGCCGTGCCATGGTACTGCGCCTGATGGATTCTCTTAACCAAGCCGAGATTGCCGATGCGGTAGTTGTTACTGGGTTTGAAAGCCAAATGGTGGTGGATGAAGTACAAGCTGCCTACCCAAATACCCGCTTTGCCGAACAAACTGAACAGCTGGGCACCGCCCATGCAGTGCAGCAAGCTGTGCCACAACTGCCCGAGCAAGAGTGCACAGTGGTTATTGTGTATGGCGATGCACCGCTTATTCCTGCTCAAGCGTTGCAACAATTGGTAACTGAGCACGAAGCACAGGGGAATGACCTAACCACCATTACTGCCACTGCTGAAGACCCAACTGGCTTTGGCCGCATTGTGCGTGATGCACAAGGTAACTTTGTGCAAACGGTTGAATGTAAAGAATGTACCGCAGAGCAAAAGGAAATTACTGAGGTTTCCACCTGTCTTTACGCGGTGAGCAGCAGCGTACTGCGCGAGTTTTTACCACAAATTGATAATAACAATGCTAAGGGTGAGTATTACCTTACTGCGTTGGAAGGTTTGGCCCTACAAGCTGGCAAAAAGGTTGGCACCATTGATGGTGGCGAGGCCGACCTGCTGGTAGGTGTAAACAGTTTGGATCAACTTGCTGTGGCAGAAGTTGCGTGGCAAGAGCAAAAGCGCGCGTATTACTTGGCGAATGGCGTTAAAATGCATGACCCATTTACCGTGTACTTTAGCTACGATACTAAGCTAGAACCTGGCTGTGTTATTGGTCCTAATGTGCTGTTTCACCAAGGTGTTACTGTGTGTGAAGGTGTGGTGCTGGAAGGCTTTGCCAGCTTGCAAAACTGTACCATTGGTAGCGGTAGCACGGTGCATGCGTTTAGCCATGTAAATGGCGCAACTATTGGCGAAAATAATGCCGTTGGTCCATTTGCTCGTTTGCGTCCGGGTGCTGAGCTGGCTGCAGATGTAAAAGTAGGCAACTTTGTGGAAATTAAAAAATCAACCATTGGCCAAGGTACTAAGGTGAATCACCTTAGTTATGTGGGTGATGCACAAGTTGGCGCGCAAGTAAATGTAGGCGCGGGCTTGGTAACTGCTAATTACAATCGCCTTACTGGCGAAAAAGCACAAACCACCGTGGGTGATGGTGCGTCTATTGGTGCGAACAACACTTTGGTTGCGCCTGTAACTGTAGGTGCACAGGCGTTTACCGCAGCGGGTGCCACCGTGCGTAAGGATGTACCACCAGCGGCGCTGGGTTACTCCGAAAATACGCAAAAAACCAAATTAGACTACGTTAAACCAACGCAAAAAAGCGCTTAGTAGGAGTATTATCATGTGTGGGATTGTGGGTATTGTTGGGCGCGATAGCGCAGTGGAAGATGTGTTAGATGGCCTAAAACGGCTGGAGTACCGTGGGTATGATTCTGCTGGTGTGGCAGCCATAAGCAGTAATGGGCTGGAACGCCGCCGTGCTGCGGGTAAAATTGCCAATTTGGAAGCTGAGTTAAACAACCAAGCCTTGAGCGGCAATATTGCGCTGGGCCATACGCGTTGGGCTACACATGGTGCCCCCACTACCGATAACGCCCACCCACATACCGACATGGCCAATACATGGGCAGTGGTGCACAACGGTATTATTGAGAACTATGCCGAGCTACGCAGCCAGTTGAGCAACGTGACGTTTGCGACAGAGACCGATAGCGAGACCATTCCACATGTGTTGGCGAGCAATACAGGCACGCCTTTGCAAGCAGTGCAAAGCCTGCAAGGTCAGCTCACCGGTGCTTTTGCGCTGGGGATGATGTGTGCCAAAACGCCAAACACGCTCTACGCCACGCGTCGTGGTGCCCCATTGGTGGTTGGCCTTGGCGATGGTGAAAATTACCTAGGAAGCGACCCTATGGCGCTGGCGCCGTACACCAATACGTTTATCTTTTTAGAAGATGACGACGTAGCGGTGCTAACAGCAGAAGGGGTAACGGTTTACGATAGCCAAGGGGTGGAAGCATTACGCCCGGTAAAAACGCTGGATGTAAGCAGTGTGCTGGCTGGTAAGGAAGGCTACCGCCATTTTATGCTGAAGGAAATTCATGAGCAACCGGCCGTAGTGGCGCGTTTGTTGGAGCAATACTGGGACAGTACCAGCCAAAAATCTCAGCTGCCGCAGGTGAGTTGGGACTGGGCCACTGTGCCGCAAATTACTTTGGTGGCCTGTGGTACGGCCTACCTCGCAGCACTGGTTGGTAAATATTATATTGAGCAGTTGGCAGGGATTCCGGTGCAGGTGGATGTTGCCTCGGAGTTTCGTTATCGCCAGCCGCCACTGCAAAAAGGTGGTGTGTTTGTGGCGATTTCTCAAAGTGGAGAAACGGCAGATACTTTGGCCGCGCTGGAATATGCCAAAGAGCAAGGCCAGCATGTAATTACCATGACCAATACAGCCACCAGCTCCATGGCACGCTTGAGCGATGTGGTGTTGGACCTAACCGCTGGGCCAGAAATTGCTGTAGCCAGCACCAAAGCTTTTACCGCTATGACGGTGAGTTTACTGCTATTGGCGGCGGACATAGCGCAAGCCAAAGGCATTACCGTAAACAGCGGTTTGCCGCAGGCATTGCAGTCCCTCCCACAGGTGCTAACGCAGCAACTATCGCAAGATAGAGATATTCAAGCGGTAGCAAAGCAAATTGCTCAGGCAGATAGTTTGTTTTACCTCGGCCGTGGGTTACTGGCGCCCATTGCTCAGGAAGGTGCGCTAAAACTTAAAGAAATCAGCTACATTCATGCCGAAGCCTATGCAGCGGGTGAAATGAAACATGGCCCAATTGCGCTGCTGGATGATGAGTTTCCAGTGGTGATGTTGGCCACCAGCAGTGATGGCTTGTTGGATAAAAGCATTAGCAATTTGCAGGAAGTAGCAGCACGTCGTGCGCCAATATTGCTCATTGGTGATACCGCAACGTTAGATGCTGGAAATGATCTGTGCGATTGGCAGTTACAAGTACCAAACACGCATGCTATGCTAGCGCCACTGGTAACAACTATTCCGCTGCAATTGCTGGCCTACTACGTAGCGCTGGAGAAGGGTACAGATGTGGATCAGCCAAGGAACCTAGCCAAGTCTGTCACCGTAGAATAAAAACTTCCTACTGGGCGAGATTTTTATTTTCTATCGGCTTTCGCGGGACTCATGTAGCTTACTACACTGGAATTTCCACGATCCTCATAAACTAAAAATCTCATCCCATTAGAAAATTTTTTGGCAGTTCCTTTAGGTTGCATCACAGCAGCAGCGTTCCTAAATCATCTGTTGGCAAATTTTTGGAGCTGTGAAAATACGCCATCCCAAGCTGCCGTTAGGCAGTTGGTTGGCGCGGGGGCTGGGGTGCCCCCAGTAGCAAGCAGCGGCTTAGCCGACTACTTGCTATGGTTTAAATACCCACAGGTTATTTGGCTCATTATAACCACCAAGGCCCGATGGGCCGGCGGTGAGGCCGTGGAGTAGGGTTAAGCTTTCACGCGGTGCTAGTTCTTCGTTGCAGTATGTTTTTTCCAGGCTTAGGCCTCGTTCGGCAATGGCTGCAATTTCTTTATCCTTGCCGGGCTCTGGCGCAAATTGGGCGTTAATGTTGCCGCCTTTGGCCATGACGGCGGCCGCCGCAACAATGGTTTCTACCGCGCCACCTTTGCCAATAGCAATTAGTGGGCGTTTGCGTTTGTTAATTACTGGAGCAACTAAGTCAGGCAGAGTACCACCACTATGGGTAATGAGCTGTGCACCGCTACGTACAACGTGTGGGTAAATTTCAGCGTTGTATTTGCGGCTGTAGCAAAACACATTTAGCTCATCAGTATTTATACCAAATTGTTTGGCAATATGGTTCAGTACTTCGTGCACATTATCGGTCATGGTAATACCGCTGATGTGGATACCTTGCGGTACAATTAGGCTCCACATTTTGGTATCGGGCGCGGCAAGGAGTGTTCCCTTTGGCGCTAAACACAGCGCAATGCAGCTGCTTGGTTCGCCACGGTCGGCGGGGGTTGTGCCATCTACCGGGTCTACCCCAATTTCCAGCAACTCTTCGCCTTGGCCATGTACGCCGCGCAGCTCAGGTGCATCGTCTGATTCACCTTCACCAGTAACCACACGGGCCTTAAAGGGTAGGTGTTGTAGTTCTTGCTCAAAGGCTTGTACGGCAGCGCCATCAATGCGTAGTTTGTTTTCTGGGTTACCTTTTTTGCCACCAACACCCACATGTGGGTACACTGCGGCGGCAGCAGCTTTCACCGCTTTTTCTGCCACGGGGAGGCAATCATTAATCCAGTTCATAGGAAAGTTAACCTTGTTTGTAGTGTTTTAGCTGCTCTGCACGCTGGGCTGTTTGCAGCACAAGTGGCAGGCACAAGCTAGGCGTGGGCAGCACGCTAGGGCGTTGGCCTTGTAAACGGTAGGCATTCCACTGCCCAAAGTTGCCCAGCGGCACGCTGTGGAGGTGAATAGCTTTTGGGAGCTCTGCTTCCTGCGGCATAACCAGTAGCCAGCTGTTGAACATATTGCCAATTTCTGTAGTTGCTGTATTGGCTTCAAGGTTGACAAAACGGTTGCGCTGAATGTGCTGCACATCATGCATAATGGCGTTGAGCTGGGCGTTAATGGGGTCTATTACTTGTTGTAGGCACAGCTGTTGTGTGTGCTGGTGGTCGGTTGTAATAGCGCCTGTAAACTGCGGTTGCGCTAGCGGATGGCTGTTGGGTAGTGCGGCTACGCCGGTGTAATTTTGGGTGGCAGATACATAGCCAACATAGGTTGGGGTGTAGCCTAAATCAGCCAATACACCAAAGCTACCGCTGTGCAGGGCGGTGAGGTCGGTTGTTGGTGTTTGCTGTGGTTTGGCTTGTGGCCATAGTTTTTGTTGTAGCAGCAATAACTGGTAGTTCAGTGCTTTTTGTTGGTAGTGCAGCGTATCTAAATCAGCCTGTGTTTCGGTGTAAACAGTGGCAAAGCTCTCACTGCTTTGGGTGAGCTTATTAAGTGTTAGGTTGATTTCGGGTGTGCCACTTAACCAAACAGATTGTGTTTGTGGCGTAAGGTAATTTTCTAAGTGAGCGTATTCAGCCAAACACGCGCTGTATAGCAGGTGCTTTTGGTAGGCTTCGGTCGCGCTACGCAGTGGAGTGCCGTGGCTGGCCATGAGTGTGGCGTTATTGGTAATGACGTTTTTAGCACTGCTGAGCAAGCGCATCGCCCCTTCGTAGCAACCGGCGCCGCCGGCACGTAGGTCAATTACCGTTTTAATTTGTGGGTCGTTCACCAACCGGTCAGACCATTGCGGCAAGCTACATACTAACTGGTCTTCCAGCGCGTAACGGGTAGCAATGGCAAGGGCGCCTTTACCAACAATAGCAATGTTTTTATTGGTCATTTGCGGCCTCCGGCGCCATGTTTGGCGCTTCTGGTACGCTGGTAAGGGGTAGTGAATCTTCCACCACAGGTGTGCACGCAGCCAGCAGTAAGGCACAAATTACGACGAAAAAATGTTGCACATCCATGCCAGCAGCGTACACTGTGCGGTGCAACATAACGGTAATAAAAACAAAAAACCGCACTTTAAGGAGATGCCCCTGTGACTAGCGCGCCGCAATCCAACACGCCAGAAATGCCCTTTAACATGGCCGAGCAAATTGATATTGCTCGCATTACGGCGGAAAGTACTAAAGCAATTCAAGAGTTTGCCAGCCACCACCAAAACACCATGAACCTGATGGCGCCAATTATGCGTGGTTTTGCTGAGCTAGCGCAGCACTATGTGGAAGATCCACAAAGCTGGATGCGCCTGCAAATGGATATTTACCAATCTCACATGGCATTGTGGGCCAATGTTGCAGAGCAAATGTTGGGCAACAGTACCACACCACTAGCGCAGCCACAAAAAGGTGACCGTCGTTTTAAGAATAGTGCGTGGGAAGAAAATTTCCTGTTTGATTTTATTAAGCAAAGCTACTTGCTCACCACCAATGCGGTACTACACAGCGTTGGTGAGGCTAATATGGATGAAGCTAAAAAGGCTAAGGTAAGCTTTTACACGCAGCAGTTTTTGGACTCTGTAGCGCCAAGCAATTTCCCCATGACCAATCCGGATGTGATTGAAGCAACAATTAGCAGCAAGGGTGATAATCTAGTAACCGGGCTGAAGAACATTCTGCGTGATTTAGAGCGTGGCAATGGCAATCTTAAGATCAGCATGACCGATTATGATGCGTTTGAAGTAGGTAAAAACTTAGCGGTAACACCGGGTAAGGTCGTATTCCGCAACCGCATGATTGAGCTAATTCAATACGCGCCATCAACCGAGAAGGTGTATGAAAAGCCGCTGCTAATCTCCCCACCGTGGATTAACAAGTACTATATTTTGGATCTTCAATCAGAAAATAGCTTTGTAAAATATGCGGTTGATCAGGGTTTTCAGGTATTCCTCATCAGTTGGAAAAACGTGGATGAAACCTACCGCGATACCAATTTTGAAGACTACATGACCGATGGCCTAAGCCAAGCAATTGATGTGGCGTTGAACATTACCAAGCAAGATAGCTTGAATGCTATTGGTTATTGCATTGGCGGTACTTTGCTGGGTGCGGCGCTTGCGGTGTTTAAAGCTAAAGGTGATACCCGCGTTAACAGTGCAACGTTCTTCACCACGTTGATGAACTTTGAAAATGCTGGTGAGCTAAAACTGTTTACCGACCAAGAACAGCTAGATGCGCTAGACCAACGCATGGCAGCTAAAGGCTACCTAGATGGTGCTGAGATGGCGCAAACGTTTAGCATGTTGCGTTCTAACGACCTGATTTGGAGCTTTGTGGTGAACAACTACATGCTGGGTAAGGAGCCGATGCCGTTTGACCTACTGTATTGGAACGACGACCCAACCCGCATGCCAGCGGCCATGCACAGCTACTACCTACGTAATATGTACCTAGAGAACAACTTGTGCAAACCAGGCAAGCTCAATATGGCAGGCGTACCGGTGGATTTAACGCAAATTGATACGCCAATTTACATGCTCAGCGCACAAAGTGACCACATTACCCCGTGGCAGAGCTGCTTTAGTGTGTTGCCAGATATGGCCGGTAAGGAAAAACGCTTTGTATTGAGCAAGGCAGGCCACGTGGCAGGGGTGGTAAACCCACCGGGTAATGCTAAGCGCGCTTACTGGGCTGCGGAAGTAGGGCGTTTTAAAAACCCCGAAAGCTGGCTAGAAAAAGCTGAACAGCAGCAAGATAGCTGGTGGCCAGACTGGTCGGCTTGGGTGGCGTCTCGCAGTGGTAACCAAGTAGCAGCACGTAAAACGCAGGGTAATATCAACCATAAGCCGCTTTGTGATGCGCCCGGCACTTACGTTGTAGAAAATTAACTAATATTCCCCACTGGGCGATATTTTTAGTTTCTATCGGCTTTCGCGGGGACCAACCCGTTGCCGCGTAGCGGCAAACAACAATTAAGTATTGTTGTTAGGGTTGTGTCCCGGAGACTTACCTTCAGGTAAGTCGAAGGCCTGCAATTTACCTAAAGGTAAATTTACGGGACACAGCGCTGCCCAGCGTCTCCCAGAAGCTGGGCTTGGCCTATGGCCAACCGCGCTGGTCACACTGGAGTTTCCACGATCCTCATAAACTAAAAGTCACATCCCATTGGAAAATATTACCTTTTTGTACTACAGTGACGGCATCATCAACTTACCTACTGGAAAATTTATAAGTAAAAAGCCCCACCGCATGGTGGGGCTTTGGGTTAGTCTTTCAGCTGGCTGTACTTGTTAATCATACCCAAAAAGGTGTTTAAGGGTTTATCTGATCGTGTTGGGTCACGCACCATCTGAATTTCGTAGCATACGCAAAGCTCACCTTGTTCGTTAAAAGTCTCTTCTGTATGAATGGGAACAATAAATACGCCAAGCAAAGTAGTCATTACTCTTGCTACATCTTCAAAATCTGCACGGCAGTAGTTGTCGAAGATTTCTTGTGCAATTTCTTGGTAATGCTGCCTCATTTCTTGATGTTCTTCAGGGTCGTGATCTTCCAAGATTTGAGTGAGTGTCTCTTCCTTCAACAAGGTGATGGAAAGAAACTCAGAGTGTTGATATTCAGGGTGGTAACGCCTTGAATAGAGCTCTTCTGTTTGATCAGGCCTTTCAGATCTTATTTTTAGTTTGGAGCATTCAGTTTTATGCTTTTTGGTTAGCATTACCATGTGTGCTAATGCTTCTTCAGCTGCGCTAATCATGTATGCGCGAATCAGCGTATATGGGTATTTATTGTTATCCATGAGCTCAGCCAGTTTGGCTGGAACGTGGTTTGACATGTTTTCTCACTGTTGCCAGTGCCTCTACTAAAATAAAAGGGAGAAGTTAAAGTATGGATTTTTGTATACTTAAAATGGAGCTGTGGCAAATAAAAAGTGCGGTGTTAATTAAGTTGTGAACTTCAAGGCTATGCTACCCAAACACCCAACTGACTAGCCATAGTGCAGCGATAATTTGAATGGCAAGCACGCCATATAGTGCCATGCGGAAGGATTTTTTTACGGTTTTGTGGCGAAAAATTTGGCTGGCAATAAGTAGCCCGGCCATACCGCCAACGAGGCCAAGTAGTAAAAAAGCGGCCTCTGGCATGCGGCGCTGGTTAAATTGTGCTGCCATTTTATCTACACCCATGGCGAGGAATGTCGCGAGATTAAGCGCAACAATGGTGGCTATCAGCCAATGCCAGTTTAATCCCCATTCCAACGCTTTGGTAATTATGGTGGTAATGGTGGCCCACAATGTGAGCGAGCGAATAATAACCATGGCGGCATTATGCCGTGTAGCGCTGGCGAGGGTCAATACTGTTGCCAAACCTCAACAGTTGTTCATGGTAAAAGGAGGGTTGTGTGGCATAAGTCCATTGCATAAGTCGTGGCATACGCCATGCTGTGGGCGTGGAAATGTATCGCTATATTCAATTTGGGCTATTTTCTGCACTGCGTTGCAGTGTTTGGCTGTGCTGTGCTGTGGTTGCCACGGTTGCTACAACAACACACGCTGAAGAAGTTATGCAAGGTGGCTTGAGCGATGCTGAGATTGAGCAAAACTTGCAGCAAGCCCGGGAAGCCTATGCCGCACAACAAGCTGAACGTAAAGCGATTGAAGAAGCTGGCGAGCCAGATAATGTTCAGATAAAAGCCAACCCATTTCATGTAAACTTAACACCAGAAGAAGCACGTATTTATCACGCTGACGGTATTATTGAGAATTTGCCGCTAGGCCGTGTATTGCTAGCTATTGATGTTGAGCAAATGACGATTGAAGATATTGTAAACCTCATTATGCGTGAGGCAGCACCAGCTAGTGGCCCATGGCAGGTGCGTTGGCGCCTTAAGCCCGAGAACTCTTTTATTTTGGATGAAAAAGTAAACTTAACCGCAGAAACAACCATGAACCAATTTTTGGGGTACATGGTGGAGCACATTAATAACCTAACCGGCGTAAAACTGTTTGTGACTCAGTTTGAGCAGTCACGCCTTATTATTTTATCCGACACGGTAGGACGGGGGTAAGCTATGTTGTCTAAATTCAAACCATTTGTGGTGCTAGCTAGTTCGGCGATGATGGCCATTATGCTGAGCGGTTGTAGCGAATACTACGCCGATGAAGTACGTGCCCCAACCGACCAAGAATTAAATGACATGTACGATATTAAGCCCAAAGGTGCGCTCACCAAGGGTGTTTTCCACATGCAACGTGTAGCAAGTGGCAGTAGCGTCCGCATGAAGGACGATATTATCCTTAAACGCCCTGACCTACCTCCGTTTGATGTGGCGTACATTAACCGTGATTTGGAGTCTGTTATTCTAGAGCTGGCTAACGCAGCTGGTGAATCTGTGGTGATTCCGGGTGGTTTGCGTGGCCGTAGCGTTACTTTGGTACACAGCGGTGCCGATTTTAAACAAATGCTAGAGCTGGTACTGCAAAAAGCTGGTTACCACTACAACTATGTGGATGGCGTGTGGGTGATTACCCGTTACCCAATCCGTAACTATGTGGTGGAACTGGGTCAAAGTACACGTACTGGTACGCTTATTGGTAAGGCCGAAATTGTGGCGGCAAGTGATGGTGAAAGCACCAACCAATCTGCTCAAGCGCTAGAAACAGACTATGCCGATAGCGTGTGGGACCAAATTGATAGCACCCTAACCGAACTTGTTAAAGTTGGCCTCACCAGCGGTGGTGGCGGTGGTGGTACACTTGCTGTAGCAGCTTCTCCACAAGCTAATGTGTTAACAACGAGCACACAGGTACAGGAAGGTGGTTTGAACTTACTGCCAACGCCAACACTTGGTCAAACTGAAGAAAGTTCTGCCGCAACTGTATCGGACGATGATTTGCTTGCCACATTGGGTAGCAGCAGTGGCCTAACTCCAACGCCAGTAAGCACACCACAAACGGTGGATCACTTGGCACAGGAGGAAGATGCTAGCTCTTGGTACCGTATTACGAAAAGTGCAGGCTTAATTACCGTACGTGCCGCACCAGAAGCACACCGCCAAATTGAAGGCTACTTGGAGCACGTGCAAGAGAGTGCGCACCGCCAAATTTTTGTGGAAGCGCGTATTGTTGCGATTATTCGCGATAAAACCAGCGACCGTGGTGGTGACTTTAGCTACAAGACTGACTTTGGCGACAGTATTTTGGGGAACATTGGTTTCTCTGCTGTAAACCAGCTGACCAGCAGTGGTGCACAGGGTGGTATTGCTAATGTAACATCCAGCAAAAACAGCGACCTTGGCTTGGTTATGCAGGCACTCTCTGTATTGGGTGATGTTTACACCATTTCCAGCCCAACCTTGCTGGCGCGTAATAACCAACTGTCTCGCGTGAGTTTGACCAAGCAGTTGGGTTATGCCGAAACCGAGGTAAACACGAACGATACCAACAGTGGTGACGTGTTTATTTCCTCTCGTAAGGATGAGTATCGCTTTAAAAACTCAGGTACGGTGATGAGCGTGATGCCATTTATTGGCCGTAACAAAGTGCAAATGCGTATGCGTTTGAGCGTGGCGACACAAAGTGGTGAAACAGCGATTCGTACCGCAATTGGTACTGCTGACCCGGTAGTGAACAACGTGCCAGAGCTGCAAAATAACGTGATTGACCAAGACTTTGTGCTTGAGTATGGCCGTGTGTACGCCATTGGTGGTTTGATTGAAACCAGCACCAGCTTGGAAAGTACCTACATGCCAGGTTTGCGCCAAATTCCAGGCCTTGCTGAAGTGTTCCAACGTGCGAACAACCGTAAGCAAGATACTGAATTTATCGTATTCTTGCGTTTATCCCGCGGTTAATCTTTCGCTGATCAAGGTAATCAGCTCACGCTATGAGCTTGGGATGCCGGCGATGTTCATATTCGTTTAATAGGAAGGCGCCCTTAGTGGCGCCTTTTTTTGTGGAGGGTTGCAGTAAACCCTTAGTTGAAGTATACAGGGGCTAGTTTGATACGAGGAGCATCTTATGAATGTTACTGTTACAGCTGATGCTGGTTCTTTTCTTGGAGAGCTCATCATTGGCGATAAAACTTACCCTTGTGCTTTAGGTCGCAGCGGTATTGTACCGGCTGACCAAAAAACTGAAGGCGACGGCGCTACGCCTGCAGGTACGTGGCCTGTGCGTGAGTTGTTTTACCGTGAGGGTAGAGTTTTGCTTCCTTCTAAGCTGGCGTTTACGCCGCAAATCATCACCAATACCATGGTGTGGACCGATGAACCAGAACACCCGCAATTTGCCTACAACCAGCTCTCTGAACGTTCTGTGGAAGAGGCGGTGGAGCACCCTGAGCGCCTGATGCGTAAAGATTCCTTGTACGATATCATTCTGCCGCTGGGCTATAACGATGACCCAGCCGTAGCAGGCAAAGGTAGTGCTATCTTCTGGCATGTGTCGCAAAACTTTATTAATCCAACAGCTGGTTGCATTGCGATGAACAAAAGCGATTTGCTGCAAGTGCTGCCATTGCTTACGCCAGAAAGCACGGTAACGATCCAGCTGCGTTAAACTTGCTTAAAAAGAAAAGCGCCCCACTGGGGCGCTTTTTGCTGTGGTGTTGTCTCTACTATCGAGAATAAAATTCCACAACCAAGTTTGGGTTCATTTGTACAGCGTATGGTACTTCGTCTAGTACTGGTAGGCGTACAAACTGGCCTTTCATAGCCTTAGGGTCTAGGCTTAGGTACTCAGGCACTTCGCGCTGCATTTTTTCTAGAGTTTCCATAACCAATGGCATGGTGCGGCTACGCTCGCGTACTTCAATTACATCACCAGGCTTACAACGGTAAGATGGAATGTTAACAATCTTACCATTTACCAATACGTGCTTGTGGTTAACAAACTGACGCGCAGCAAAAACAGTTGGTACAAAGTTTAGGCGGTAAACAATAGCGTCCAAACGGCTTTCTAGTAGTGCTACCAAGTTCTCAGAGGTGTCACCCTTGCGGCGTGTTGCATCGCCGTATGTGTTACGGAACTGCTTTTCAGTTACATCACCGTAGTAACCTTTTAGCTTTTGCTTTTCACGCAGCTGAATACCGTAGTCGGTCAATTTTCTGCGGCGGGCACCGTGCATACCTGGACCAGCTTGGGTGCGGTTCACAGGGGACTTATCGCTACCCCATAGGTTTTCACCCATACGACGGTTAATTTTAAATTTAGCTATCTGACGACGATTAGGCATCGTTCTCTCCTTGTTACATGTTCATTTTGCACTGACTAATTAACAACTGTGTCTTAACGGGTCTTTTTGACGATATTTTTCAACTTTTTAACTTTCGCGGGACTCATGTAGTTAACTACACTCGAGTTTCCACGGTCTAAAAAGTCGTAAAATCTCATTCAAAAATCCTACGTTAATAAACCACAGTCGTGGCAACATCCGCCCCCATCGCAAGCATTTGTGTGCCCATAGGGTGGAGCCAGTGGGCGGTTTATGCCTGTTGTATTCATGCTTGTCAAGCACCTTGTCTGTCGTGTAGAGTTGCCGCCTTGTCATACCTTTTGAAGGGAGAGCGAATATGTTTGAGCTAGAGGGTACAGGCGGTGTTATACTGGCTGCCATTGTAATAGCTTGTGTTGTAGCTCCTGTAACAGTTAAAAAATACCGTACAGAACAATTCTTAGAAAGAAAATGGTCTGGTATCTGCCGGCGGTTAGAGTTGATTGCAGAGCATGCCAATGGTGCGCAAATTAGCTCTGAAACGGGTGTGTATCATTTGTGCGATAATGATTATCATATTCATCTTGGTGAATTACCGTATGATGATGGACACAAATATTTAGAAAAACGCCTGCGTGAAATGAAAGTAGGCCATCAGCAAGATAATATCCTGCTGCAACAGTTCCAATTTTTTGATACTGATCTGCACCCTAAAGGTGGGCGTGCTCTTTGGGTTCGCTGGCGACCAAAGTTGGCAGCCGCTGCCTAAAAGATACAAAAAAAACTCAAGCACCGCCCTTTACGGGCGGTGCTTTTTCTTTCACAATCGGCCAACAAGAATTTAAGGGGAATTTACACCATGTCTGCCATTGCTATTGTTGCTGCCAAACGTACCGCCATTGGCGCGTTTTTAGGGAGCTTAAGCAACGTGCCTGCACACCAGTTGGGCGCAACCGTTATGAAGCAAATTGTGGCTGATAGTGGGGTAGACGCTGCCGATGTAGATGAAGTGCTACTGGGCCAAGTGCTGACCGCTGCTTGTGGCCAAAACCCGGCGCGCCAAGCAAGTATTGCAGCAGGGCTAAGTGCAGCCACCCCGGCAATGACCATTAACCGCGTATGCGGTAGCGGCTTGCAAACGGTGATTGATGCAGCGCGTTTGGTAAAACTTGGCGATCGCAACATTGTTATTGCTGGTGGACAGGAGTCCATGAGCCTTTCGCCGCACGCACAGCATTTGCGTAATGGACACAAGTTTAACGATGTAAAGCTGGTTGATACCATGGTGCACGATGGCTTGTGGGATGCTTTTAACGACTACCATATGGGTATTACTGCGGAGAACATTGCCGAGCAATTTGGCATTAACCGCGAAGACCAAGATCAGTTTGCGTTTGACTCCCAAAGTAAAGCTGCCGCAGCCATTGAGGCAGGCGCTTTTAATAACGAGATTGTGCCGGTGGAAATTCCGCAGCGTAAGGGCGACCCAGTGGTGTTCGATACCGATGAAAACCCACGCCTAACGCCTGCAGAAAAGCTAGCCAAACTGCGCCCTGCGTTTAAGGGTGATGGTACGGTAACCGCAGGTAATGCAAGCTCTTTGAACGATGGTGCTGCAGCAGTAATGGTCATGAGTGCTGACGAAGCTGAAAAACGCGGGCTAGAACCACTCGCCTTGGTGAAGAGCTATGCCGTAGCAGGGGTGGACCCAAGCATTATGGGTACTGGGCCAATTTCCGCTAGCCAACAAGCGTTGCAACATGCTGGTTGGAAACATGAAGATTTAGACTTGGTTGAGGCAAACGAAGCCTTTGCAGCTCAAGCGCTGTGCGTAAACCGCGAGCTAGGCTGGGATACCAGCAAGGTAAATGTAAGCGGCGGTGCTATTGCGCTGGGCCACCCTATTGGTGCCAGTGGTACCCGTTGTTTGGTAACATTGCTGCACGGCATGCAAGCGCGTGACGCTAAAAAAGGCCTTGCCACATTGTGTATTGGTGGCGGCATGGGCATCGCCATGTGCGTAGAGAAGGCGTAATCCACTGTATGAACAAGATTTAAAGGAGTATCTAAGAATGGCAAATTTTGATGTTTTGGTAATTGGTGCAGGCCCTGCGGGTTATGTGGCGGCTATTCGTGCGGCACAGCTGGGCTTTAATACAGCACTGGTAGAGAAGGACAAAACCCTTGGCGGTACCTGTCTTAATGTGGGGTGCATTCCAAGCAAAGCATTGCTGGATTCTTCTGAGAAATTTCACGCAGTACAACATGCTTATAGCGACCATGGTATTGGCGTGAGCGGCGTTAAACTGGATTTAGCTGCAATGATTAAGCGTAAAGACGGTGTGGTGAGCAAGCTTACCGGCGGTGTTGCAATGCTGATGAAGAAAAACAAAATTACTGTACTACAAGGCGCTGCCGAATTTACCGATAGCAAAACGGTGAAGGTGGGCAAGGATAGCCATAGCGCCAAACACATTATTATTGCTACGGGCTCCGTACCGGTGGAGCTGCCGTTTGCGAAATTTAATGGCGATACCATTATTAGCAGTACCGAAGCCTTGAGCCTGAACAAAGTGCCAAAACACTTGGTGGTGATTGGCGCAGGCGTTATTGGTTGCGAGCTAGGTAGTGTGTGGCACCGCTTGGGTGCGCAGGTAACATTGGTGGATATGGCACCAAGCTTAATGCCAGTCATGGATGGTGACCTTGGTAAAGCAGCGCAAAAAACGTTTGAAGCACAGGGGCTGAATTTTGAACTCGGCGTAAAAGTGTTAGATGTTAAAGCCACCAAAACAGGTGCTACCGTACTGGTAGAAAAAGATGGTAAGCCAGTTGAAATTAAAGGTGACAAAGTGCTAGTGGCCGTGGGTCGCCGTGCCAATACCGAAAACTTGAACCTGCAAGCCGCCGGCGTGAACGCTAATGAACGTGGCGTGATTGCTGTGGGTGAGCACTACCAAACCAATGTAGAAGGCATCTACGCGATTGGAGATTGCACGCCGGGACCAATGCTGGCTCACAAAGGTGAAGAAGAAGGCGTGGCCTGTGTAGAGCGCCTTGCAGGTATTGCCGGCCATGTGAACTACAACTGCATCCCGTGGGTGGTTTATACCGCACCAGAACTGGCAGGTGTTGGCCTCACCAGCGAGCAATGTAAGGAGCAGGGCATTAAGGTAAATGTTGGTAAGTTTAGCTTTGCGGCCAATGGTCGTGCCTTGGCTGCTGATGTAGGCGAAGGCTTTGTGAAGATGATTGCCGATGCCAAAACCGACCGCATTTTAGGTGTGCATATGTTTGGCCACCACGTGAGTGAGCTGATTGCCGAAGTCGCCGTAGCTATGGAATTTGGCGCCAGCGCTGAGGATATTGCGCGTAGCGTGCACGCGCACCCAACCATGAGCGAGGCCACGAAGGAAGCTGCCCTAGCGGTGGACAAACGCGCCCTACACGCGTAAAAAGAGGCCATGATAGGTCTCGTACTCAAGCTTAGCGCCACGTTTGTAACGTGGTACCAGCAAACCATACGCCAGTTGCCGCAAGCAGCGGCTGTGCTGCTGGGTATTGCACTGTTTTGGGTGATGAAGGAGCCGCTTGGCGCCCTACAAAACCCCGACTATACCTATGCACTGGTGCCAGGTGCGCTTATTGCGCTGCTGGGTTTTAACATTAGCGTTAGCAAGCTTTCTGTCAGCTATCGCATTATTTACCGTGTCATGATTGGTATGCTGTTCTTTTACAGCTTTACCGCTGGGTTTAGCGCTTTGCCAGAGGTGTTAAATGCCGGCCGTAACGAACTGACACAATGGGGCATTAGTAATGCGCATATTGTGCTTATTGTTGCTGGTATTTTGGCCTTTTGGCGCGTTGGTTTTGGTGCTTATGTGGTGTTGCACACCATGTGGGAAAAAGCGCTGATGAGCGATGTTCTACAAACCGGTATTCAAACGACTGATTACCTTAACTTGGCGCAAGGTATTTTGTTTATGGTATTGGCCACGCTAGTTGCGCAATACCTGCCATATATTATCCGTAACATGCCAAAACTGGTGGCGGATGAAGACCGTGCCACACGTGAGCGTGACTACCTCAGCTACAGCCAAACTATTATGATGGCTATGTTCGCCATTCACTTTGTGAATTACTTCACCTCCGGCGTGATGAAAATTCGCCTCAGTAATCCGTGGTGGGAGTGGCTAATCACTAACGATACATCGGCCATTATGATGGCCGCAGATTTGGCGCACCTTAACCCCTTGCTGACCTTCCCATGGTTGCTGGCTCCGCTCTATTGGTTAATGGAAAACGGCTTTGTGGTATTTAATGTGTTGGTTCTTGGCGGTCAGCTATTGAGCATTGTTGCCTTGCGTAATTTCCGTGCGGCGCTGGTACTCACCATTTTCTTCGACCTCATGCACACCATGATCTTCTTCGCCACCGGCATCTTCTTCTGGAAATGGATTTTAGCCAATTTAGCCTTTGTGACAGCCCTAAGCGCCATGACACACAAACGGTTAACGTGGCCGGCTTATGGCTTTTTCCTCGCCATCTTTTTAGGGGCTAAGTTTGTTTTCCACGTGGTGTGGCTTGGCTGGTTCGATACACATAGCAGTGTGGATATTCATTTTGAGGCGGTGACCGAAACGGGCGAGGTGTATCGTGTGCCATCAAATTATTTCCTCGGTGGTTCGGTGCAAGTCTCTCAGCAGCGTATGGGTCGCCCAGCGGGGCAATATGGCTCCATTGCGGGGCACTTCCCTACCATGACTTTAGGCTCAGTTTACAATACTGCTTTCCACCACTTGGACGACAAGTGCGGCCTGCCGCGCCAAAAGCCAATTCCGTTAACCGACCAGCCTAATGTGCGTAAGGCAAACCACATTGTATCGGTTATTCATCCATATATTTTGTCTCAGGTGGATGAAAATGGCCGCCTGAATTACGACCTATATCCACACCACATTTGGTCTAACGTGTTTATGTTTGATGATTTTAAACAGCTGGATAAACGCACCATTAGCTATTACCGCTATGTGGTTGAGTCGGTTTGTACAAAACTGAAAGAAGGAAGAGCAGAACGTAATGTCGTCTACCGCAGCACGCTCGACATCCCCGTCAAATAGCGATAACAGCACCGCTGGTGTGGTCATCATCTACGATGGTGAGTGTATTTTTTGTGCCAGCTACGTAAAACTAACGCGCTTGCGCGAAAATTTAGGGAAGGTGGAGCTGGTGAACGCTCGCGAGATAACGCACCCCGCGGTACAACATATTACCAGCAAAGGGCTAGACCTAAACGAAGGTATGGCGGTGATCTACCAAGAGCGTATTTATCATGGTGCCGATGCAGTGAGCTTTTTGGCTGCTTTTACCCGCCCTGTGGGGCCGTTTAATGCACTTAACAAGCTGCTGTTTACCTCTAAGCCGTTTAGCCGTTTGATGTATCCACTGCTGCGTTTTGGCCGTAACACCACGTTGCTGCTACGCGGCCGCAAACAAATTAAGCAGTAAGTAGATATGAAAAATTCTAATGGACATTTAGTCGTGGTGCCTACGCCGCTGGGTAACTTGAATGATGCGAGCCCACGCTTGAAAGAAGCGCTGGAGCAGGCGGACGCCATTGCCGCGGAGGACACACGCCGTACTGGCCGCCTCTTGCAGCAGCTGGGGTTGCCCAAAAAGCGTTTGCTAAGCCACCACGACCATAACGAACGCCAGAGCGCTGCAGGCATTGTTAAACTGTTGGAGCAGGGGCAAAATATTGCCTTAGTGAGTGATGGTGGCACACCCGGTGTATCGGATCCGGGGGCAACCTTGGTGGCTGCTGCTCACGCGGCAAATATTGCCGTTAGCAGTTTGCCGGGGCCATGTGCAGCCACCACGGCTATGGCAGCCAGCGGCTTGCCGGGGCCGTTTACGGTGTGGGGGTTTCCGCCACGTACACCCAAAAAACGTATCGATTGGGCGCAAAACCATACCGATTGGCCAACGCACCATGTGTTTTATGAGGCACCAAACCGTTTAATTGCTTTGCTGGAAGTACTAGCGGCAGAGTGGGGCGACCGCCCGGCACTATTGGCGCGCGAGCTGACTAAAATCCATGAGGAATTCCTGCTGCTGCCATTGCCTGAGCTGCTGGCAGAGCTGCAATCTCGCGATGCTTTAAAAGGGGAATGCACGCTGGTTGTGGCTGGTCAGAGGAAATAAAGCGGAACAGGCATCTATCGTGATTTATGCACACCGCTTTGTGGTTTAAAAAACGCTGGGTATGAGGAGGGTGTTTGGTGGTCCAATTTACATTATCCCTAAAAACTGCTACTATTTGAGCAACCTTACGTTATAGCTTTTTATATATTGTCGCTTCGCGGCATGAAACGCTATCGCGTGCGGTTATTTTGTCCACTTTTTGTTTGGGAGAAAAATCATGACCAAACGCCCGATTTTGCGCCGACCTGGCACGCAGGAAGTCATTTCAGCAACCGAGACGATCTAATTGATCACCTGCGTGTGATTGACACCACTACAACCAGAAACCCCCGGCTTAACCTCCGGGGTGTTTTTGTACCTAAATCTATTGTATACTTACCATGTGTTTTGTATATCACAATGCTGATGCTGATTGGGTCGGCATAATTCGTAAAAAATCGGCATGTGGTGCTGAATGGTGCACAATACAAGCATGACTATTGCGCACAAACCGACCAAGAAAGAAAAGAAAGAACTACTCGGTATTTTGGAGCGGTTGCAGCAGTCTGCTCAGCGTAATTTAAACCCACGTACCGAGCCTGAAAAGCAAGAGCCAGAGCTGGATCCAGCACAGCTGCCCGCATCATTCTTCAATTTTTTTGAACTCCAGCAAGAAGAACAAGTGGCACACTAAAATACTTTGCGCGCACTTTGGAGCTGGACAATATTAAACGTATACGGTTATAACACAGCATGCCTTACAGCTTGATTAAACACGACCAGCCCATTGTTGCTAAAACCAAAGGCCCACTTGTATTTTTAGGAGGTCGCTGCAAAGGACGCGACTGGCGTTTGGACTTCTTCCACCGTTTTGAACAAACCGATATTAACTTTATTAACCCGCAGCGCGACCAGTTTGTGGACCCTGAATTTGCGCCGTCAGAGCACGTTTTGCAGGTAAGCTGGGAACGTCAAGCGCTAGATGAAGCCGATATTTGCGTGTTCTGGCTTGGTGAAGGTTTGCACAATCAAGCTGCCCGCGTGGAAATTGGTTATGCCCTAGCTACTGGTAAGCCAGTGCTACTGGGCGCTGAAGAAGGTTTTGTGGGTATGGAGCACTTAGCAGGGTTCTCCGGCATGGTGCTTAGCAAATCTATTGATGGTCTTATGAACCGCTTTGCTAGCCTCATTACTTCCTATAAAGCTGCTTAGTTCATTTGAATTTATAAAAGTAACCGCCCTTGGGGGCGGTTACTTTTTGTTTAGTTTTCCTTTAACTCATATTGATTCACCACGTTATCGCCGCCACCGCCGCCGCCGCTACTACCGCCACCTCCAGATGAGGCACCATTACCGTTGTTAGAGGTACTACCATCACAGCTGTTGTGCGGTGCGCAGTAACAACCTTTTAGCATGTCGGTGCCATCGTTATCGTTCTTTTGGCCGCTAGCATAGCAGTAGAAGTTACCGTGTTTGGTTGTTGTTGCAGTAGGCTTACCACTGTAGCTGGAGTAACGTGTTTCGGTTGATTCACAGCGGCGATTGTCATTAGTACGTGCTGCCGTCATACCTCGGCCTGAGCAAACTGAATTACAGTCACTGCTATGTCCACTACCAATAAACTCAGTATAACAAGCGGCAACGGCACAGCTTTCATTTTCGTAGCTGCCGCTGAGTGAGCCATTATTACAAGTGCGTGACTGGCTGGCACAGCTGTCGCCTGGTTCTACTTCGCTACTTTGGTAAGCTGTTACGCTTTGTCCATGCGCAACGGTTTGCCCATTAAAGGTACAGCTAGCAGCAGCATCTACAGAACAGTTACTATGGCTATAGCTACCGCTGAGTGAGCCGTTATTACAAGTACGTGTTTGGCCAGAACAGCTGCTACCGTGTGGCACAGAGCTGCTTTGGTAAGCTGTTACGCTTTGCCCATGTGCAATGGTTTGTCCGTTAAAGGTACAACCTTGGTAAACGGGTGTTGTATCACCACATGGGTCTGTCCATGTTTGGGCACTACCGCAAATTTCATGAGAAACTTGCTTTACACTACCGCTACAGCAGTAGCTTATGCTACTCGTCATTTCACCATTACTACACATTTCATTATTCTGGCTGCCGGTAATGGAGTCACCATGGCTATACCATGTTCCTCCTACGTTACAGCTACTAGCTGGAGGGCTTTGTGCAGTACAATCGAGATGTGGGTAACTACCACTAAGTGCGCCGTCATCACAAGTGCGTGATTGGCGGTAATTATCGCAACTATCTCCAAAGGGAACACTTGTTACGCTATATGCATCTCGCGATGCGCCATGTGACACAGTTTGTCCATCAAGTGTACAGTCACGTTTTGGTGAAGCTGTTTCTACGTCAGTACACACAATATTGTTACCATAACGGCCACCAGTAGCTGCCATACAGGTACAGCTTGAGTGTGGAAAGTAATGTAGTTCGCTAGCTATAGAGCTGGTACCAACAGTAGTACCAACATCTGGACAAGCTGGTGGATCTTGTTCAGTACAATTAAGATGTGGGAAGCTACCTGTTAAATCACCATCAAAACAGGTGCGTAACTGGCGATAAGTTTCACAGCTATCGCCAAAGGGGGTGCTATTGTGTGCATAGGCATCACGTGAGTCACCGTGGTTAATAATTTCGCCGCCAAGGGAGCAGTTACGTGCCGGATCGGTAGTACAGTTGGTATGGTTGTAGGTTAGTGTGGGCTCAAAAACACCATTATTACAGGTTGCGGTTTGGCTATTACCGGCATCATCACAAGATTGACCAAATGGCACGTTCTCAGAAATAAATCGTGTGGCTGAGCTATCATGGCTAAAGGCTTGGCCGTCGGGTGTGGTACAGTTTACGCAACCGCTGGTATCGTTGCAGGTAGTGGTATCGGTACAAGAGCTGCCACAAAATGTATTACAGTCGCTACCTGTTTGGCTTTGGTAATTTACACCGTTAGTAGTGAGTTCACAAACGCGGTTACGGGTTTGCGTGCCGTCACCACAGGAGTTACTACAGCTGCCATAACTACTCCAAGGTCCACGGCGTGCTGTTTGCGTACATTCACCGCCACAGGCGCCACAGGTTGGGTCAACCCATGCTGGGTTTGTATTAAATTCACAAGTACGGGTACGGGTGCGGGTTTGTGTGCCGCTTGAACTGCCGCTCCAGTTGCTCCAGCTGCCCCAGCTACCATAAACAAAACCGCTACAAGGTAAGGCGTGTAGGTTGGGGTCGTTATTAACACCAGTGCTAAGGAAACCTTGGGTACCACGCCATTCGCGTGAGGAGTTAAGTGGTACGAAGAGTTCGCGGTTGGTCTCGTTAACTAGAACGCGACACTCGCTATGGAAATTGATTTGCATTGGGTCGTTACGGCGAGATTTAAAGCCAACTGTTTTCCCATTTTGGTGAACAGTTTCGCCACCGTTACCGCTGCTTGTTGAGCCATTGTCATCGGCATAGGTAGAGTTGCTAAGCATTAAAGCAGCTACAAAAGCTGTAAGAGTAAAAAATTTACTAATGGTTTTTGTAAACTGCATGGTTGATCCCCTGTTTAGAGTTGTGCTCCCACAGTTGTGGGAGCACGGAAGATTATTTGTCTTTCTCTAGTTCTTCTACGCGAGCGCTAAGCTCTTTCACTGCTTCGATGAGGGGAACAACGAGGCGAGCGTAGTCTACTGTTTTAAAGCCGTTTTCCTTGGTAACTACTAACTCTGGTAGTACCAATTCAAGTTCTTGAGCAATCACACCAATCTCTTTACGGCCGTCTTCTTTCATGGTGTAGCGTGTACCGCGAATTTTCTTAATTTTAGCCAGTGCATCTTCTAGCTCTACAACATCGTCTTTCAGGCGACGGTCAGAGTTATATAGGTACATATCAGCATATACATTACCATCGATATTAGCGTCACCACCGTTAACCACGTTGAGGTCGTCGGTGTCTACACGAGCAATATCAGCAATGTTGGCGACATTTAGTGTTACGGCATCTAGTACACCGGTTACGTCTACATCGCTTACGGAGTCTACGCTGTCATCAGCACTGTTAAAAACAAACAGGTCGGCACAGCCAAGCGCGCCACCGTTATCTACCAAGAACTGGCGGTTAGCACCACACTGCAGCATGTTGGTAATAAAGTCGTCAATAATACCTTGTAGGTTGGTAATTTGCCCATCAAGTTGAGTTTGCAAGCGCTGTTGTTCGCGGTTCATTACGCCACCAGCGGTAACTTGCTGTGCTGTTGCAGCACTGCTAAAAACCAATGTCCCTACAATGGCTAATAGGCCAAGTTGTGTAAATTTCATGATTATTCCCCTCTTTGTACGTACTTATTGGTAAATTCAAAAATAATTACTGACATGCTGACATGCTACGAAGGTATTGCCAAGCTTCCAGCAGGCCGCGAGTTTCTAAAAATGCCTGTTTTTCGGGCATTTGCAGGTCTGTACGGTAGATGAAGAACAGGTACGCACCGTGGTGTTGCATGGCGTTAGTTGTTGTCGCATTAACAGGTAGTTGCATATTAAAGTTGTTCATGACGCCTTCTGTGTAAAGAGGCAGTGTGGGTAGTGTGTTTAAGCTAAGTCTTGGTGGGTAGGGGAGTTGTTCTGTGGTGCGAAAACGCAGCAGCAAATTGCCATTTTCTATTTTGCCATCAGTATGTGCGGTAAAATCGTAGGTATGTGCTTCTAGCTGGCAGTTTATAACAAGCCAAGGACCAAAGGTGGGGTGGTTTTGCGGTGGTTGCCATTCTGGCAAGCGCGTTACTGCGGGGTCGGTTATGGTATAGCAAGCGCTGAGTAGGCTTGCAGATAAGGTCAGATAAAGTGTACGCAAAAGCTTCATGAAGGTATTTCAGCGGAAAATGCTTTGTATTACAAGTAGTTCATTGTTTATAGCGGCAGATAAGGCACATATATATGCTAAAATAGCTGTAAATACAGCACGCTAAACTTGCCCCTTAAGGTTTTTTCTTATCATGATGCGGTACCTAACCGTTAGCGCAAACCTGTTGATTGATTGCCCATAATAAAAATAACAACAGGACAATTATCCACATGTAAGTGGACTGTGACCAGAAACATCCCATCCGAGCCCTTAGGGGCTCGTTTTTGCCAGAACACCCAACTAAAGCCTGATCGCAAAATTGATTTTATTTGAATGTTCTGGTGTACTGCGGTTAAGTTCGCATTAAAGAAAGGGGTGTTATGTCGCCGGAACAAGTACTCGATATGGCTAAGTTGTCTATTACAACATTGCTAACAATTGCCGCCCCGCTCATGTTGGTGGCGTTGGTTGTTGGTTTGCTGATTGCGTTGTTTCAGGCTTTGACCTCTATTCAGGAAATGACGCTTACCTTTGTGCCAAAAATTCTACTGGTTTTTATAGCGCTAGCGTTCATGATGCCGTTTATGGCCGCGCAGTTAAACGATTTATTTAGCGAAATTACCTATCAAATTATGGCCAGCGGTGCGTAAATTCTGCGTAAACGTTGCATATGGCTGCCTAATTTGCTTAACTAGTCCTACTAATTAATTAATTTGCAAGAGAAAGAATAGAAAAGACCATGCTGACTGGTGCTGATATCCGCGAAAAGTTTCTGAAATTTTTTGAGAGCAAGCAACATACTATTGTGCCAAGTGCGAGCTTGATCCCAAGTAACGACCCTACGTTGATGTTTACTGTTGCTGGTATGGTGCCGTTTAAAAACGTATTTATTGGGCTGGAAGAACGTGATTATAAACGCGCAACCAGTAGCCAGCGCTGCGTGCGTGCAGGTGGTAAGCATAACGACTTAGAAAATGTTGGTCATACCGCTCGCCACCATACATTCTTTGAAATGTTGGGTAACTTCTCCTTCGGTGATTACTTTAAGGAAGAAGCCATTACCTGGGCGTGGGAGTTTGTAACAGAGCACCTAAAGCTAGATAAAAGCCGCCTGTTGGTAACCATTTATCACGATGATGATGAAGCATTTGAGATTTGGCACAACAAAGCCGGTGTTCCTGCCGATAAGATCATCCGTATCGATACCGATGATAACTTTTGGTCCATGGGGCCAACTGGTCCATGTGGCCCGTGTAGTGAGATTTTTTACGACCAAGGCGAAGATATTTTTGGTGGCCCTCCAGGTAGTGCCGATGAAGATGGCGACCGCTTTTTAGAAATTTGGAACCTGGTGTTCATGCAGTTTGACCGCCAAGAGGACGGCAGTATGGAGCCATTGGCCGCGCCGGGGATTGATACAGGCGCCGGGCTAGAGCGTTTGGCAAGTGTGTGCCAAGGCAAGGTAAATAACTACGATACGGATTTGTTCCAAAGCATTATTCAGGCGACCGCTAAACTGAGTGGCCACACCTATGGTGCAGATGGCGTGCACGACGCCTCATTGCGTGTGATTGCCGACCACCTGCGTAGTGGTGTGTTTATGCTGCTAGATGGTGTGCTACCAAGCAATGAAGGGCGTGGCTACGTGATGCGCCGTATTTTGCGTCGCGCCATGCGCCATGCACATATGCTGGGTGTAAATGAGCCGCTGATTTACAAACTGGTGCCAACCTTGGTGGAAAACATGGGTGAGGCTTACCCAGAGCTACGCCGCGGTGCCACCATGGTGCAGGACGTTATTAAGCTAGAAGAAGAGCGCTTTAGTAAAACCCTGTCTCAAGGTTTGAAAGTGTTGGAAGAAGAATTGACCAAGCTAAATGCTGGTGATGCGTTGCCAGGTGCGGCGGCGTTTAAGCTGTACGATACTTATGGTTTCCCACTAGATTTAACGGCGGATGTATTGAAACCTCGCGGTATAGAGGTGGATGAAGAAGGGTTTAAAGTGGCTCTACAAGAGCAAAAAGCACGTGCCCGTGCGGCGCATAAAGGCAGCGGTAGTGCAGCGCTTTCCCCCGTGTTGTTCGATGTTCAGGAACAATGCGGCAATACCGAGTTCCAAGGTTACTACCAAACTCAGGCCGATGGCGTGGTGCAAGCATTGGTGCAGGACGACACCCAGCAAGATGCGCTACAAGCTGGCGCCAAAGCTATTGTAGTGACCAACCAAACACCGTTTTATGCGGAGTCGGGTGGTCAGGTTGGTGATAGTGGTGAACTGCTATGGACAGATGGTAAGGCTACGGTGACCGATACTCAAAAAGTGCTCGATGGCCTGTGGCTACATCATGTAGAAATTACTGAAGGTACGCTCAGCAAAGGCGAAAACGTGACCATGGTGGTGGATGCGGCGCGTCGCCAGCGTATTGTTAATAATCACTCTGCCACACACTTGTTGCACCGTGCCCTTAAGGATGTTCTGGGCGAGCATGTGGTACAGCGTGGGTCACTGGTGAATGAGCACAAAACCCGTTTTGACTTTAGCCACACAAAGGGCATGAGCGCTGCCGAAGTGCAAGCGGTGGAAGACCATGTAAACCGTGCCATTATGTTGGCAGCACCAGTAAACGCTAAAGTAATGCCGAAGGATGATGCCATTAATGCCGGGGCTGAGGCACTGTTTGGTGAGAAATATGCCGATGAAGTGCGTGTGTTGAGCATGGGTGAGAATGATGAATCGCTTTCTGTAGAACTGTGTGGTGGTACCCACGTGAGTAACACAGGGCAAATTGGCTTGTTTAAAGTAACAAGCGAGAGTGCGGTAAGCGCTGGTGTACGCCGTATTGAAGCAACCACAGGTGCGGGTATTGTAGCGGATTGGCGTGAGAATGATGCGCGTATGGCAGATTTGGCAAATACGCTAAAAACGCAGCCTGCTAACTTGGCAGAGCGTGTAACCCAATTACAAAAACAAGTAAAACAGCTGGAGCAAAACCTGAAAGAAGCCAAAAAAGGCGGTGCAGGTGGTGGTGTGAATGCTGCAAGTTTAGCTAGCCAGGCCGAGCAAGTGGCTGGTGTGGCTGTTGTAGCGGCACAAGTGCCGCTGAGCGACCCAGAGCTGATGCGTGAATTGGTGGATGAAACCCGCGACCAGCTGCAAAGTGGCGTGGTAGTGCTGGCAGCAGAGGAAGATGGTAAATCTCGTTTTGTGGTTGGTGTCACGAAGGATTTAACAAGCTCTGTAAAAGCAGGTGCTGTGGTGCAGGCGGCAGCCGTTGCTGTGGGTGGCCGCGGTGGTGGCCGGCCAGACTTTGCGCAAGCGGGTGGCCCAGCGGGAAACCTATCAGAAGCATTGGATGCAGGTAAAAGCTTTATACGTGCTTTGGAGATAGCGTCCTGATGAGATTACTGGGTGCACTTTTACTCACTATGGTATTGGCTGGGTGCCAAACCACGGGTAACGTGCCCTCTGTAACCGACTCAAATTCTACATTTGTTGAGGATATTATTCCTTTTACCACCATGTTGGATGAGCAAAAGTCATTGCTCACACAGGTACCGTGCCACCATGTGCATGGCCCAGCCGATTCTATGGCCGTACAGAAATATGGCTTTGGTTGCCAAGCTGGTACGTTTGTAACAGTACAAATTTTAATGGATGAATCTCCGCACGCAGCAGGGTATGTGGAGCGTGTACGTTTGCTGTGGCGTGAGTGGGATGAAGGCAAGCACCCAGCAGCTGTAGAAAACAAGCTGATCACACCATATTTGAACTACGTAGTAGATAACTTTGTACCAGCAGAGTTGCACCAGAATGTACGTTATAACTTTGCCCGACGCGCTCGTAAGTCGTGGTTGGCGCCAGATGTACGCATTGATTATCGTGTAACTGAGCAGCCGTACATGATGCTGCACCGTTTGGAAATTGCCGGCCGTGGTGGCGAAATCCCTGTGGAGCCAGCGCCAGAGGTTGTGAATTGGCGCGGCGAGCGCGCTGCACCAACGCACCAAGCCCCACGTGTTAAATGGCAAGGCGAGCGTGTAGCTCCTGTGCAAAAACCTAGGCCAACGCCTAAGGTTCAGCCAAAGTCTGCACCTAAGCTTGTGGTTAAACCAAAGCCTAAACCAGTTGTAAAAACGCCGGTAGCGCCAAAACCTAAGCCACAGCCTAAGCAAAAAATTGAGAGTGAAATCCGTCTCCTGCCACCTGTGGAAGAACCAGAGGTTAAGGTAACACCAGCACCTAAACCTATGCCTCAGCCAAAACCACAGCTGGTTACACCACAGCACCCCTATGCAGATGAAGTTTATGTGCCAGTAGCACCACAAAAAGCACAAAAACTGCCAAAACCTTTGGAAACAAAGCATCTGTCCCCAGAAGAAGCGCGTCACCTGCGCCGCTTGCAAATGCTGGGCGTGGATCTTAAGCAAATTCCGTCTGATGACAAATACTTCGGTGATGAACTTTAAGGTTTGATACAGCGGCGCAGTCGGCAAAGCCGCTGCTTGCTGCCAAGGACACCTTGGAACCGCGCCAACCCACTCGCTTACGCGAGCTGGGGATGGCGAACAAGCAACGCTGCTGGTAGTTTTCTTTGAATACTTCTTTAAAAAAGCGCAAGAGCTTGGCATACTGCCCCAAACAACAAAAAGTGACGATGATGAGCAAGTTGATCCCTATTACTTACGCCACTGGTGATGGCATTGGCCCAGAGATTATGGGCGCCGTAAAACATATTTTTGATGCTGCCCAAGTGCCATTGGACTGGCAAGAGGTAACACTAGGCGAAAAAGCCTTTGAAGCTGGCATTATGAATGGTGTACCAGATGAGGCGTGGGAAAAAATTCGTGAAAATAAGGTTATTTTTAAAGCGCCACTTACCACACCGCAAGGTGGCGGTTATAAAAGCGTAAACGTAACCATGCGTAAGGGTTTGGGTTTGTTTGCTAACCTGCGCCAAGTACGCACGTACGAGCCGGTACTGAGCTGTAAGCATCAAAAGGTGGATATGGTAATTGTGCGTGAGAACGAGGAAGATTTATACGCTGGTATTGAGTATCAGCAAACATCGGAATCTGTGATGGCTATTAAGCTACTTACCTATAAAGGCACACAGCAAATTTTGCGCTATGCATTTGACTATGCAAAGGCGCATGGCCGCAAAAAAGTGAGCTTGATGGTGAAAGATAACATCATGAAAATAGCCGATGGTTTGTACCACCAGCTATTTAAGGAGATTGCAGCCGAATACCCAGAAATTGAGCATGATGTTTACATTGTAGATATTGGTATGGCACGGGTGGCAGATACACCTGAAAACTTTGATGTGCTGGTAACGCTTAACTTGTATGGCGATATTGTGTCTGATATTGCGAGCCAAATTTGCGGTAGCGTAGGCTTGGCTGGTAGTGCCAATATTGGTCGTGAAGCTGCTATGTTTGAGGCCGTACACGGCAGTGCACCAGATATTAGCGGTAAAGGAATTGCTAATCCATCAGGTTTGCTCAACGCTGGCTTGCTTATGTTGCGCCACCTTGGTTTGGGTGACTATGCAACGAATATTGAAAATGCGTGGCTTTATACGCTAGAAAATGGCCAATTAACTGGCGATTTGGCTAAATCGGGCGATGCGTTGAGTACGCAGCAGTTTGCCGAGGCAGTGGTTGCTAACTTTGGTAAAGCACCAAGTAAACTCAAAGCGGCAGAAAACCGTGAGGTACCGCAGGTGCCAGTAGCACAAATTGCCGATAAAGCGCCGGTAGAGAAAAAGCAAATTGGTGCTGATATTTACCTAGAAGCAAGTGGTGTGAGTTCACAAACTTTTGGTGACCAGGTGGCGCAAGCTGCGGAGGGTATTGTGCCGCTGAACTTTATTTCTAGCCGGGGTCTTAAAATTTACCCCGGTAAAGACATTATGCCACGTGCCGATTTATGGCGCGCACGCTTTATGTATGATGATCAGCGTGAGGTAACAGCACAAGATATCCGCATGCTGCTTGCTCAGTTAGAAACGGCTGGTATTACTTGGGTTCAAATACAAACACTGCAGCAGTTTGATGGTCAAAATGCCTTCTCTGCGGCGCAGGGTGCATAAGCGTTAATGGTTGTTACACTACGCCGTGCACATCATGAGGATGTACCTGCTATGCAGCGTTGTGCGCAGCAATCACTATCTACAGCTTCAGCACAAGACCGTGACTGGGTAGAGCAAAGCATGGCCGGGCTAACTGGCCGGCTAGATGTGCCTTTTGCACAATTTTTGTTAGCAGAAGATGATGGCACATTAGTTGGCTTTGCCGGTGTTGTTGGCTCACAGGTGACCGATGTTTATGTACAGCACGACCGACAAAAACAAGGCATTGGTCAGCAGTTGTTAGAAGCCTTAATCAGTAAACGTGGCAATGTGGCGTGGTGGCATGTATTGGCTTTGCGCCCAGCGTTAGCGTTTTACCAAAAACTTGGGTTCTTGCCGCAAGGGGCGGCACAACTACCCGGTTTTGTGTATGATGCAGAGCGCATGACACAACATTTTACGGATTAAGTTACTGAAAAGCTGTTGCACAATGTGATACGTCACGTTAGAGTGCCGAACATAACTGACAGAAGATAATAAGGAAGTTCACGCCATGCGTAACACAACTTTTACAAAAGTTTTGATGATTTCTGCCACCAGCCTGGCTTTGGCTGCTTGTGGTGCTAAACAACAACCTGCTGATGATCTAACAGCTGTACCAGATCCATCTGTACAGTCTGAGTCAAGTGGTGTTGATTCACTGGACGGCTTTGGCTACAGCCCAAGCGTTCGTAACGAACTAGAAGCACGCTCTGCTGGCGTTGCTGAAGGTTATGATTTTGTAGTGGGCGAAACCGATCGTGTATTCTTTGGTTTCGACTCTTCAGCTCTTTCTAAGGATGCGCAAATGCGTCTGCAAGAAGTAGCAAGCTACCTAAAAGCTAAAGACATTCGCCGTGTGACTGTTGAAGGTCACTGCGATGAGCGTGGTACACGCGAATATAACTTGGCACTGGGCGACCGTCGTGCCGTAGCGGCTAAAAAATACCTGGTTGGCCTAGGTGTTGATGAAAGCCGTATTACAACCATTAGTTTTGGTAAGGAGCGTCCTGCCAATGCTGCTCACAACGAAGGCGCATGGTCTGAGAACCGTCGTGCTGTAGTGGTTGTAGTTGAGTAAACTGCGTTAGCTCTTAACGATGCGCGCTCCTTTATTTCTGTTAGTTTCAGCTGTTGTAAGCGCTGGGCAAGTTTTTGCTCAGCCAGCTGAAGATGGCGTTTCGGTTTTGGCCGACCGCTTGGAGCGTATTGAACGTCGTATTGTAGCACTAGAGGAATTCATTTTTAGCGATCAAGCTAAAAATGCGGCTACTCCAGCCGCTGCGGAGCAATCAGCAAGTACAGGTAATAGTACTCTGTTAGCTGATATGGAAGTTCGCATGCAGGAAATGGAATCGGAGAGCAAACAGCTTTACGGCGGTGTTGAAGAGCTAGGCTATGGTGTACAGCAACTTGCAGAAAAAGTTGAGATGATCGCCAAAGACATCGAACTACGTTTGCAAGATGTTGAAACAACCATACAGAACCCACAAAATCTTATTGCGCAACAAGCAACCCAAGCTGCAGAAGGCACATTGGCTGCAGATGGAGCTGAAGAAAATGCAGGCACGCCACGCCTAGAAGAAATTCCAACTGATATCACCCCAGAAGAACATTACGAACGCGCCTATGGCTTGCTCACCGCCGCTGCTTACCCGCGGGCGCAGCAGTGGTTGGAAGTATTTTTGGAGCGCTACCCGGAGCACCAGCTAGCGGATAATGCTCATTATTGGTTGGGTGAGGTGTATTTGGTGCAAAACAATCCTCAGCAGGCGATTATTGCTTTCTCTAACGGGTTGCAGAACTTCCCGCAGGGGGGTAAGGCGCCGGCTAACTTGTTGAAAATGGGTGTCTCTTTCCAGCGTATGGGGCAGAACCAACATGCGCAGAGCGCTTGGAACAAGCTGCTGAGAGATTTCCCCGAGGCGCCAGAAGCGAAAATGGCGCAAACTCAGCTCGATTCTCTGAATTAATTCAGCCTGTTATTACATAATATGAGTGTTTTATTGCCTGATGATGTTGCGCCGGCAACGTTTGATGTTGTTGCTGCGGTACGACAATTTGTTGAAGATTATCAGGTGGTTGCGCCAGTTGGTGTGGCGGTTTCGGGTGGTGGGGACTCCTTAGCGTTATGCCATGCGCTTTGCCAAGTTTTTGAGCCAAAAGACGTGATTGCGATTCATGTGGACCACGGGCTGCAAAATAATAGCCAAAATGTAGCAAATCAGGTGGTTTCCCAGCTTGCGGAATGGGGTGTTGATTGCGTGCTGAAACAGTGGCAAAAACCGGAAAATGATGCCGGAAATGTGCACCAACAAGCACGTTATGCTCGTTATGGGCTGATTGATTCTGCCGCACAAGAACGGGGTTTGAACGGTGTGTTTACCGGCCACACACAGGATGATGTGTTGGAAGGCTTTTTTATGCGCCTTAACCGCGGGAGCGGGTTGACCGGTTTGTGTGGCCCGCACGTGGTGGGCAACATTGGTGGCCTTACCACGTGGCGCCCACTGTTGGCCGCGCCGCGTGAAGCGCTGCGAACATACCTGCAAAGCCATAACATGGGTTGGTATGATGACCCTGCGAATGAGAATGACCAGTTTTATCGGGCGCGGGCGCGCAAAATGCTCAATACCTGGCGTGAACAGGGACTGGATGAGCAGGCTGTGGTGGCGAGTATCCGTAGTTTACAGCGGGCAGAGGGTGCACTGGGCGAGCTGACGGCCCAATTGGCTGAATATTATGTGGTGCCGCAGGAGGGTGGCGTGCTGATGCGTGATAGCTTTATGGCAGAGCCGTTGGAAGTGGCGCTGCGTTTATTGCAATTGGCCATTGTGCAAGTAACGAGTAACCCACGCTTGCCGCGCACGAGTAAGCAGCTGGACTTGTTACAACGACTGCTGGCTAATGAACAGCCAACCACGCTTGGTGGGGCACGGTTTGCAGCTACATCTGGCGGGTTTTTGGTTACTTTAGCGTAATATCATCGTAGATAACAGTTCAGGTGCACTGTGAAATACTTTAACCTTCGTGGTGAGGGGTTGATTTTGGTGAGTTTTTTCTCTACATGTATGTTTATCGTATACTTTTTAGCCTGTACTCCCTGGGGGTGCGGTGATTTTCTTTTTGAGGAGAGCCTCCAATGAAAAAGATTCTTTTTATGAACTATGGTTATAGCCGTGATGTATGCTTGGGTTTGACGGCCTTGGTGACAAAAACATTGCCGCAATTGTTGACGGAAGCTGGTGAAGATTATGGTGAAGTGATGCGTGATGAATCACGCCATACTATTTTTCAAAATCGACACGCTGCACCTGAGAACGTGGTGCTCATTGATCCGTTAGGTCAATTTGAACATGATTGGCGGCAAACTCCTATCAATAGCAAAGCTGTTGGAGAGAGTTACCATTATATTAATATTCACCGCGTGCCACAGCAAGCTGAGGTTGTGCGTGATGTATGCCAGCACAGGTTTGGTGAAGTGCGTGATGGTGTTAGTTTTTCACGTGCAGGTGTTGGAGATGACTACTCTATTAACCTGAGCGCTGGTAACCACATTGCTTATGCCCATTTTGCTGCGTGGCGTGCACGTGGCATTACAGCAGTACCTATTGGTGTATCAGCTGAAGATCGTGAACATTTTCTGGAACGTTATCCGGCACGCTATGTAGTTAAATCTTGTGCGAGCAAGATTTTTTGGCAAAAGTTTGGCGGAGCCTTGAAAAAGGCAATGCAGTTGATCCCCAATGGCGCGTCAATTGGCCAATACGTGAAAGTAAAAGGTACCTTTGCACTTGGCTTAGGTATTGATGCTGGTGATAACAGCTTGAACCATTGGTATAGCTCTGACGGTAGAATATTGACCAGCTCCGCTTTGCTGGAGCAGGAAGATTTGCCGGTGAGTAATTTGCTGATTCTTTGTCAGCGGTTATTGCTGGATTCTTTGTTTTCTACAGAAAATGGCTGGCAACTGGTGCCTGAGGAAATTTGGTGCCCCTACCCAGATTTGCTGGAGAAATATCTTTATAACAAACGTGAGGCCGCGGCTTAACAGTAGCTGAACACTGAAAACGAAAGGCGCCCCTATTTAGGGGCGCCTTTTGCGTGTGTGGTATTTCTTGCTTCGGATTTTCTTGCATTGGGGGTGGGGTCGCAGTAAGGTTTGGCGGCTATGAAATCACCATTTGGTAAAAACCTGATTATTTGGGCTCTTATTTTCTTTGCGGCAATCTCTATTGTGCAATGGTTAAACGTGGATACGCAGCGGGCGCAGGCTGGCGCTGAGGTTAGCTACAGCGAATTTTTGAACTTGGTGGATGCGGGCTCGCTCCAGCAGGTGACTATGCGTGACCGTGCACTGAGCAGCACGCTGGAAGATGGCACTGAGGTGCGGGCTCGGGCGCCGTATGACCCTGACTTGGTGAAAGACCTACGCGCGCGCAACGTGGATATTCGTGTAGAAGAGGCAAGCAATGGCTCACCTTTGATGACCGTGCTGTTGAGCTGGCTGCCATGGTTGGTGTTTATTGGGATTTGGATTTACTTTATGCGCCAAATGCAAGGTGGCGGCAGCAAAGGTGGCGGTATGGGGCCGTTCAGCTTTGGTAAATCGCGCGCTAATATGCTGACTGAAGATCAGGTAAAATATCGGTTTAAAGACGTTGCTGGTGTGGAAGAAGCCAAAGAAGACTTGAGCGAAGTTGTTGATTTTTTGAAGGATCCGTCACGTTTCCAAAAACTGGGTGGGCGGATACCAAAGGGTGTGCTGCTGGTTGGTTCGCCCGGTACGGGTAAAACGCTACTGGCCAAAGCTGTGGCTGGTGAGGCTGGTGTGCCGTTCTTCAGCATTTCGGGCTCGGACTTTGTGGAAATGTTTGTGGGTGTGGGGGCTGCCCGTGTGCGCGACCTGTTTGAGCAGGGTAAGAAAAATGCGCCTTGTATTATTTTCATTGATGAGATTGACGCTGTGGGTCGCCACCGTGGTGCCGGTATGGGCGGCGGTAACGATGAGCGTGAGCAAACGTTGAACCAGTTGCTGGTGGAAATGGATGGGTTTGAATCCACCGAGGGGGTGATTTTGATTGCTGCTACCAACCGCCCTGATGTGCTGGACCCTGCGTTGTTGCGCCCGGGCCGGTTTGACCGCCAAGTGACCGTGCCGCTGCCGGATATTCGTGGTCGGGAAGAAATTTTGAAAGTGCATATGCAAAAAGTGGCTTTGGCTGCGGATGTTGAGGCAGATGTACTGGCGCGTGGTACGCCTGGATTTAGTGGTGCTGATTTGGCCAACTTGGTGAATGAGGCTGCGCTGATGGGTGCGCGTCGTAACAAGCGCTTGGTGGATATGGATGACTTTGAAGCCGCTAAAGACAAAGTGATGATGGGTGCTGAGCGCCGCAGTGCGGTGATGACCGAAGACCAGCAGCGAACCACCGCTGTGCACGAGGCAGGGCATGCCATTTGTTCGCTGTTTATTGATGGGCCGACTGACCCCTTGCACAAGGTGACAATTATTCCACGTGGCCGCGCCTTGGGCGTAACCATGAGCCTGCCGGAAGAGGACAAGGTAACGTACGACAAGCCGTATTTGGAAAACCAGATTGCAATGCTGTTTGGTGGACGTATTGCGGAAGAGCAAGTGCTGAACCAAATGACCACGGGTGCTAGTAACGATATTGAAAAAGCGACTGACCTAGCCCGCAAAATGGTAACCGTGTGGGGTATGAGTAGCCTGGGTACGGTGAACTATGGCCAAAAAGAAGGCGATGTGTTTTTAGGGCGTGACTACACCCAGCGCCAAGATGGTATTGCTGGTGCTACTGCTGAGGCGGTGGATAAAGAAGTACGCGCTATTATTGAGCGTGGCTACGAACGTTGCGCGGTGATTTTGAAGAAACATCGTAAAGAGCTGGATATGTTATCTGACGCGTTGCTGGAGCATGAAACGCTAGATAAATCACAAATTGATGACCTGATGGCTGGTAAGGCTGTGGTGCGTAAAAACCGCCGTACGCCACGCAAAGCTGAAGAAAAAGCCACAGCAACAAAAGCTAAGGCATCGACCAAAAAAACATCAACCGCGGCTAAAAAATCTAAAGCTGCCCCCAAGAAGGCAACCGCAAAGAAAACGACTAAGACCTCTAAAAAATCTTAGTTAATTAAGCGATTTCAAAGGAGTAGGATCAATGAGTAAACGCCGTTATTTCGGGACTGATGGGATTCGTGGCACTGCTAATAAGGGGGCTATCCGCCCGTGTGTGGCTTTGCGTATTGGCCAAGCTGTAGGCCAAGTTCTGCGCCAGCGTAGCCGCCATGTACGCCCAAGTGTGGTAATTGGTAAGGACACGCGCTTGAGCGGGTATATGTTGGAATCGGCCTTACAGGCTGGTTTTACCAGTGTTGGGTTTTATTCGCTACAGGTTGGCCCGCTGCCAACACCAGCCGTGGCTATGCTTACCCGTACATTGCGTGCTGACTGTGGGGTAATGATTACCGCTTCTCATAACCCGCATGAAGATAACGGTATTAAGATTTTCACCCCAGGTGGTGACAAATTGCCAAATGATATGGTGGACCAAATTGAAGCACTGATTGATGACCCTGACAGTATTGAGCTTGCGAGCCCTGATAAAATTGGTAAAGCGGTACGTGTGGACGATGCTGTTGGTCGTTATGTGGAGTTTTGTAAAGCCTCGGTTGGGCGTGACTTTGACCTGAACGGCCAGCGCGTGGTGATTGATTGCGCTAATGGCGCAACCTACAAAATGGCACCAAAGATTTTTTGGGAGCTAGGGGCGCAGGTGGTGCGTGTTGGTGCTGAGCCAGATGGATTTAACATTAACCGCGGCTGTGGCGCGACATCGCCAGAAAAACTGCAAAAAGCAGTGGTACAGCATGGTGCACAGCTGGGGATTGCATTGGATGGTGATGGAGACCGTCTGATTATGGTGGATGACACTGGCCAAGTGATTGATGGCGACATGATTTTGGGCGCCATGGGCGCGTACTATAAGGAAAAAGGTACGCTGACCGGTGGCGGTATTGTTGGTACTGTCATGGCCAACATGGGGCTGGAAAAATTCCTAGAAAGCCAAGATTTAACGCTAACGCGCACTGCGGTGGGTGACCACAACGTGGAAAAAGCCATGCGTGAAGGTGGTTTTAACTTGGGTGGAGAGCCAAATGGTCACCTTATTTTTGGTGATTATGTAAGTAGTGGCGATGGTATTTTGGCGGCGCTGCAGGTGTGTGAAATGCTGAAAGAAACACGCCGTAGCGCCAGCAGTATCCGTAAAATTTACGAGCCATTCCCACAAACGCTAGAGAATATTCGTCTCCCTGAAGGGAGTGATGCTGGTGCGGTGCTGGAAAGTGATGATGTGCAAGGTGCAATCCAGCAGTCGTCTGACCAGTTGAATGGGTCTGGCCGGGTATTGGTGCGTAAAAGCGGTACCGAACCGGTCATTCGCATTATGGTGGAAGCTGCTGATGAAGCACTGGTGCAACAGCACATTGAGAGCTTATCTGCCACTGTGAATAAGGTTGTTGCTGCTTAAGCTTCCTTACTTTAAATCATTTGTTTGTAGCAGCCTGTATGGAGCAGGTTGTGTTGCGCTGCACACTTAGGTGCTTGTAAAGCAGCTCGTGGCACCCCATTATAAAGTTATCCACAGGATGTGGGTGGTATAAGGAGATAGATTAATGACACAAACACTTGCTGATTACTGCCGTAATGTTGCTGCTGGCGTTGGATATGACGCAGCGGCGATGAACCGTTGGAATTTAGATTTGGCGAAGCTAAAGCGCTTGGGCGCTGCTTTTCGCGCAGGCTGGCTGCATAATGTGATGAGCCGCATTACGCCACTTACATTGAGCACCTCGCAAGATTACTGCGCTATGGCAGACTTGTTTGTGTGTACTGCAAACGATGCAGAAGGTTTGCTAGACCAGTTTGACCAAGAGCTAGAAATGTTCTGTGGTATGGCGGACATTACGGTAACACCGCACATGACGAGTGAAAATGTTTCTCCAGAGCTGAAGGCACATGTTGATTTGTATAATGCTGTGCAAGACGTACTGATGGAAAAATTTGGTATTGAGCAGCGTGACCCTGTTGCTCAGCTTGGTGAAAGCACGATGATTCGCCAAGGTAGCGACGCTTTTGTAACAAACTTTGTACAACAGCGTTTTGCTGCATAGGCAGAGCCTTACTTACAAAAAAACCGCCCTTTGGGGCGGCTTTTCTTATTATGTGACGTCGTTGATCCAATTGAGATAGCTTTGGCTCCCGGTTTGTATGGGGAGTTGAATAATCTCGGGCACATCATAGCTATGTAAATGCTGAATTTTAGATTCAATAGCGCTGTAATCAGCCTGTTTTGCTTTAATCATGAGCTGTATTTCGGGTTCGTGGGCTGTTTTGCCTTCCCAAGTATAAAAGCTTTCAATAGGAATAAGCTGGATGCAAGCAGCCAATTTATCCTGTAACAACGCGGTGGCGAGCTGCTCTGCCTCTTCACGGTTGGGGGCGGTTGTTAGCACAATGCAGTACATGTCTATGCAGCTTTTTTGTTTTTAGTGTGGCTGCTTACGGCCATTTGGCGGGCAAGAGCAGCACGAATAAAGCCTTGGAACAGCGGGTGCGGTGCCTGTGGGCGGCTGTTGAACTCAGGGTGATATTGCACGGCAACAAACCAAGGGTGGTCGGCAATTTCTACAATTTCTGCCAATTCACCATCGGGTGACCAACCGCTGAAGGTAAGGCCTGCGTTTATCAGTGTTTCTTTATATTTGGGGTTAAATTCGTAACGGTGGCGGTGACGTTCACTGATTTCCTTAGCGTCGTACAGTTTTGCAGCACGGGTATTGGCCACCAAAGCACAAGGGTAGGCGCCAAGGCGCATGGTGCCGCCTAGGTCGCTGCTGTTATCGCGCGTTTCTTTGCCAGTGCCTTTTTGCCATTCGGTCATTAGGCCAATAACGGCTTGTTTAGGGTCGCCTAGTTCGGCGGCAAATTCGGTTGAGCCAGCATCTTTCAAGCCGGCAACGTTGCGTGCAAATTCCACCACAGCCAGCTGCATGCCCAGGCAAATGCCAAAGTACGGTACTTTGTGCTCACGGGCATATTGCACGGCACGAACTTTACCCTCGGTACCACGTACGCCAAAGCCGCCGGGTACGAGAATACCGCCAACATCGGCAAAAATTTCGTTTAGTTTTTCTTCAGATGCGGTTTCTACCACTTCAGCATCTACAAATTCAATATTCACGCCGCTTTCTTGTGCGAGGCCACCGTGAATAAGAGCCTCATTGAGCGATTTATAGGCATCGGAAAGCTGGGTGTACTTACCAACCATGGCAATTTTGGCGGTGCGTGGTGGGTTTACATAAATCTCGGAGAACTTTTGCCAGTCCTTAAGGTTTGGTGCCACGCCGCCAAGGCGGAAGTGGTCGAGCACGGCTTGGTCCAAGCCGTTTTCGTGCAGGGTGAGTGGTACGCGGTAAATGGTATCGCTATCGGGGCAGCTAACAACGTGGCCTGCTGGCACATTGGTGAATAGGGCAATTTTGTCGAGCTCGGCACGTGGAATAGGGCGGTCAGAGCGGCACACCAGTACATCGGGCTGAATACCCAGGCCCAGCATTTGTTTAACAGAGTGTTGGGTTGGCTTGGTTTTGAGCTCGCCCGCTGTGGCCAAGTAGGGCAAGTGGGTAAGGTGCATATACAGCACGCGGTCGCGGCCCACTTCGTGCGCAAATTGGCGAATAGCTTCAAAAAATGCGGGGGATTCAATATCGCCCACGGTGCCGCCAATTTCTACCAGTGCAAAATCGGTTTTGCCTTCGTTGAGCAGGATTTTGCTTTTAATTTGGTCGGTAACGTGGGGGACTACTTGTACCGTAGCGCCCAAATAGTCGCCGCGGCGTTCTTTATTAATAACTTCTTGGTAGATTTGGCCGGTGGTGAAGTTGCTTTCCTGTGTGGTGGAAACACCGGTAAAGCGCTCGTAGTGGCCAAGATCTAGGTCGGTTTCGGCGCCATCGTCGGTAACGTACACCTCACCGTGTTGGAACGGGCTCATGGTGCCGGGGTCGATATTTAAGTAGGGGTCGAGCTTTTGCATGCGTACGCTAAAGCCACGGGCTTGGAGCAAGGTGCCTAAGCAAGCTGCGGTAAGGCCTTTCCCTAACGATGACATAACCCCGCCAGTTACAAAAATGTAGTGTGTTTTACGCTGACGTTGCTGACGCTTGGGGGAAGGATTCATGCCGGACCTCTTTCTATTACCTGTTACGGCCAACATCTTGAGCGGGCCAGAGTAGATATAGCAAAGGTATGATAATGGTGCAAGCGAGTCGTATTTTTGCTGCCTTATACCTCGTCATTGCGAGCATAGCGAAGCAATCTATGTGAGATAATGGGTATGTCGATGGATTGCCACGGCCTGCGGCCTCGCAATGACGAGGTTTGGGCGAAAAGAGGGTGGAGATTACTCTTGAGTTTCCAGCGGAGCGGGGATGCTTGGTACGAGCGGTGCTTCGGCCTGTGGGGCGGTGTCTACCACGGAGGTGGTTTCGGTACCGCGGCTGTTGAGCATGCCAATGAGCACAATGTTCGCCAAGAAAATAGCACCCAAAATGCTGGTTGCTTTAACCAGTGGTTTTTGTGCGGTTTGGCCTGCATCGGCTGTGGCTGGGCCACCGCCTAGGCCTGCGCCCATACCACTTTCTGAACGTTGTAGCAGTACAGTGATAACCAATAGTACGGCCACCACAATATTCACCAAGAGCAAAATAGATTCCATATGGCGTGTATGCGGTAATTTCGTATCCGTGTCAAGCTGGGGTTGATTAGTGAATACAATGTTGGTGTGTGTGGTAGGTGCGATAAAAGCTAACTTTGTGCGGTGAGCTGAATAGATCCCAGCCTGCGCTGGGATGACGGTACTAAATTCGGATGATGAGATGTATGGTAGGGATGATGGTGCTTATTTAGGGTGGCTATGCCAGCTGGGTCTTGCGTTTATGAATGTTCGTTCGTATAGTACCCGCCATGTTTGATGCAATTCGTAACGGTGCGCAGTCTACACCGGTGAAAGTACTGCTGTTGGTTTTGGTATTAGCCTTTATTACATGGGGCGTGGGTGATTACTTTGTGGGTGGGGCAGGCCGTGCTGCTATTAAGGTGAATGACCAGGAAATTTCGTTGACTGAGGTGGACCGCTTGCAACGTAACACGCGTGAGGCGTTGGAGCAGCAGTTGGGCCAGCCCATTACCGCAGAAATGGCAACACAGTTGCAGCTGCCGGCACGTGTGGTGGTAGATTTGCTGCGTGACGCACTGATTACCAGCAATGCAAACAGCATGGGCTTTACCGCAAGTGACGAGCGTTTACGCCAAGCATTGGCTAGTACGCCTGCTTTTCAGGTAAGTGGTAGCTTTGATGCGATGCGCTACAAGCAAACACTGCAAACTGCCGGCTACGATATTGCTCAGTTTGAGAGTGAGCTGCGCGGCGATATTACCGCACAAGACTTTAACAGTTTGTTTGACCGTACGGCGCCATACAGCGCCAATGCTGGTTTGGAGCGCTTGATGCAGCAAGCTAAACGCCAATTTGATGTGGAAGTACTGAGTGTACAAGCCAGCACGTTGCCAGCGCCTGAAGCACCAAATGATGAAGCTATTGCTGATTTTTATGCGCAGAACCAGCAGTATTTCCTCACTCAGCCAACATGGGATGTGCTGATGGTGGAGCTAACACCTGAAACAACGATTGACCAGCAAACTGAACTAGATGACCGGTTAGCAGGTGGCGAAAGTTTGACCGATGTAGCTGCAGCGCTGGCATTAAGCGCAACTACCATGACTAACGTGGGTGCAGATGTGATTACAGAAACTTTGCCACAAAGTGCGCGCCAAACACTACAAGGCCTAGCTGTTGGCCAGCCAAGCCCTCTATTAAGCTGGGGTGATAACCGTAGTGGTTATGTGGAACTGGCGGCTTATAACGAGCCACAGGTACGCCCATTGGAAGAGGTTCAGAGTGAAATTGTTGACATGATGACGCAGCAAAGCCAAGTGCAGCAGCTACGTACGCTGGGGCAAACGTTGGTAACCACGGCGCGTAATGCGGTAACGTTTAACCAGCTGGCCAAGCAGTATAATGGTACGGTGCAATATTTTACCAATACGGCGGCTGAAAATAATGAACTTGCAAGCCTGATTGGTAATGCCAATGCTGCGGACTTGCGCACACTGCCACAAAACCATGTTTTGGCGCAGCCTGTACTGCGTGAGGATGTGGTGCGTATTGTACGGGTAACGCAGCTGCATGATGCAACATTAACAACAGAAGACCACAGCCAAGCACAAGTTGCTTACACAGATGGTTTAAAAGAAGAAGCGTACCAGCTGATGGTGCAAAACCTTGCTGAGCAAGCTAAGGTGACGTACAATATTCCTGCATTACGCTTGGTGTTTGGTGAAAACTTTAATGCCAACCAACTGCCACAACTGGAGCTGTAAGCCGATGAAGAAGTTACTATTTGCGATTTTTGCTGCTTGTGCGTTGCCACTTATGGCGCAGGACGCACCGCGTGGTGCAGCGCCACTGTCGCTGGTGTATCAAGCTGAAAATAAATGGGTAGCACAGGAAGATAATGAGCCACTGCGTGCGCTGATTCAGCGTGCTCGTGTGGAAGGTTTTAGCCACTTTCAGGTACAATTGCCGGCTGAGGGACGTGAAGTGAGTATTCGCCGTTTGGAAGTTTTGGTGGATATTTTGGAACAAAGCCTGAAACGCGGTATTCTGATTGAAGAAGTACGCGGCGACGCAGAAGCGAATACGCTGAATATTTACCTGATTAAGTAATGCCTAAGCGCATTCCGCCTTTTTACAAAAACCCCGATGGTATTAGTTGCTTTCAATGCATGCTGCGTGGCGTGTTAGAGTATTTTGAGCCAGAAACTACGTGGAGCTGGCAAGAACTTTACGATTTTTGCAATAAGCGTGAAGGGTTAGCCACATGGCCACAACACGCTATGGTTAATATAATTGAGCGTGGTTATGAGCTCAGAAGTATGATCACTTATGATGATGCTGCATTTGTAAAAGACCCTGAAGGTTATTTGATAGAGTTTATGGGTGAAGAGGCTGCTGCGTGGAGTATTGAAAACTCTGATATGGAAAATGCTGTTGCTATTACCAAAAAATTGCTGAGTTACGAAGGCAAGCACGAAGAGTTTTTGCGATTACCTACAGTTGAGGATATCAAACAGGCTTTGGATGATGGCTATCTTTTGCATGTGTCATTAAATTCACGGCGTCTGAATAAGCGTGAAGGGTACGTTGGCCATGCCATTTTGGTATATGCTTATGATGAAAAGCATTTTTATGCGCAAGACTCTGGCCCACCTGAAATAGCGGAACGTGCCATAAGCTATGAAGATATGATGGATGCAGGTATGTGCCCCGATAGGTCTAATGTACTTGGGTTTATTGCTTACCGTAAGCGTATTTAAACCGCGCGGACTTCCTGCACATCGTTAGGGAGGTTGTGCTTGAGCAGAGTCTCGATACCATTTTGCAGTGTGACGCTGCTGCTTGGGCAGCCAGCGCAGGCGCCATGCATTTCTAGGTACACAATGCCTTCCTCGTAACCGCGGTAAATAATGTCGCCACCGTCTTGCGCTACAGCAGGGCGAATTTGGGTGTCGAGCAGGTCTTTAATTTTATCGACCAATTCTGGGTCGGCGGTATCGGCGCCGATTTCCTTATCAGGCGCGGGGGCTTTACCGGTCAGCACGGGTTGGCCTGATTCAAAGAATTTTTCCAAGGCGGGGGCAAGCTCGGTGTTTACTTCTTCCCAGCTGATGCCTTCCTCACGGGTGATGGTGAAGAAATCTGCGCCGATGAACACGCCAATTACACCCGGTACGGCAAACAGTGCTTGTGCCATGGGGGAGCGGTGTGCGGTTTCGGGCTTAGGAAAATTAGCGCTGCCGCCCGGTACTAATGTTTTACCAACAACATATTTTAGGCTGTTGGGGTTGGGGGTGGCTTCGGTGCGGATTGTTAGCGTTTCTTCGGTGCTCATGCGTAATTGATACCATTCAGTTACGGTTTATGTAAACAGCTTTAACGCTTTAATTTACAGCGGTGGAATAGTAAGGTGTTGGCTATGCGTTTTATTGCTTTCTTTTTATTGATGATGACGATGATAACAGCCGAGGTACAAGGCCCGCGTGATGGTATGGCGCTGCGCGTGAGCTATAAGGATGCAGTGCACCAAACAGCGCCAGCGGTGGTGAACATTTTTACCGAGAAGCGTGTTGTGGGCGGTGGCTTTGGCTTGTTTATGGAAGACCCGTTTTACCAGATGTTTTTTGATGATGCGTTTACCCCCGCGCCAATGCGTGAGCGTGTGGAGCGCAGCTTGGGGAGCGGTGTTATTGTGAGCCCAGAAGGTTACATGGTAACCAACTACCACGTGGTGGAAGGGGCGCAGCGTGTGTGGGTACAGTTTAGCGATGGGCGTGAACTGGAAGCTCAGTTTTTAGATGCAGAACCAAACTTGGACATTGCCGTATTGCGGGTAAACGTGCCGCAGGGCGAGGCGGTGCCATATACTCAGTTTGGCGATAGCGACGCGCTGGAAGTAGGCGATGTGGTGCTGGCGATGGGTAACCCCTTTGGTGTGGGGCAAAGTGTGAGCATGGGTATTGTATCGGCCGTGGGGCGCACCAATGTGGGTGTGAGCCATTATGAGAATTTTATTCAGACTGATGCGGCAATTAACCCGGGTAACAGCGGTGGGCCGCTGATTGATTCTACCGGGGCAGTGATTGGTATTAACACGGCGATTTTTACGCGCAATGGCGGTAGCCACGGCATTGGCTTTGCCACACCGGCTAATGCCGTGCAAATGGTGCTTAACAGCGTAACCACTACGGGTAAGGTGAGCCGCCCTTGGTTTGGTGCCAGTGGCCAAAATTTAACCAGTGCATTAGCGAATCGCCTTGGTTTGCAAACACCGCAAGGGGTGTTGGTGAATGAGCTGGTGCAGGATAGCCCTGCCATGCGCAGTGGCTTAAAGGTAGGTGATATTATTAAAACCCTTAACCGCCGCCCGGTAACGGATTTGCGTAGCTTGAACGCACATATTTTAACCGCGCCGCTGAACCAGCCGGTGGATATGCGCATTTGGCGTGAAGGCCGTGAACGTGACCTAACTGTGTTTTTGGAAACGTTACCCGAACGCCGCGCAGCTGACCAATTGCATTTAGAGGGTGACCAACCGCTGACCGGATATGTGGTGGAGCAGCTTTCGCCTGCGTTGAACCATGAATTGCAGGAAGCGCTGGGCCGTACTGGCGTTGTGGTTATGGAGCGCCCTGTGCGTACGGCGTTTTTTGGGCTCAACCTACGCCGTGGTGATGTACTGCGCGAGATTAACGGCCGCGCGATTAACACCTTGGCCGATGTAGAGGCAGCATTGCAAGGGCGCCCACGCAAGTGGGAAATGAGCTATAGCCGCGGTGGGCGCGTGTTCCGCCTGGTGTTGCAATAGACATGGATTTATTTGCTGCAACTGCCGTTGCGCCAGAGCATGTGCCACTGGCTGAGCAGTTGCGTCCACAAACATTAGAACAGGTCATTGGGCAGGAGCACCTAACTGGTGCGCAGGGTGTGCTCAGCCAAAGCTTGCACAGTGGTGTGGGGAGTTCGTTCATTTTTTGGGGGCCGCCAGGCACTGGCAAAACCACATTAGCCCGTCTTTATGCCAACGGGCTGGAGGCACAGTTGGTTACCCTAAGCGCTGTGGCAGCGGGTGTGGCGGATATTAAAAATGCCGTGCAGCAAGCACAAACTTATAGCGGGCGTACGGTGTTGTTTGCGGACGAGATTCATCGTTTTAATAAAGCTCAGCAGGATGTTTTGTTACCGCATGTGGAAAGCGGGTTGTTGATTTTACTGGGTGCCACTACTGAAAATCCTAGTTTTGCGTTGAATAATGCGCTGCTTTCACGGGCGCGGGTGCTGGTGCTGAACATGTTAAGCGCGGAAGACTTGGCGCAGGTGGTAATACAAGCTGAGGAAAAAGTAGGTGCCTTACCGCTAACAGAAGAGGCACGTGGTTTATTGGTGCAGTGGGCGGCGGGAGATGCGCGCTGTTTGCTGAACTTGGTGGAAGCTATTGCTGCGGCAAACCCTAAACAACCTTTAGATAAAGATGCCTTGGCAGAGCTGGTGCAGCGCCGTGCCGCAACGTACGACCAAGCGGGAGACCAGCATTATAATTTAATATCGGCCTTGCATAAAAGTGTGCGTGGTAGCGACCCAGATGCAGCGCTGTACTGGATGTGCCGCATGTTGGAAGGGGGTGAGGACCCGCTATATATTGCGCGCCGGTTGACGCGCATGGCAACAGAGGACATTGGCCTAGCCGACCCACAAGCGTTGCCGTTAGCCATGGCAGGGCAGCAGGCGTTTTTGCAGCAAGGTTCACCCGAAGGAGAGCTGGTACTGGCAGAGGTGGTAGTATATTTGGCCTTAGCACCTAAAAGCAATGCAGTGTATAGCGCGTATAAACAGGCGCTGAAGCAGGCTAAGCAAACGACTCAGCTAGCGCCACCTAAACACATTTTAAATGCGCCCACACAGCTGATGAAGGATGAAGGCTATGGCGATGGTTATGCCTATGACCATGAGGCACCGGACGGGTTTTCGGGGCAAGATTACTTCCCTGAAGAGCTAGAGACGCGGCCAGAGTATTACCAGCCGGTAGAACGTGGTTTTGAGCGCGACATGCATAAGCGCTTAGCGTATTTCAACAAATTGCGTAAGGAACGACAGGTATGAGTGGAGAGTGGTTGGTTTTTCATGAAGGGCGTAAGGATGCGCCGCACGTGCTGTTGCTACCGGGTGTAAACTGTGGGGCGTGGTTTTGGCTGAACGGGCTGCCGTATTTGTTGCCGCAATTTAATGTGTGGGCGTTTAACAACCCAGGTGTGGATGGCACGGTATGCCCCATGGTATTGAGCATAAACAAAATTGTAGATTTGTTACTGGCAGCGGTGGAGAAAGACATTGGCCACGATGTGCCGCTGATGGTGGTAGGGCATTCTATGGGAGGGTATGTGGCCCAATTAGTAGCGCGCGAACTTGGTGACCGCGTAAAGCGCCTGGTGTTGGTGAGTACATCGCGCGGGCAGCCGGATACTACGCGTGATATCTCGCAAATGGTGACGCACTTGGGCCAGGATTTTTGGCAGCAAGAAATGGAAGTACTGAAAGACCCGTATGAAGGGTTGAAGGTGTTTTTCCATGAAGATTTTTACACAAACCATGAGCCAGCTTATGCGGCGTATATCAACGCACGCAACCTGTACTGGCCGGGTAAGCGGGTTACGGCTAAGCATTTGGCTGCGGGCGGGCAATTTGCCAGCATGGCGTGGGTGCAGCAGCTCACCATGCCAACGCTGGTGGTGCACGGTAAGGACGATATTTTAGTAACCGAACAGAGTGGTCACGGCTTGGCGCAGAGTATTCCACATGCACGGTATTGGCCGGTTTTGCGTTGTGGGCACTTCCCGATGTTGGAGCACGAAAATTTTTGGCCGCGGGTGATTGATTTTTTGCACGGTGATGACACAGTAGGTGAAGATGCTGGCCAAAACGCTCAATCTTCGGTATGGGGATGGTAATGATTAATATTACGAGTGAGCATGAGGGACGTCGGCTAGATAAAGTGGTACAGGCATTGGTGCCTGCGCTTTCCTTTGGGGAAGTGAGTAAGCTGTGTCGCACCGGGCAAATTAGGCTGGATGGCAAGCGGGTGAAGGGTAACGAAAAAGTTGCTGAAGGCCAGCAGCTGCGCCTGCCACCACAGGCGCTAGCGGCTATGCAACAGCCAGCGCAAGTACGTGTGAACGATGCTGAGCAAGAGCAATGGCGCCAGCGGGTGATTTATCAGGATAAAAAATTATTAGCGCTCAATAAGCCGGGTGGTGTGCCCACACAGGCAGGCAGTAAGCAACACAAGAGTATTGACCGCATTGTGCGTGCCGTGTGGCCTGATGATGCGTGGAAACTGGCGCATCGGTTGGATAAGGATACATCTGGTGTGCTGGTGCTGGCCAACGGTGCTAAGCAAGCTAAAGAGCTGACAAATTTGTTTGCTGAGCGCGAGGTGCACAAAACTTATTGGGCCATTGTGCAGGGTAAGGTGCGTAAGCAGCAGGGCATTATTGGGACGAACTTGGCCAAGCAAGGGGCGCCAGGGCAGCAAAAAATGGTGGTGGACCCACGTGGCCAGCGCGCTGAAACGGCTTATACCGTGTTGGCGCAAAATAAAGGCTTTAGTTGGGTAGAATTGCACCCTAAAACTGGTCGTACCCACCAATTGCGGGCGCATATGGGTAGCATTGGTAACCCCATTGTGGGCGATGCTAAATATGGCGCAACAGCACAAGCCGATGGGCACATGTTGCTGCATGCGCGAGCAATTAACTTTATGCTACCAGAACAGGACGAGCCAATGAGCTTGCAGGCTGAACTGCCAGATGTGTTTGCAGAGTTTTTAGAGGCACAGGGGTGGAATACTCTTTTGCAAAAACTCGCTGAGTGATACATTCATTACACAATTTTTGAAGAAGAGAAAGAACACCATGTTACGCATTTTTGGTTGGGTTTTTGGAATTATTGCACTGTTGTTGGTGCTGGCAATTGCTGCTGGCGCGGGGATGATTTATTACGTGCATAATGCCGACCAACGCCAGCTGGTAAGTGACTTTGTAAAAGACAAAAGCGGGCTAGATATTAGCTTTGGCGAGAAGCTGGAAATTCGCCTGTGGCCAGAGCTGAGCGTGCAAGCGACCGACATTGTAATTGCGGATTATTTAAACGATGAAACGCCACTGCTTACAGTTAAAAGTGTAAGTGTGTTGGGTAACTTGCGTGGTTTATTGCAGCAGGGCCCGTTGTTGAAAAGTGTGGTTGTAGAGGCACCAAAAGTTGATTTGCTGGTGCAGCAAGATGGTCGTGCTAACTGGCAGCCACCACGTAAAGGTCGCTCCAGCGGTGGGCAGGCCGATGTGGCTGGCTTGCTAGCACTGGTACCACAGCTGCGTGTGAGCGATGCCGCATTGCGCATGGAGGACCGCACAACAGGGCAGTTGCAGGAACTTACTGAATTTCAGGTTAATTTGGCGCAGCAAGGCGCAGGTGCCGCACAGCTTACCATTAATGGCTTGGTGGATCGTTTACCACTGAGTTTAACAGCTGACTTTAACTTGGCAGAAGCACGCCGCATGCCGCTGAGTGTGCAGCTTATTGCGCCAAGTGTGCGTGCCAGTGCCAAAGGTGTGGTGCGTGGGTTGCCAAACTCACCACAGTTTAGCGGAAGTTTAACCGCAGAAAGTGCTGATATTCTGCCATTGCTGAAGCGCTTCCAACCGCATTTGCCGCTACAAGCTGGTGCGTTGCCATTTAATTTCCAGGCAGATATTGAGCAAAAAGCAAAGAGCTTGATGGTGAATAGCTTTGCACTGAATAGCAGCAGCTTTGGTGATTTGCGCGGTAAGCTAAACCTGACGACAGGTGCTTTGCCATACAAGCTAGATGGTGCATTACAAAGCGCACGCCTAGATTTGGAAAAAATGGGTGTTTGTGGTGCATCAGGCAGTGGGGCTAAAGGCGGTTCTGGCCGTGGTGGGGCTGGTGGTAAATCTAAGCCAAAAACACCATGGAGCGAGGCGCCATTGGACTTTAGCTTTGTGCAGCTGATTCAAGGTGATATGGGTTTTGAACTAAGCGATGTGCGGTGTGGTGCGTTGCCATTTAAGGCAATGAAAGGCCAGCTGGTGCTGGATGACCAGCGTGTAGAGCTAAAAGGTGTTGAGCTGACAAGCCGCGCTGGTGGTGCGCTGGATATTAGCGCTAAAATTGGGCTGACTGGTAACCGCAATGGTGGCGCAACTATTACAGCTAAAGATTTTGATGTGATGGGCGTGATGGGTGAGGCAGGTAAACGTGCCAGTGTACCGCTGCAAGGTACTGTAGATATGTCCTTTAATGGGCCAAGTACTGCTGCTTGGGCGCGTAGCTTAGATGGTAAAATTGACCTTTCAGCCAATGGTGGGCGCTTGCCACAAACGTCGGTTTTGGGTCTGCTGGAATGGTTCTCTAGCAAAAAAGCTGTTGCGGGTGGTGATATGGCTATTCGTAGTATGGTTGTGCAATACGCTATTGAAAATGGCGTGGCGCGTAGTGAAGCGCTCAGCTTGGATACGCCAAACTTTATGCTAACTGGTGACGGTAAAGTTGATGTTGCTAACTGGACTATTAACCATACCTTTACACCCGATTTGGCGGGTGGTGCGGTGCGTGTACCGGTTGCGGTACGTGGCTCGCTTAACAAGCCTTCGGTTGTGCCGCAGGCTGTGAACAGTACTAATGTGGGTGCAGGTGTTGGTGCTTTGGTAGGTGGCCCGGTTGGTGCTGGTTTAGGGGCGTTACTTGGCCAACAATTACAGGGTGGCGAGCAGGCTTCCCCCACACAGTTGAACATTGATACCAAGCAGCTAGAGCAAGAGTTGGAGAATAGCGTGAAGAGTATTTTCCAAGGGCTTGGGCTTCAGTAAATACTTTAATGTCAATTTTTATTACATTGATATTTAATGACATTTAAATAAAGTTCTTGCGCGTGTCACTTGCTATACCGCAAGATAGCTAGTGTTGAGGGCGGTGTAGCTGTACCCATTCTCAAGAAATTTATAGTCATTTAAGCCACCGTCTGTTTGGGCGGTTTTTTTATAGCGACTTACAAACATAACAACCATGAATAAGAAAGGAGATGCTGATGAGCAAGAAGCCACAGCTGGGTTATACTATGGCCGGTGCACGTATGCATGCAGCGTTGCGTGCGCAAGTGATTGAGGTAATGACGGATCCACAAAATGATGGGTTATCGCAAAAGGAATTATCGGAAAAAGTGGGGGTAAGTACGCGCACATTTTATAACTATTTAACGCCAGAGGTGTGGGAGGAAATTCGTAAACGCCGCATGGATATTGTGTGCCAGGCATTGAAAGAGGTGGACCAAGCTATTTTAGATAAAGCTAAACAGGGCGATGTGAGTGCGGCAAAGTTGGTATATAGCCGTTGGCAAGAGCAGCAAGAGCGCCAGCAATTGGTGCAGGAGAAAATGCAGCGTGAACAGGAACTACCACAAAGCTTGGCCGATGTAGAAGCCGAGCTTGAGCATGTTTATAGTGCCTTGGAGCAGTACGATGAACCAGCTGACGCTTAAACAGCGCGAACTGGCGTTGCTTAAGCATAAACAGCAATTATTGCAGGCAAAAATACCGCCAACATATCAGCCGCATGAGCGCCAATTGGATTTTCATTCACAGGGGCAGCAGGCGCGTGAGCGCCTTTTTTTGGCAGGTAACCGCGTGGGGAAGACCTATTGCGGGGCGATGGAAATGGCGTATCACCTTACTGGGCAATACCCAAGCTGGTGGGCCGGTAAACGCTTTGATGCACCGGTACAAGCGTGGGCTGCCAGTGTGACGACCGAGGCAACGCGGGATATTTTGCAACTAGCTTATGTGGGAGATGCAGCCCGTGGACTGTTGGGAACAATTCCGGCCGGGTGTTTAGGCAAGCGTACCATGCGCCGTGGGGTGAGTGGCGCAATTGATACGTTGCAAGTGCGCCATGTGAGCGGTGGTTGGTCATCGTTGGGGTTTAAGTCGTTCGATCAAGGTCGGCCGAAGTTTCAAGGAACAGCACGGCATGTGGTGCACCTAGATGAAGAGCCAGATATTGGCATTTATGAGGAATGTGTGTTGCGTACGGCAACGGTTGATGGCCATATTATGTTAACAATGACGCCGCTTATGGGGTTAACGCCGTTAGTGGAAAGCTTTACTGAAGCCAAAAACGCTAGTGGCAAAGCAGTTGTACGTGCAGGGTGGGATGATGCGCCACATTTGGCGCAGGCAGAGTGCAACCGGCTACGTGTCAGTTTGCGTCCGCACGAAATTGCGGCACGAGAGCAAGGGGTGCCTGCGTTGGGGTCTGGCCGGGTTTACCCAGTTGTGGAAGCGCAGGTGAGTTGCCTACGGTTTGAGATTCCTGCCGAGTGGCCGCGGGTATTTGGGTTGGACTTTGGCTGGACTAACCCCACGGCTGCAGTATGGCTGGCGTGGGATAAGGCGCAGGATGTGGTTTACATTACGGATTGTTACCAAGCGAGCGAGCGTACGCCAGCCGAGCATGCGGCGCTATTGCAGCAGCGTGGTAGCTGGATACCCGGGGTGTGCGACCCTGCAGGGCAAAGCGTTGGCCAAACTGATGGCCGTAGTCTGCTGGAGCTTTATGCGCAGGCAGGTTTGGTGCTTACGGTGGCTGAGAACGCTGTGGAAGCAGGTGTGATGACGGTGCTGGAGCGTTTACAGCAAGGCAAGCTTAAAGTGTTTGCTGAGCTGGACGATTGGTGGCGCGAGTTTCGGGTTTATCGGCGTAATGGTAAGGGCCGTATTGTGAAGCAGCATGACCACCTGATGGATGCTACGCGTTATGCATTGGTGAGTGGCTTGCCATTGGCGACAACGCAGCCCGCAACAACTCGCCGCCCACGCCCACAAACCGATGGCTGGACGGTGTAAACGCAAACAGCCCCACATGATGCGGGGCTGATACGTTGTGGAAGGGTAAGGTTACACCTGCGGATACCTGTACAGAGTGTAGCCTTGCTCGCCGAGAAAGCCGAGCAGGTTCATGGCTTGCAGCTGTTCAGCATCGTTCTCGCTGCTGAGATTGCGCAATAGCATATTGCCGCCAATACGAGCAGCTTCAGGCAGGTGCTGCTTCAGCAGTTTGCTCAGAGCTATTTTATTGATGGAGTCGGTGCCAACTTTCAGTTGATTGGCGTGATACAGTAGGTCGATCACACCAATTGCCAGCGGTGGCTCGCTCATATTGCTGCCCGCCATGTGAATGTTGGCAGCCAGATCGGCAAAACTAGAAGATTTCAAATCCATATCAGTCTCCTTTAGGACTGGGGAAACGCTTAAGATGCCCCGTTGGGGCGCTTTGGGCGTTCCCGTTGGGGTGGGTGATGGCATTTATATGGGGCGTGGTGGGGTGGATGGCAATGGATAGAGCAAAAGAATTTACGCGGTTTTTATGACCGTTTGTAAATAGTTAAACAAAACAAAGGAGTACATATGGAACAACAACGGGAACAAAGCCCGCTTAAAAAGGTGCGTGCTTTTTATGAAGCGGCAGTGCAGCATTCGGTTTACCAAAACTGGCGCACACAAGCGCAAACAGCGTGGCAGTTTTATGATGGTGAACAATGGACCGCGGAAGAGCAGGATAAATTGCAACAGAATGGTCAGCCGCCAATTGTGATCAACAAAATTGCCCCTAAGGTGGACAACATTGCTGGCAGCGAAGTTGCTGGACGCACGCGGATTATTTACCGCTCGCGTAGTGGTGATGCGCAGGAGGAAGAAACAGCGCGTAACCTGAGCGACTTGGCGTTGTTTGTGGCAGAACGTAACGACCAAGCAGTGGAGCTGAGCCAAGTGTTCCGTGCGGGTATGGTAACAGGCTTAGGCTGGTTGGATGTGGGTGTGCAGCAGGCTGATGAAGGCGTACAGGTGTTTAACCGCGCTGAAAATGAGCTGGATGTGGTGTTTGACCCGCACAGCCGCCTTGCTGACCTGAGTGATGCCCGCTTTGTGGCGCGTGAGCGCTGGCTGGATGAAGAGCAGCTGAAAATGCTGTTCCCTAAAACAGCGGAGCAGGCAACCAAGCAGCTGGCGCAAGGTGGTTTGCAGGGGAGCCGTTTTGGCCAACCTGTCGAACAAGTGCAGTATGTGGATGCTGAGCACGCGCTGCTGAAGATGGTGGAAGTTCAGTATAAGCAAACTGAGAAGCGCTATCGTGTTAAGCCGCTCAATGGGCAAGAACTGCTGACGTTTGACAAAAAACTGGCCTATGCCGATACACAGGCAGAGGTGAGCAGTGAGTTCGCGCCACGGGTTTATGTGGCTTACTTTGCTGGCGATGCGCTGCTGAGCCACCAGCCGCTACCGTATGACCACCAGCGTTTTACACTTGCCAGCAATAGCCGCGGGGCAACAAAGCAGGCGCGTACAGCACGCTTTAGTCTCGAGGATATTTTCAACAAATAAAACAAAGGATAATAACAATGGCAGCAACAATTTTGAACACACATGGTGTTTCTGCAGAACAGTGGTCGGAAGAGGTTTTCTCCGAATATTTGGGCAGTAGCCCATTTTTTACCTTTATGGGTAATTCATCCAACAACGTGGTGCAGGTGAAAGAAGAGCTCACTAAGGCACCAGGTGATGCGATTACAATCCAGCTGCGCTCTAAGTTGAGCGGTTCTGGTGTAACGGGTGATACTCAGCTTAAAGGTAGCGAAGAAGACCTAGTTTTTTACGACCAAAAACTGACTGTGGATACCCTGCGTCATGCCGTGATTCTGCGTGGTGAGATGAGCGAAAAGCGTGTGGCTTTTAACTTGCGTAACCAAGCGCGTGAGGCACTGGTGGACTGGGCTTCGGACAAGATGAAGAACGATATCATCACTGCGCTGACCGATACATCGGTTGGTCGTGTGCAAGCACGTTACCTATACGGTGCGGCAGACAGCAACTGGAACAGCACGCACAGCACAGCATTGGCTACTGTGGATGCTACTGATGACAAGCTAACCACTGAGATGATCAGTAAAGCTAAGCGCAAAGCGTTGATGGAAGGCGGCCGCAAGGTACGTCCATTCACCTTTAAAAACGGTAACCGTAACGAAGAGATCTTCGTGCTGTTTGCTCACCCATATGCGGTGCGTGACCTGCTGAACGACCAAGCGTTTAAGGATGTAAACACACACTTGCCAGCAACCATTGGTGAGAGCGCTTTGGTACACGGCCAGCGTTACAAAGGTATATGGGATGGCGTGATGATCTTTGAAGTGGATGACATGCCTGTATCAGCCGGTGCTGGTGCTGCAAGCATTGATGTAGCGCACAACGTGCTATGTGGCGCGCAAGCGGTAGCAATTGCTTGGGGCAAGCGCACCAACTACAAGGAAGACAGCGACGACTACGGCCATGAGAATGGTTTTGCCATCGATGAAATCCGCGGTATTGAGAAACTTGTTTTCAATAATATCGATCATGGTGTGGTTAACATCTTTACCGCAGCGGTAGCAGATTAAATTCTACTAAGCAGTACTGCAAATGCGTTTAGCCTGCGCTTCCGTTACTCGAGTAGGGTTGCCTAACTACACTCCGTGACGGTTCTCGGCAAAACGCATTTTCGCTAGCTGCTTAGCGAATTTATTTAACATAACATCAGTATAGAGAGGTCTAATTTAGGCCTCTCTATTTTTATAATAACAAAATAGGAGGGCGAATCATGGATGTGAATGCTTTACGTGATCGTATTTTAGAACTCAGCCATGATGAAGCAACGCCAGATACTGGCTTGCAAGGTAAAGCCTTACGTTGGCTAAACAGTGCCTACCATGAAGCATTGGATGAGTTGCAGCCATACCTGAGCCGGCAGTTGCAAACCAGTGCGACAGTAACGACCGATGCACAAGGTTTGGCAACGCTGCCAACAGGTGTGCAGCGCTTGGTACGTGTGGTGGATGCTACAAATAACCGCATGCTGCAAGAAAGTGATGAAGCAAATGTGCGCGATGACGACCCAACGCTGGAAGCCACTGGTGCGCCACAGGTGTGCTGGGTAAGTGGTGACCAGTTAACGGTGTACCCGGCGACAAGTGTGGAGCTTACGGTGATTTACTTGCCAGTTGTGGCTGATTTATTGGCCGACGGTACTGAGGCGAGTATTAAGCTACCTGTGGCCTACCACAACGGTTTGGTATGGGGTGCTTTGGTGTGGGGCAGTGTTTATGAACGCGGCTTTTTTAACCAAGGTGAGTTGGTGTTGTTCCAGAACAAGTGGGACGATGCAAAGCGCAGTATGCGCCTCTCTCTTGCAGCTCGGCCTAGCGAAGTACGCCGTGTGCAGCCGTACCAACTAGTGGAGTAAGGAACAATGGCAACATTACAGAGTATGACCATTGCGTTTCCGCCGCGGTTGATGAGTACGTCTCGGACGCCGGCAACCATGAGCCCAGATTTTGCGCGTGAAATACGCAATATGTACACCGCGCAAGATGGGGCAGGGCTAAAGCGTAATGGCTTGAGCAAAGTTGGTAATGCCATTGGTAGTGGCAGCATTGTACAGCTGTTAGATTATGTACCAGTGGGTGCTGCTATGCAGCTGTTGGCCATAACTGACGATGGTAAAATTCACCGTCATGACGACCCAAGCTGGACCCAAATTTACAGCGGGTTAGATACTGATGCACATGTACGTAGTACCCACTTTGCGGCGCGCTTGGTGCTGTGCAATGGCGTGGACCCGTTACTAAGTTGGGATGGTACCACCATGCGTGTGGTGGAAGAGTATGTGACTGATGCTGGCGCAAACTTGACCTACATTAGTGGGACACAGTTTAGCATTGATAGCGATGCGGCGCTTTATAGCGTTGGCACACAAGTACGTGCTGATTTGGGAGGCGGTACGCTAGTAACATCGACCGTGAGTGCGGTGAGTGGCAGCGGTACCATTACTGTGACGCTTGCCGATAGTGTGCTGACCGGTGGTTTAACAACGGTAGAATATATGGCGCAGCCGCCGCGTTTTAATGCGGTATATGCGGCACACGACCGTTTGTGGGGCTTTGGTACTGGGGCGATTAGCGCCAACTTAAGTACCGATGTGGATCGCTTGCGGGTGTATTACACCCATGGTGTGAACGATGAAACGGCATGGCGCAATGATGATGGATTACTGCAATCACTCAACTTGAGCGATAAGCTCCCAGCGCAAGATGAACTGGTAGCGATGGCGGTTAAGGACGGGTTGACGGTGTTTTTTGGGCGCTTTCATACCCAAATTTGGCAAGGCAGTAACCCGACATTAACGGGTGATTTTACCTGGACCAAAACCATTCCGCTAGGTGCTGTGCATGGTGATTTGGTGGTAACAATGCCTAATGATGTAGGCTTTTTTACCCGCTTTGGGGCGCGCACATTGAGCCGTACTTTGCAAACCGAACAGCTAGATGTAGGTGACTTGGGGAGCGAGGTTGATCCAACCATTAGTACTGCGGTGCAAACATTGCTCAGCAGTGATGACAGCTACCGCAAGGCACGTGCATTTCAGTACGATAAGCAGGGTTGGTTTGGGTTTAAACCAGCTGGTGAATCGTTAGTGTTTCAAGCTAATGGTAATACCGTGGGTTGGGCTGTGTTTGATGGCTTGTTTGCCGATGCATCAGCATTTACTACAGCACCAAATGGTACGTTATATATTGCTGTGGGCGACCAGCTTTATCAGTACGATGAAAGCAGCTATGCCGACGACGGCGAAAGCATTACCACACGTTGGTGGATGCCGTGGCTGCGTTTTGGCAAAACGTTTAAGCGTTGGGCTAACCGACAAGTGCAGATATTGGCAGACCAAGGTGCGCCAGTGGCTGTGGTGCTTAAGCGGTTTAAAAACTACAACAGCAGCACGGCTATTGCTAACAGTGCCACGTTGACTCAAGCATCGGACTATTGGGACGGTAGTGACTGGGATAGTGGTTTGTTTGATAACGCCTACCCAGAGCCACCTATGGTGCAGGATAAGTTTGTGGCTGATGTGTTTAGCTATGCGCTAGAGACCACATCTACTGAAGGGCCGGTACAGTTGTTCGGCCTACGGCTGGATGGTGTTGGAGAGCGCTAATATTAGATTTACGCAAACTTGAGAAATGTGACTGGCCGAGTGTGCACCGGTTACTGGTGCAGGTGGATTTTCCTGATGTGCCGGCACATTACCCGGCTGCAGCAAAGCAATTTGCTGAGGCAATTTTGCTGGGGCAGTACCGTCGTGGTCGGCTGATGGCCGTGTTTGCCATTGGTGGGTTGCGCGAGGAGTCGGCCTTTTTAGATGTGGCTTGTCGTGCTGAATGGCGCGGTAAGTGGGCAACTAAGGAGACATTACAGTGCCTAACAGAGCTGCTGTTTGACGTGCTGAAGCTCAGGTTTGTGTGGGTTCAAACCAAGAACAGTATTGCATTACGTGCCGCCCTTAAGGGCGGTTTTCGTTTTGCAACGCCAGCCGATAGCCAGCATCCAGTATTGCTGCTCACGGCTGAGGTCGCACGGCAGCGTTTTGCTAATCAAAAAATAAAAATTAATACAATAAAGGAGCAAGATCATGGGATCTTTATTTCAACCAAGACAATCGGCACCACCGCCGCCACCACCACCGCCACCGGCGACCATTCGTGATGAAATTGGTGGTGTGGAGCAAGTGCCTGTTAAAAATGAGGATGGCACAGTTACGTATATTACGCGGCAAATTCCGTTAACAGCTGAACAACAAGCAGAGCAAGATGCGTATAACGCTATGCGCCAAAGTGCGTTGGATGAAATTCAGCGTTTATCAAGCGGTGATTTTACCCCGAGTGAAAGTACGCAAAAAACGTTAAATGCGTGGGAGCAAGAGCGACGCGAATTGCTGGAAGAGGATTTGCGCCGTCGTGAAACGCAAGAAGAAGAGCTGTTGGCACGCCGCGGGTTGGGTGACTCTAGCGCTGCGCAGTCGATTCGTCGGCAACGTACGCTTGATCGCCAAGATGCTTTTGAGCAGCTTGGCCGTGAGCGCGACCTGCTGCAAGAAGATGTGCGCCAGCAGCAGCTGGGGCTACAGCAAAACTTGTTTAACATTGCGCAGCAAGAACAACTTGGACGATGCGAAACGCATGCAAAGTGCACTACAAGGCCAGAGCCAGGTGATTGCTGAGAATGCACGCCGTCAGGCATCGGTACTGAGCTATTACAATAATAGCTACAGCCAACCAAGCGGTGGCGGTTTGGGCGGTGTGTTAGGCGCTGCTGTTGGCAGTTTCACTAACCCATTTTTTGGCACTATTGGTGCTGCGGGTGGCAATGTGATTAGCCGTGGTTTCGGTAATGTTTTAGGTGGTAAGTAGGAGTGGTAATGATGGAACAAAAGCAAAATATGCCGAGCTTGCAACAGTGGCAAGTTGAGCAGTTTGAGCCGTGGAAAAAAGCGGCTCAGGCGTACCGTGATGAAAAGCAACAAAACCATAATAAAGTGCGCCAGCAAGCTGGTGCGTTGAAGAATATTGTGGCGATGCTGTTGGATTTGCGTGAGCGTGAAGCAACCAATGCGTGGAACCAGCTAGGTTTAGAGCCTGAGCTGAAAATGGTGCAGGTGGATTTGGCGCAAAATCGGCTAGAACTGATACCGTTACAAGGTGAGGTGTTGGTGATGGACCTGAGTGATATGCTGGATGATTTACAGCGTATTCTGGAAAGCTAAATATACAGAAAACTTGGCTGGGCAGTGGCTTGGCCAAGTTTTTCCTTTACCTTGAAGTGCCTACACTTTGTGGTAGTGTGTGGGTATGAAATTTTATTTAAAGTTGGTGCTGTTGGCTTTAGCTATCTCGGCTAGTCAGGTAAATGCTGAGCCATTGCAGTTAACGTATGGTGTGAATGAGGTAGATATTAATGCAGATGGTACTGCAGATTTAATTATTCGTAGCCGTTGGGAAAATATGAATGCACACTCTTTTGATCGTTATTTGATTATGGTGCAGTTGGAAGATGAACACCTACCTGAGCGGTTTTATGAAGTACCTTTGGGAGATTCATCTCATTATGAGTTTACCAATGATGAAGGTGCTGACTGTCATAGCACAGCTTATAAGTTCAGCTTGAATAAAGGTCGGGTTTTGGAGGTTGTACGTTATAGCCGTGTGATAGGTGGTTCAATGGTTGAACCACAACCTGTTACGGTAACGCATTACACGCTTGCTTATGGGCCAAATGAAAATGGTGGTGAGTTTTATTCGGGCACACCGTTATATTATTTAAAACAGGTAAAGCAGTATGAAACGAAAAAACTATACTGTGATGTGAGAGATTTGCTAGATGGATAGCTGGTGGGTATGAAAATTCAGAAATTAATTAAACTTGTTCGATATTGGTGGTGGTGTGTGTTGCTGATAGTATTTGTAGCTTTGGCTCTTACTGTGAAGCTGACACCAATGGGTGTAGATAAAGTTTTGGCCCATGCTGGTTATGAACCAGCGCGTAAGCATTTAATGTCATTTTATTTTAAAACTGGTGATTTTAAAAACATCTCATATTGGGTACATAAATCTCAGTCAGACGATTTATATAAACATCCTACGATGAAGCTCTTACAACAAGCTCAAGGGCATACTTCTGATGGCTTTGATATGGAAATAAAGCATTTTGAAGATATAGAGAGTTTGGATGAAAGTATGTGGCGTTATAGTGCATTTACGGTAAGTAGGTATGGTGGGCACTATGATGGACCTCATAAAATTATGCATAGTGGTGAGCCACAGGCATTTGAAACAGCTGATGGCGCAGTCTTTTATTTAGAAAAAATAGGTGGTTCAGGTGCAGGGGTGGGATTGTACCGGTATTTTGCTCATACCAAAAAATTAGAGTTTTTTGAACCAGATGGTGAAAATATTCCTTATTGGAATGAAATATTAGAGTTGGCTGATGAAGATCATGACGGTTACCCAGAAATAGTTGCCAATTCACGCAAGTATCATGGCGGAGGGTTTGATAATATTGACAGTAAATATAGATGGTTGCCTGATGCACAGGTACCAATATTAATTAAAAATTAACTAAAATCTGCCTTTAGGCAGCTTTTTTAAGACTCTAAATCTTCGGCAGATTGTTCTAGCAGACGGTTTTTGATGTCCTCGGCAAGTTTTTTATCGGCGTCATCGTCTTCCATTTCGGTAACGATGATGGTGGACATCAAGCTTTGCCACTCTTCGTCAATCGCTTGTGGGAACACACGTTGGTCGAGGTAAATTTCCCAGAATGTCGCAATCTCGTTACTGATGCGTGGGTCGATAATGGACTGGCGCTGGTAACCTAAAATAGCGGTGTTATGCAGTGCAATAATCACCTGCTTGCGGGTGTGATAGGCCAAGTTCCCACGGTAGGTAGAGCCTAGCACTTTAGATAAGCTTTGGTAAACCTCGTCCTCATCCTGAATGAGGCCCGGGGCGCAGCGGTCATCAAACGGCTTAATATAACCAAAACGGCTAATAAGGTCCGCTGTAGCGGGAGGAAAATCAAATTCAATTTCATCGCCATCACGTGTGAGGACGATGTTGTACTTCTGCGGCTCTAGCGCGGTGCCGGCAATGTAAGGTTCTGAGTTGCTCATTGGCCGCTACTGTAAACAGATTTAACCGCATTCATCAAGAAGAATACAAAACAAGGAGAAAACAGTTGTGGATATGATGCAACAAATATATAGCGAGCTACAGGAGCTGCGCGCTGAAATTAAAAGCTTAAAGCTAGAGCTGAGCCGCTACAAAGGCTTTATGGACGACGTTTTATGGCTTGGTGGTGCCACCTGCGCGGCGATTGGTTTGGTGGTTGGCATTTTTCATAAAGATCATTTTTAAAGGGATGCAAACATGAGACGTATAGACGTACATATTATTCATTGTAGCGATAGTGCACATGGTGATGTGAGTGAGATTAGGGCATGGCACAAAGCACGAGGCTGGCGCGATGTGGGCTACCATTTTGTGATTCGGCGTGATGGCGAGATTGAGCTAGGCCGGCAACTGCAAGAAGTGGGTACACATTGCCGTGGCCATAACACGCACAGTATTGGCACTTGCTTGGTGGGGAAAGAGAGTTTTACCCCTGCGCAGTTTGCTGCGTTGAAGCGGCTGCACGGTAGTTTGCAAGCGCAGTTTCCGCAGTTGCGGGTGGTGCCGCATAATGCGTTTAGTGCCCAAAAAACTTGCCCGAATTTTGATATAGAAACAGTTTTAGGAGAGTACCTATGAACCCGATTGTTTTACCTGCTGTGCAGGGGTTGGTGAGCTTGTTCCGTAACCGTGGTGTGCCTGGGGTGTCGCGTGATGTGGTGAGCAGCGTGATGGATGCGTTTGAACAACATGTAACACAGGACAGAGAGTGCCAAAAGCTACTGGTGCAGCAGGTGCAGCATGCACGCGCACATGATATGGCCACGTTTAACCGAGCTGACCAGTTTAGCAATACATTGCGTAGCTGTGTGCGGCCGTTGGTGACCTTTGCTGCAATGGGGTGGTACATATATGCGCGTTTGCATGGAGTACCGCTCAGTGCGGAGGATTACGCCATTATTGGCGGTGTGCTGACCTTTTGGTTTGGCCTACGCCCGTTGGAGAAAAACCGACAAAAATAAACAAAAACCATAAAAAACAACATTTACAGCCAGATGGCTGTTTTTTTTTGAACATGAAACAAGGAGAAAAACATGAGTCAATACCCAAAAACAGGAACGTATAGTACATCAACAAACTATCGGGTAACTGCACAGCGGGGGCTGGAGCATTTGATGCTGACCGACATTGCGCAAAAGCAGCCAGGTGAACTACCAGCTAATGCTGCTGAGTGGGAGTTGGACCCGCGTTTTGGTAATGGTGGATATGTAACTACCGAGAATGGCGGTAAAGCTGCCGCATTCCGTAACAAAAAAACAAACCGTGTGGTGATAGCTTTCTCGCCGCTGGATGTTCCTGAAGCTTTAGATTCCAAACTAACAGATATTGATGATATCCATGATGGAGGTAAAAAACAGTGGGAAGCGATGCGTGAACAAGTACAAGATTACCAGTATGTGGTTGGTGCTAATACTCAAATTGAAATGGCTGGCCACAGCTTGGGCGCTGGCATTGCACAACATGCGCTGCATGATACTTATGCGCCAAACAGCCCATTCCGCGATTGGGGCGTAAAAGGCTATGGGTACGATGGTATTGGCGCTGCAGAACATATGGAACACCCTGAGCGTTTAAACCAGGGCCGTATGACTCATGTGTTGGCCAAAGGCAATGACCTACATACGGTGAGTGGCAAACACGCAGGTGATACCATTCATGCTGTTGAGCCATCAAACAAGTTACCAGTTGTTGGTGATGGACTTAGCCATAGAACAGAAGGTTTGAGGGATAGTTTTGAACGAACTATTAAAACCTCTGACGGACGCCGCGGCTTTGTGGAAAAGTATGAACCTAAGCTAGAGCAAGATACAGGTTTTGGTAAAATCGCTAAGCAGGTAGAAAGGTTTGGTAAAGGTGACAGTTTATTAAATAATGTATTTAATTCAAAGCCAGCTCATAAATTACGCAAGTTATTCTAATAATACAGAAATCATCCCACTACAACTTGTTGTAGTGGGATGATTATACTATAGTTACAAGTGATGACTATTCAAAATTTTATATATCAAAGTATTAAGTGGTCTTTTTTATTCTGGAGCAGCTGCTTAGTATTGTTGTTTGTTCTTTATCTTTTGAGCTTTAGTGAAGCATCTTTGATGCCTGAATGGCTGGTGACATTGTATAGTTACCCACTTTATTGGGTATATGGTGGTGATATTAATGACTTAGAGTTAGGTGGTATAGCTTTATTTGTTTCAGGGTTTTTAATTCCATTAAGTATTCCAGCTTTGTTTTTATTGTTGAAAGTTTATCGAATTTTTAGACATGGCTGGGTGAAATCAAAAGTTAATGGCTTTTGGAAGTATTATTTTATGTGGCAAATCATGAGTTTTACTGCCATGTACTTGTACTGGCTGCTCATGCTTTATATCGCAAGGATAGCTTAGTGATAATGCGTTTTTTATAAGTCAGTAACAATATGCGTAAGACCATACAAATTTTGCAGTACTTTTTTTCAGCTTTAGGTTGGCTGGTTTTTGGTCTTTATGTTTTTTATGTTGAAATTTTAGAATTATTATTTAAATGGCTTGGGAATGAATTTTTTTATTCCGGCTTATCAGGTGTCACGATTTTTGAGATACTAAAATATATCCCCAAACTTATACCGGTTATTTTTATTGCTTTTGGAATTTATAGGGCTGTTCGTTTTGGCACTGACCATCAAGAAAAAACTAGTATTTTCAAGTTGTATCTGATTGTACAAGGCTTAAGCTTTGCACTGATATATGTATTATTGTTACTTATGTTTTAAACTGTAATGAACACAAAAATATATATTTATCAAAGTATTAAGTGGTTGTTCATGCTTTACATTTCATCTCGCAGCTTCATCCATAGTTTTCCCATGTTGTTTTTACCGCTGCCATCATGGCCAGTGCCCCAGTAATAGTCGGTGGGGATTTCTTTTAACAGGCCGCGTTTGCCTGTCAATTTCAATACTTCAGCTACTTCTGGGTGCTGTGTCAATTTGGCTCGAAAGAGCTCTTCCATAATTGCATTTTTATCGAAATTTTCTACCAAAAGCTCTTTTTTTGTGCGTTTCTCACGAGAAATCTCTAAACATGCTAGCGGGCTTTTGGCGTTTTTAATCTCGTCACGCTCCATACATGGTTTAAACTTTGCCCAATGGTAGGCATGTTCTACCGTGGCAAAGGTTTCACCCCAAATTTTAACTTGATGAGCGGAAAAGGGAGATAAATACGCCCAAATAGGTTCAATAATATTTAGCGGGCGGTCATCCTGAATGTGCATGATGTATAGTACGCTGTTTTTGGGTAGGCGTGTCAATGTTTACAATTGTGAATGAAGAGTTTGCATGTGCGCGAAAAGTGCGCTAAAACCTGTCCGCTAGTTGGAGGTGTGGCAGAGTGGTTGAATGCGGTTTTGGCACAGCGGCACGGTCGGCAAAGCCGCCGATTGCTGCCAGGAGGTATCCTGGATCTCCGCTGACCAACTGTCTAGCGGCAGCTTGGGACAGCATAAATATGCAACGCCACGGGGGCGCTAAACTCAACATGATATGGAGGTGTGGCAGAGCGGTTGAATGCACTGGTCTTGAAAACCAGCAAGGGTTAACGCCCTTCCAGGGTTCGAATCCCTGCGCCTCCGCCATTATATAAAAAACGTCCCTATGGGGCGCTTTTTTATATAACGAGGATGGTAGTAGTGCTGTGAACTTGGTTCGACTAGAGGCCGTAGGCCGAAAGCGGCGAGTGTAACGAGCCAATCCCTGCCTGTTTAGTTACCAGAATGTGTATCCTCAGAAAACTCTTTATTTACTTCAGGGCTTGGTAACGCTTTTGTTTTTTTTGTATTAGGCAATGCACTAATAATTTCACTACCATTGTATAGCGCATGCATAATGCGTTCAAATTTTTGTATTGCTGGTTCTAGCTCTTCTGCGCATTCAGCAATGTTGCGGCTTACATCCCGAGTTAAGCTAAAAACTCTATCCATTGTGGTGCGATCTCTATCAATTTCTTTAGCTAAGGCGTTGAGTTTATCTAGAATAGCTTCTTTTTTGTTAACATCTTCAACTTGCTGCCTCACAATTTTACGGATTGTTTCAATATTCTCGCTTAGCTGTTCTTTATAATTGGTATTGAATTGGATAAGCGTTGCTGTGGGTAGAGTTCCTTGGCGTTGTTGGCGAAGTTGAAAACGGGTGCTGAAGTAATGAATTTGGTTTAGAAATTTACGGAATTCACTTGGAAAAACTTCATTACTAAAGTCACTAATATCATCAATAGGTAAGTCCAGCTCATATTCATCAATAAAGGCAATTATAGAAGAAACATAAAATCGCTCAGGGTCGTAATTACCGCGATAATGGTCGAATTCTAAGTCGGTAAATTGACGCCGGTCTATTTCTTGTTTTTCATTAAAATATTGTTGTTGTTTAGCTTCAAAATCAACAAACGCTTGTTCGTCTGTTGTATTGAGTGCTTCTATATTTTCTATTACGGCTAATTTCTCAGGCACTATACTTATTATTTCATAATTCTCATTAACTTGTGCAAACATATTAAGCTTAGATTAGTGTTAATATCAACCTAAAGGTGTGTTTTTCTGGAAAAATCTACCCCAAATCATCTTCGGTTGCTAAGCGCTGAAAATAGCCGGTTACTTTAGGGCCGTGGCGTTCTAGCTGTACCACGCCGTAAATATCGGCAACCAATTGGCGTTTTAGCGCGTTCAGAGCGCTTTCTGGCACGTCACCATTCAACATTACACGGTTTAGCACCGCATCAATCGCTAGCTTTGGTGAGTTAGCGTGAATGGTGGCCAAGCTTCCTTCGTGTCCAGTATTAATGGCAGAACAGAAAGCAAAGGCATTTTCTTTACGGATCTCCCCCAAAATAATACGGTCTGGGCGCATACGCAGGCAGGCGTTGAGCACTTCCAAAATCATTTTACCGCTTTTATCCTCGTTCGATCCGGTGAACAGCAGTGGTGTCCAGTTTTCGTGCGGTAGCTCAAGCTCGGCAACATCTTCCATAGTAATTAGCCGTTCATGGTCAGGAATATAAGGCAAAATGGCATTCAAAAAACTGGTTTTACCGGTACTGGTACCACCGCTCACCAATAACGTTTTTTGCGTTTTAATACAGTCAATAATTAGCGCTTTGTCTTCAGCGCTCATCTCGTAATCATCAATACTAAAGCGACGCTCATTTTTAAGGCGAATAGCCATGGTGAACTTAGTTTTGGCATTTTTACCTGCTACCACTTGCACACGGTGGCCACCGGGTAGTTTACAGGTCAAAATAGGGTGGGTGGGGGTAAACAGCTGGTTGCTCATGTTGGCCAGCATACGGGCGGCATCATCTAGCAGTTCTTCGGTCAATTCTGGCGCTTCTACAAACTCCCATGTGCCGTCCATGAGCTCAAAACCAATTTGCTGTGGTTTGTTAATAACAATTTCGCGGATACCGGGTTTTTCCAAATGCAGCAAAAGTGGGCCCAAAAAACGGGTTTCCACTTTGTTGAGCTTATACTTTTCCCCCACAGCCAACAGCTCGGGCGAAAGGCTAGAACCAGCAGTTTGCGATAATTTGCTCATGTTTTTTTGTTATTTATTAATTCCTGTTCCAGTTTCTTATGGTGCAGGCTGTAAATCTTCTCCTAACACCTGACTCATATGATAGCACAGCCGGGCATCTACCTCTGCCATGGTGCAATTTACACCAAGTTTTTTTAGGCTGGTTACGCCTTTATTTTCAATGCCACAGGGGATAATGCGCTCAAAATGGCTCAGGTCAGGGTTAACGTTGAGCGCGAGGCCATGAAATGTCACCCACTTGCGTACCTTAACCCCCATTGCGGCAATTTTATCATCACCAATCCACACACCAATGTCATCAGTGAGTTCGCCGTTAAGGCCAAAGTCAGCAAGGGTGGCTACAATAACGTGTTGTAGGTTTTTTACGTAGGCGCGGAGGTCTTTTTCATGTTTGTTGAGGTCAATAATAGGGTAGGCCACACGCTGCCCAGGGCCATGGTAGGTGGCTAGGCCACCGCGATCTGTCGCAATAACAGGTATATCGCCCGCTTGTAGCACATCTGTATTTTCACCACGGCGGCCAAGGGTAATGGTTGGTGCATGCTCTACCAACAGCAGTTTTTGTGAGCCACCATTTAATACATCTGCCACACATTGTTCTTGGTATGCCACCACATCCTGGTAGCTCTGCTCAGGGCTAATATGTTCAACAATAATGGTCATAATTATTTGCGGGAGCTAAGCAACAGGCCAACACCAATCAGCATAGCGAGAACAACACCAAACAATGCCATAGCGCTACCTACATTGGCACTAGCCACCATCAGGAAGAATGTGAGGCCTGCAATAGGCACCACCAATAGGAACATACCATACTGCTTAACCGCATCACCACCGCCAAAGCCGCCACCTTTGCTGCCAGCGCCTTTGTATTGCTGCCAAGCTTTATGAATCATGGCTTTGTGGTTGTAGTTAGGGTCGGTTAATAGCGCGCTAGCCCCACTAAAGGCAAGGAAAATATGTTTAGGGCTACCAAAGGCGCCTTGGCCAGCGGAGCTACCAATGAGCTCTGCATGTTTTTTTGCCTGTCCAGCTGCACGTACCCAAGTAAAAAAGTAGGTTTGGAAAGGCTGTAAAAGAGGGGCATAAGTCGCCACAGATGTGGATGACCCGTTACCAATGCTAATCAGTTGGTTCATTTCCCAGCTGGGGAGCAATGCTTCTACCTGGCTCCATTTATCTGCATCAATGAGCGCGTTTTCTGCACTGGTGAGCTCGGTGAGCATTTGGTCGGCTAGTTCAGTTAAGGGGGCCCATGATTTTACGGTCATTACAGGTAAGGCTTGGTTGTTGCGCAGTTCATCATACGGGGTGATCGATTGAGCCCACACGTGCCAGTAATACGTACGGTTAAGGCCATTGCCGCGTAAGGTTTCGGTAGGCGCTGACTCGGCATCAACACGCCGTGCATCCAAGCTGCTGTATAAGAAAATATCGGTAAAGCTGGGCAGTGCAGGTGTGGCAAAAAATTGGAGAAAGCGTACTTCAGCAAACCAGCTGCGACCATGTTGGCCATGGTAGGGTTCTAGCTCTCTACGATACAGGTTGTACATGTGCAGCGCAGTGCCCAGTGCTTGTTCTAGCTCTAGTAATTTTTCACGGTAAGGGCCGCGTGCGGTAATCAGCTCTTTCAGTTTAGGGCGGAAAAGAGCTAAATAGAGCGGTACGCCACCTTCAACACGTTGGGTGATTTCAGTAATGGCGTTTATTTCAAAGTCTTCTAGCAGGTTTACTTTAAACAAGCTGAGTAAAATGAGGCTTTTAAAGTGGATGCCATCATGTGCCCATAAACCTTCATCACTTTGTAATGATTCAGGGTTGATGAGGTAATAGCTACGTAGCTGCTCTAATGATTTTTGTGGGTCAAATGGTAGTTCTATCAACGCTGCCATATAACGGTAATACAGCAATTTGTTGCCATCAAAGTTATCGGCGTACACGCAGGCACGTTTGGCTTCCTCACGGGCTTCGTGTAGGGCGCTTGTGCTACCTTGGCGAGCACGGTAGTACTGGAGTTGGCTGAACAGAAAGGAAAGCGTACGGTTTTGTTTGTCCGATGCTTGTGCCGCTTTAAGAATGGTTGTCACATCGCTGTTTTTACCTTCAGCAAACGCGGTAATAGCTTGGGTGAGTTTTTGCAAGGTATGAGCACCAAGTGGGCCGTACATGCCAATATTATCGCTCATCCAGTTTAGTTCACGAATCCACAGCTTAATTAAAGCTTGTTCAGCACCGGTAGAACTTTGCACCAGTACATGGTCAACTGGCTCTTCATCAAAAAAGTCAGCAAGCGAGAACAGCGCACCGGTAACATAGGTACCAGCACCATTAAGTGCTGCTTTACAGGGTGATATTGCAATAGGTGCTTGTGCAGCTTCTGGCATGTTGGCAAAGGCGCCTTGTGCTACTTCTGTGGCTGTAGGTTGGCTAGGCTCTGGCAGCGTTTCAGCCTTTACGGCATTTTCTTCTTCGGCTTCGCTATCTTCTTCAGGAGCGTTTTCGGCTGACTCAGTAGGTGCTGTAGGTGTAGGCGGCGGCAAGCTTGCTACGGGGTTATAAGGGTCTGCTGTTTCAAGCAGTTGTTCCGCTACAGCGCGGAAAAATGCGGTAATGTAAGGGTCAACGGCATAAGCTTCTAGCTTTTTATTGAGCTCAGGCCACTCAGGCATAGGTGGAAATTGCCCCGGTACTGTTTTAGCCAGCTGGTCTTGGTAGCTTTTAAGGGTGGCGCGTAGTGCAGCGGTAGACATGTTAATTCACCTGCCGCTGTAGTTCATAATCAAGAAACACGCCTAGAGTATCAAAAGGTAGCCATGCCCCGCCAATAGGGGTGCCGTTAATAAACTGAGCTGGTGGTTTTTCTTGCCCTAGGCGACGTGCCAGCACAACATCAGCGTCGAGCTCACGGTAGTAACGGCGGCTATTCTTTAAAATTGCTTTGCGGATGTCACGTGGCTCAAGCCCTATATCAAGTAGGGCTTGTGTGTAGCTATCGGCGTTGGGGTTTTCAATATTAATAATAATAGCGCGGTATTCCCAAAATTTTCCAAACTGTTGCGCCACTTTACCATAGTACGCGGCTAGGTTGGTACCACTGTACGCGTCGATAGGTAGGCTAATATGCACACGGTGCAAATGTTCTGTGTAGCTTGCCATGGCGCCATCGGCATCTACCAGCAGCTGCATGCATTGCAAGCAGCTTAGGTCGGTCATTTCTGTGTAAACCAGTTTGCCACTTCCCATTTTTTCAACAGGTGTGTGCGCATAAGCCTGAATATCCTTGCGGGTTTTTAATGCTTCCTGCGCACCAGGCGTGCGTAGCTCTGCAGGTAGTGTGGTAATAGGTGCCTTGCCAGTTTTCTTCTCGCTTTTGGTAACAACAGGGCGCCCATTAATAAAAACACGCTTAAATGGCGGTTCATCGCTCAATGTTTTAGAAGGTACGGTGATGCCTTCAATCTCTGGTACTGCGGCTGTGGTGTCAGAAACATTCTGCGCCATGGCGGTGCTGTAGCACGCAGTAAGAATGGCAAAAAAGGTGTATAGACGCATCATATCGTCGCTAGTTTAGGGTGTTGCTGCAGTATCGTCCAGCAGCAACAGTTAAAAACGATGCTTGACCCACGCCACCGTTGCGTTTACACCACCATTAGTAGCGATAGATATATCAACAAAAAAAGAGAATATACCCATGCCCTTTGTTGTTACCGAAAAGTGTATCAAATGCCGTTATAGCGACTGTGTTGAAGTATGCCCGGTAGATTGTTTCTACGAGGGAGAAAACATGCTGGTGATTAACCCGGATGAGTGTATTGATTGCGGTGTGTGTGAGCCCGAGTGCCCGATTGAAGCTATTAAATCTGATGAAGAGTTGATGCCGCATGAGGAAGAATTTGCTGATATCAACGTAAAATTTAGCGCGCTATGGCCAAATATTACTAAGTCTAAAGGTCCACTGCCAGAGGCCGATGAATATGCCGAGAAAGATGGCAAGCTGGCATTGCTTTCAAAAGAGCCTGGTGCGGGCGACGAATAGAGGAAAATCTATGAAATTCTCACAACTATTTTTACCTGTTTTAAAGGAAGACCCTGCCGAGGCGCAGGTCGTATCGCACAAGCTGTTGGTGCGTGCGGGGATGATTCGCCAAGTTACCAGTGGTGTTTATAACTGGCTACCGTTTGGCTTGCAGGTGCTGCGCAAGGTGGAAAATATTGTCCGCGAGGAAATGAACCGCGCCGGCGCCCAAGAGGTGTTGATGCCAATGGTACAACCTGCCGAGCTATGGCAGGAAACTGGCCGCTGGCAAAAGTATGGCGCTGAGCTGCTGCGCTTTACCGATCGCCACGAGCATGAAAGCTGCCTTGGCCCCACTCATGAGGAAATTGTCACCGACTTGTTCCGCCGCAATGTGTATAGCTACAAACAGCTGCCACTAAACGTTTACCAAATTCAAACCAAATTCCGCGATGAAATTCGCCCACGTTTTGGCCTTATGCGTGGCCGCGAGTTCATGATGAAAGACGCCTACAGCTTTGATGAAAATAAAAAGTCAGCGCTAGAAAGCTACGCCACCATGCGCGATGCCTACCACCGCATTTTTAAACGCTTGGAGCTAGATTACCGCATGGTACTGGCCGATTCAGGCTCTATTGGTGGAGATCACAGCAATGAGTTCCATGTACTTGCTGCAACTGGTGAAGACGATTTGTTGTTTGACCCTAATGGCGATTATGCCGTGAACGTAGAAAAGCACGATGCTGAAAATTGCCCTGTGGCAGAAGACCAGCTGGAAAAAGCTAAGGGTATCGAAGTTGGCCATATTTTCTACCTCGGCACCGTTTATACCGACCCAATGGAGGTGAAAATCCAAGGGCAGGAGGGTAACCTACAGCCCGTGCACATGGGGTGCTACGGCATTGGTGTGTCGCGCATTGTGGCCGCAGCTATTGAGCAAAACCACGATGAACACGGCATTATTTGGCCAATGGCGTTGGCGCCGTATCATGTAGGTATTATCGACCTACGCCCCGATGATGAAGCCTGTAAACAAGCTGCCGAAAAAACCATTGCCGCTTTGAGTGAAAAAGGCCTGACCTATGCCCATGACGACCGTGCTGAAAAGCCCGGCGCTAAGTTTGCAACGATGGACCTTATTGGCCTGCCGTGGCAGTGCACCTTAGGCCCGCGTGAGTTGGCCGATGGCTTGGTGGAGTGGAAAAACCGCCGCACTGGCGAGCGTACAAAGCTTGCTGTGGGCGAGCTCCCTGCCGAGCTCAGCAACGCAATGGCGGTGGCAGCATAGCTACAAAGGTTTACATACAGTATCCACATGCGTTATAAGGCGCGTGCAATTAATTTAAATTAAGTAAGAGAAAGCAAGTCCATGCAGGTAAAAATCGAAGAGCAGAGCAAGCTTGGCCGCATTATGCACATCACCGTACCAGCGGCAGATGTGGAAGAGCGTTTCAATGCAAAGCTGACCCAAATGACCAAAAACGTAAAAATTGATGGTTTTCGTCCGGGTAAAGCCCCACAAGATGTGATGAAGCAGCGTTTTGGCCAACAAGTACTAAACGAACTGCAAGAAGACTTGGTGAACAATTTTGCGCCAAAAGCAATGGTTGAGCACAAGGTTAACCCAGCTGGCCAGCCAGAGCTGAAGGCAGAACAAGCGCCAGCCGAAGGTGCTGACTACACGTTCCAACTGGTTTACGATATTTTCCCAGAAATTAAACCAAGTGGCTACGACAAGCTAAAGCTGGATAAGCAAGTTGCTGAAACCAGCGATGAGATGCTGGAAGAAGGCCTTAAGCGTATTCGCGGTATGGTGCAAACTTTCAGCGCTAAAGATGGCGCTGCCGAAATGGGCGACCGCGTTGTGTTTGATGGCCATGGTTATAAAGAAGGTGAAGATGAGCCATTTGAAGGTGGCCACCTGCACGGTCACAAAGTAACTTTGGGTGAAAAGAGCCTCATCCCAGGTTTTGAAGAAGCATTGGTTGGTCTAAGTGTAGGCGAAGAGAAGAGCTTCAACGTAACCTTCCCAGATGATTACTTCCCGAAAGAAATGGCAAGCGTAAAAGCACGTTTTGAAGTGAAAGTAACCGAAGTATTGGGTGCTGATGAGCTAGATGATACCAAGTTGGCTGAGCAGCTAGGCGCTAAGGATATTGATGGCCTGAAAGAGCAAGTTACAGCTCGTATCAGCAAAGATATTGAAGAAGCAAGCCGTAACGCACTCAAGAAAGACTTGTTTGATAAATTACTCGACAAGAATGACTTTGACCTGCCAGAGCGTTTGGTAAGCAGCGAGTTTGCGGCACTATGGGGTCAGCAAGTTCAACAGCTACAACAGCAAGGCCTGCCTATTGAAGCTTTGGGTAACGTAGATGAAGCTCGTGCTGAATACCGTCAACTCGCTGAGCGTCGCGTAAAGCTGGGTTTGCTATTGGCAGAAATCGGTATCCAAGAGAAGATCGAAGTTACTGAAGAAGAAATTCAGCAAAGTATTGATCAGCAAGTGGCACAAGCTGGTGCCCAAGGTGAGCAAGTACGTGCCTATTACAACGAGCCACGCAACCGCCAAAACCTTGGTGGTCCACTGCTGGAAGAGAAAGTAGTAGATTGGATTCTTGAAAAAGCAACCGTGAGCGACAAAAAAGTCGACGCAAAAGAGTTGCTACAGGCATAATTGCTAGAGACTCTTAAAAGCGCTGCAAATGCAGCGCTTTTTTATTGACGTATTCATCATAATAGCGCTAGTTGTACAGCAACACTTTGTTTTACGTTTTTTTATGGAGACAAATCATGAAGTACTTTATGGCACCAGTGTGTGCACTGTTTGCTTTTGCTATTGTTATGCTCATTATGTGCTTTGCACAGGATGTAGTCATTTATGTAATCACATTACCCGTATTGCTTGTTGCGCTCATAGTATTAACGCAGTATGGTATCATACCGCGAGAATCTAAGCTGCATGCGCTGGGGAATTTGTTTGCGTTGGTATTGGTGATGACATCTAGTATGTGGCTTGGCATTAATATTGAAAAAACAACTGAGCCAAACTCATTTAACAGCTTGATGCTTACTACTGTATTCAGCTTACAGCTTCTCGCCGCTTTGTTCTATTTGGTGGCATATTTTTACAGACATCCCCCCAAAAAGCGGTGGATGCCAAAATTGGGCCTAAAACTCAAATTTGCTTAAATAATCAAAAGGGCCGGTGCGTAAGCACCGGCCCTTTTTTCGTTTTGACTTCCCCCCGCATGCCCCCTACAGTGCTTCTTATGCACAGTAAAATACTGTGCCGAGGCTTAAGAACCCCACTAAGAGTGGCCTAACACAGGTCATATAATATGTGTTGTCAACCCGTATGCTGGGGAGGCAGCGAATATAACACGGTGAAAGCTGGAATAAGCTGCGCCGTTCTCTTAGATGGTTCTTAACTCCCCGGCCACCTTTTAGGTGGCCTGTTTATAACATAACAAACGGGAGTAAAAACCATGATCACACCACCAACTGCCAGTCTGGCCAAAGGTTTGCTGAACAAATATGTGGGTGAGCAGCTTAAATTGGCGCGTTTGCGTCGCGGCCTATTGGTGCCAGAAGTTGCAGAACTGCTGAATGTGCCCGAACCACAGTGGCGCGCGTACGAGTCAGGCCAAGCACGACCAACTAGCTTGCAGTTGCTCAACATCATCACCCAGCTGGATGCGATGCCAATAACCCTGCCCGACGCACCACCAAGTTGGCTTACGCTGCAATAGCCATCACATGCACAAAGGCCGGTGCGCAAGCACCGGCCCTTTCGTTTGTGTGTTCAAGGCTATGCCTCGTCATAGGGTTCGTAGGCGGCTTTGCCAGCCTCGTCGCAGCCATAGACCTCGCCAGTCAGGCGGCTGTAAAACAGCCAGCCAATTTGGCCATCAATACTCTGCTGCTGACCCCACGGGGCAATGATGCTGAGCCCATTTTCGAACGAAATGGCCTCCACAATATTCTTGCCCACATAGCGCAGGCCATAGTACTGGCCGTCGTCACGCACTTCCTGGTTACCTTTCACCAGGTCGAACAGTGTGTCGATATTAGCCCGTTTCACAATGTAGCTGTTCGGGTGGTTTTCATACCCGCGCGCCACAGTGCCATCGGTATTCAGGCGGGTCACAATAGCGTCGCCTGCTTGGTAACTGTTGGGAGTTTCCAACCCCGTGTCGTTGTAGGTTGTCAACGTACCCGCGCCAGTGGCAAAACGCAGCGCCACCAACCCTTTTTTGGCCAAAACCTGAATTGTTTTGCCAGTTTGGCTGGCAATATCACGAAAATCTTGTTCCGTGAGTATGGTTTGTGCCATCAAACGATCAGTGTCAGCAATAACATGAAAAATGCCCATCATACTCTCCTGTAGATTGGGTGGATGAAAACAGTAAGCGAGATCCCACCATGGGAGCTCGTTTACGGCTCATCATGGTTGTGGTATTACCGTTAATATAGATATGTATACATATATTGCAAGTGCCGATGCTGATGTGGTCGGCATAAAAAGCAGAAATGCGGCACGAGGTGCCGCATGGTGCTGAAATGCAGAATGAAAATGCAGGCTTATGCTGCACTGTAGAATTGGCGTACATAGTTCGCCAATTCAGCCACTGCAATGCGCTGCTGCTCCATGGTATCGCGGTTGCGAATGGTCACAGTTTCCTCAGCATTTTCAATGGTTTCGAAGTCCACCGTAATGCACAGCGGGGTACCCACTTCATCGTGACGGCGGTAGGCTTTACCTACGTTACCAGTATTTTCATAAAGCACGCGTCCTAGGCCAAGTGCTTGTAATTTTTGCTTAATTTCTTTCGCTTTGGCCACAATATCAGCATTGTTTTTTGCCAACGGAATTACCGCCGCCTTAATTGGCGCCAAATGTGGCTTAAACTTAAGCACAGTACGGGTTTTACCGTCGTCTAGTTGTTCTTCAGTGTAGGCTTCGTTCAGCACGGCCAGTACCCCGCGTTCCACCCCGGCAGAAGGCTCAATAACAAATGGAACCAACCAGTTATTGTCTTCATCTTGTACAGCTAGCTTAGCATTACTGCGTTTGTTTTCGTGAACTTCAGCTTGAATATTCAGCTCGCTTTGCGCTTTGGTATGGTTACCCAAGTCGTAGTCGGTGCGGTTGGCAATACCCTCTAACTCCTCGTAACCAATAGGAAATCCATATTCCAAATCAAATGTGCGTTTGGCGTAGTGAGCCAAGTCGTCAGCGGGGACATCTAGCTTGCGGATTTTATCACGTGGAATACCTTGCTCAGCCCACCAGTTGAGGCGTTCTTCCAGCCAGTACTCGTGCCATTTTTCGTCCTCACCGGGCTTTACGAAAAACTCTAATTCCATTTGCTCAAACTCACGCACACGGAAAATAAAGTTACGCGCTACAATTTCGTTACGGAAAGCTTTACCCATTTGCGCAATACCAAAGGGGATTTTGCGCGCGGTGCTATCCACCACGTTTTTAAAATTGGCAAAAATTTGCTGTGCCGTTTCGGGGCGCAGGTAGCCAATATTACCATCCACTGGGCCAACTTGGGTTTGGAACATCATGTTGAAATCCCGTGGTTCGGTGAGGTTGTCGCTACCGCAGCTATCGCACTTTGTAGGGTCGGCCATTTTATCGGCGCGCATGCGGGCGTGGCAGTCCTTACACTCTACCAGTGGGTCGTTAAAGGTGCTGGTGTGGCCGCTTTGGTCGAACAGTGCTTGCGGGCCAATAATGGAGCTATCCAAGCCTTCCACATCATCGCGGTTATACACCATGGCGCGCCACCAAGCGGCTTTTAGGTTGTTTTTAAGCTCTACGCCTAGCGGACCAAAGTCGTAAAAGCCTTTTTGGCCGCCGTAAATTTCACTGTTTTGGAAAATAAAACCACGGCGTTTACACAACGCCACCAAACTTTCCATACTGGATGCGGTCATTTTAGAGCTCTTTCTTGCTTATCTTTAATTATCTTTACTGTGTAACAGTTTTTGTACCTTAAGTGTAGTGCCGCTCACGGTCAACGGTTGATCGGCATAGCGCGTGCGTAGCAGCGCAAAACCGGTATTGCCACTGTGGCTGAGCAAAATACCTGCCTCGGCACCTTTTTGGTTGAGGATGAGGGTATCGTTCAAGCCTTCAAATGCGCCACTCACAGTATATAGCCGCTTTTTGGGCGTGGTTTTGTAGTGCATGCGAGCGGTGAGCTCTTGCCCCACGTAGCAGCCTTTTTGGTAGCTTACAGCGGTTAAAAAATCAGCATCAAACTCGGCGGCGAGCATTTTTTCGGTAATGTCTTGCGGGCCTTCTGGCAGGGCATTTTCTATGCGCCAGCTGGTGTAATCCTCATCCAGTTTTGGTAGTTCAGTCTGTGTGGGCCAGTAAATGCGATGACCCAAATTGGGCTTGCGCGGATCGGTGAAGGTGATGGCGCCTTGCGGTAGGTTTTGGGGTGTTTCTGTACTGTGCAACACGCTATAATCTTCACATAAATCATCAAATTCCAGTTGCTCTTGCACAATGTAGCCATGCAGTTGCTGGGCGTGGGTAATTAGCGTATCGCGCGGTATTTCTAGCAAAAAGCTTGTGTCCCCCTCGCGGTGAATAATCGCGTCGAATAAAATGCGGCCTTGAGCACTCAGGTGCAGGGCGTAACAGTTACCACCAATATTTAGTGCGTTAATATCGTTAGTGAACACACCTTGCAGAAAGGCAGCACTTTCGGCACCAGTTAGGCGTAGTAGTGCACGGTTTGGCACGTGATAGGTTTTGCTCATAAAAGCTTCTATAGCATATTTTACTGAATTTGCGTAAAGTAGCGCGCATGCAGGTAGAGCACCCACGTATTTTGTTTTTGTCGCTGACCAATATTGGCGATGCGATTTTGAGCTCTACACTGCTGGAACGTATTGTTCATCGCTACCCTGAGTGTGAGATTGATATTGTAACTGGCCCGCTGCCGAGTGAGCTATTTGCTGGGTTGCCGCAGCTACGGCGGTTGATTCCGTTAAAAAAACTGCCTAAGCGCGGGCATTATAAAAAGCTGTACCGTGACCTGCAGGACGAAGAATATGACTACATTTTTGACCTGCGCGGCTCGTTAATGAGCTGGGTGCTGAAAAGCAAAAACAAAGTGGTTAACCGCACTGTGCAGCAAGGGCACAAAGCGTTGCAATGTGCTGAGTTGTGCCCGTGGGACGACCCACGCCCTGCCAAGCAGCTCCTAGCGCCAGATGTTAAAAAAATGGCGCAAGTAGAGCTGCCAAAAGAGCCTTATTATGTGCTAGGCCCTACCGCAAACTGGATTGGTAAGCGCTGGCCGCAGGGGAATTTTATTCAGTTGCATCGGCAGCTTAGTCAATTGCCGGAGCTAAAGGGTTGCCGCGTGGCCATTATGGCAGCACCAAAAGAAAAACGCATGGTGACCGACCTGCTAGCAGCGCTGCCAGCCAGCACCATTGACCTGACAAATATTAGCCTCAGCGAGGCTTATGCCTGGATGCAAAATGCAAAAATGATGATTGGGCACGACAGTGGCTTGGCGCATATGGCTGCAGCAGCTACAATCCCTACCGTGACGATTTTTGGCCCCATGAACGATAAGCTTTACGCGCCGCTGAATGCGCGTGGCACTATTGTGTGCCCGCCAAACCGCCCGCGTGCGGAGGTGAATTTGCAGCCACCGTACCTCTCGCGGCTGATTACCGATGTAACGGTGGAGCAAGTTTTGGGTGCGGTAAAACAATCGCTGGAGGCTCAGCATGACTAATGTACCTAATCAACATTGGTGGCGGGTGGCTGCCGTGTGTCTTGGCCTTGCTGCACCAAGTGTTTTGCTAGGCTTTACTCCGTTTTATGCGCTGATTGCCTTAGGCTCGCTAGCTGGTTTAGCAGCAACGCACGGTGCCAGCTTGCGCCAAACATTGCGCATGTTGTGGCATGCAAATGTACTGCACTTTGTTGGCGCGGTACTGCTAGTATGTGCAGCCAGCACATGGCTAGCGCTAGACCTTAATTTGGCGGTGCAAAAGCTTACTCAGTTGGCCTATGTGCTTATTGGCGGTTTGCTGATTTTCTTAGTATTGCGGGAAATGCCAGGACGGCAGGTGCAGTTGTTACTCTCGGTATTGAGTTATAGCACCATGGGTGTGGTGCTGCTTACGTTGCTGGATGCCTATGTAGCGAGCATTAACATTGCCTATGCATTGCATGGTAACCGTGCGGATGACCCGTATCGGCTGGCTTTTGTAGGGCCATTATTGGCAGTGTTACTGCCATTTGTATGGGCGTGGTTATTGGCGCAATGGCGCAAAGGGACACCATGGGCGCGTAACGCGGCCTTGCCGATTTCGCTTATTAGTTTTGCAGCAGTATTTGTTACTGGTGGTCGTGCTGGTTGGGCCGCGCTGTGTTTGGCAACATTAGTATTTTTGTTGGTAGCTGGGCGTTATCATGGCGTTATTTTACACCGCCGCCACTGGGTGATTGGTATTGCAACGTTCCTTCTGGCGGTGCTTGGCTTTGGTGTTGCTCGTGATTTAAACGTGGTTGGCCAGTCGCTCAACTGGTGGCATGAGCTGGGGCTTAACGGTTGGTGGCGCTTAGATGTATGGCGTTACGGCGTGGAGCAATGGTTGCAGCACCCGTGGTTTGGTGTGGGCTTGCAGAATTACCGGCTATTACCAGCTGCAGAGGGTGTGATGATGGTCACGCACCCACATAATATTTGGGTTCAGGTTTTGGTAGAGCTTGGCATTGTAGGTGTTTTAGCAGTAATGGCCTTATTGCTATATGTACTGCGCTGTTTGTGGGGTTATGCCAAGGGTAATGTGTATGGCCTAGCAGGTTTGTGCGGTATGTTGGCGTTTTTGGTGGCAAGCTCGCTTAGCACGGCTGTGCTGCAAATTTGGTGGTTGAGCGTTATTGTGTTGGTTGTGTTATTGGCGTGGCGTGTGGGTTGGTCTACCGGAAAATTTAACCGCCGTTACCAGAGCTCCAAAATTGTAAAATGGCTACCACTCAAGTTTATGAAGGAAGATAAAAGTAGTGACTAAAGAACTCACCCTGATGCAAATTGCTGCTAGCCCACGTGCCGGCGGCGCAGAAACCTTTTTTGTGCGCCTGATGCAAGAGCTCAGCACACAGAGTAAGCTAGTGCCTGTAGCACGTAAAAACAGCTGGCTGGCTGAGCAATTGACCAGCTCTACCATGGCGCCACATACGTTTGGGTTTGGTAATTTGTTCGATTTTAAAACCAAGCCAAAGCTAAAGCAGCTAATTGAAGACGTGAAGCCAGATGTGGTAACCGCGTGGATGAACCGTGCTGCAGGGGCCTTGCCGCGCGATTTAAATGTGCCAACTGTGGCACGCTTGGGTGGTTATTATAACCTTAAGTATTACCAAGGCATTGATTGGCTCATTGCGAATACACATGGTATTCGTGATTATATTATTGATAACGGCTGGCCCGCTGAACGGGTGAGTTATGTGCCAAATTTTGCACCGCAACCACCTGCTGATTTTAAAACCGCGCGTGACCATGTGCGTGATCAATACAAACTGCCGGAAGATGCTTTTGTGGTGCTTATCTCAGGTCGTTTGCACGAGAATAAAGGTGTAGATGTAGCGCTATATGCATTGCGTAAGTTGCCGCAGCGGGTGCATTTTATTATTGCTGGAGATGGCCCGCAGCGCGGTAATTTAAAAGCCGCTATTGAGGCTGATGGTTTGGTAGATCGCGTACGAATGACCGGGTGGATGAGTAGTGTAACGCCGCTGGCTGCTGCTGCCGATGCATGGTTATTACCATCTCGCCATGAGCCATTGGGCAACTCTGTACTAGACGGTATGATGCATGAGCTACCGGTTATTGCTACCTTAACTGATGGACCAAAATCACTGATTGATGATGGTAAAACCGGGTTGTTGATACCAACCGATGATGAAAAAGCCATTGTACGTAGTGTGGAAGTATTATTGGACGATCCAACTTTGGCGCAGTCGCTTGCCACAGCTGGTAAGGCAGAGGCATTGGCCAAATACAGCGCACCTGTGGTAACCGCAGCGTATATGGATTTTTACCGCAATGTTGTGGAAAACCACGGCCAATAGGCTGTTTTAGGCGATATTTATGTGTGGTATTGCAGGGTATAGCTTACGTAGCGCGCAAGCGGAGTTGCAGCAGCTACAGGCTATGGCCACGGCGCAGCAACACCGTGGGCCAGATGGTGAAGGGTTTTACACCCATCAGCATGTTGGGTTGGCGCATAGTCGGCTCAGTATTATTGACCTCAATGGCGGCGCACAACCGCTGAGTTCCCAAGGTGGTGAGTGGCAGCTTGTTGCAAACGGTGAGATCTATAATTACAAAAAATTGCAGCAACAATTTAAAGTAAACTATCAATTTAAAACAGCGTCCGACTGTGAGCCGTTGATTCCATTATTTGCTGAGCATGGCGCTACTGCACCACAACATGTGGAAGGTATGTACGCGGTGGCAGCCTACCACCAGCCGAGTGATACACTGTATTTAGCGCGAGACCCATTTGGTATTAAGCCACTGTATATTCACCAATCAGCATATGGGGTGGCCTTTGCTAGCGAGCCACGGGCGTTATTAGCACTACCATGGGTGCAAAAAAGCTTGAATGAAGCAGCGCTGCTAGGTGTGCTTAACCGACAGTATAGCCGTGGGCGTTGCACATTATTTGCGGATATTGAACGTGTATTGCCGGGTGAGCTGCTGGTGGTGCGTGGTGGCGAAATTGTAGAACGCCAAAGGCATTTACCGGCATTGCGCAAAGCGCAAAATATAAGCCAGCAAGAAGCGCTAGAACAGCTGGAAGAACGCTTGTTTAGCAGTATTCATGCCCATGTGCAGTCGGATGTGCCGTATGGTGCTTTTTTAAGCGGTGGGATTGACTCTTCAGCCATGGTTACGGCAATGACCCGTACGCTGAACGAGCCTGTGCGTACGTTTACCATTGGCTTTGCTGATGATTCGGTAGCGGATGAGCAAAGTACAGCGGCAGCGTTGGCACAAAAGCTTAACACCGTGCATAGCACAGCAACTTTTGGCGAGGCAGATTTTTGGCGCCAGCTGGATGTGTGGGTGCAAGCGAGTGATGATTTGGTGGCTGATTATGCAGCATTACCGTTGCTGGAGTTAGCCAATAGCGCAAAGCAGGATGTAACCGTAGTGCTAAGCGGAGAAGGTGGCGATGAGATTTTGGCTGGTTATGGCCGCTATCGGCGTAAATTGCTGGCTAAGTTACTAGGTAAACCATTGCGCAAAACAGGGCCAGCAAGTCGCCGTGCTGGGTTGTTTACCCAAGCATTAAACTTAACTGAACCGCTGGATGATGGCTATGACAACAGCGGGTTTAGCCGCTTACAGCAGGATCAATTGCTGGATATTAGCAATTGGCTGCCAGATGATTTGTTGATGAAAGTAGACCGAGCTTTGATGTGGCACGGGTTGGAAGGCCGGGTACCGTACTTGGATAACCAGTTTGCTGCTGCCATGTTTGCGCTGCCTGACAACTTGAAGCAACAAGGTAAGCACGGCAAATGGTTGTTGAAGTACTGGTTAGATCAACAGCAAGTTGATGCGCCTGTGTGGGGCAAAAAACGTGGTTTTACAGTGCCTATTAAGGCGTGGCTATACCCGCAGCGGGAAAAATTAGCAGCTGATTGGCAACAAAGTGCTGTGACAGGGCCATTGCTTAACCAAAATACACTACAGCAATGGCTACAAAAGGATTGGAGCCAAACTGATGCGCTACTAGCCTTTCGCCTAACGTGCCTAGCCAAATGGGGCCAGCATTGGTTGCGCTAGCAATTGTGCAAAAAATAGTCTAAAAGACACGCTATGCGTTTAACAAAGCAACTTGATGGAATTGTAGACCGCCGGCAGGAGCTGGAGGGCATGTTGGGTAACCCAGATTTGGCCAATGACCCCGCGCAGCTGATGAAGCTGAATAAGGAATATGCTGCACTAGCGCCTGTGGTGGAGGCTTATCAGGAATACCAGAAATTGGTGCAAAGTCGTGATGAAGCAAAAGAGATTTTGGCCGACAGCGATGCAGATGCGGACATGAAAGAGCTGGCTAACATGGAGTTAGACGGTTTGCCAGAGCAAATTGAAGCGGCCGAGCGTGAGCTAGAGATTTTGTTATTGCCAAAAGATGAAGATGATGACCGCAACGTGTTGGTGGAGATTCGGGCCGGTGCTGGTGGTGCTGAGGCGGCGTTGTTTGCGGGCGATGTGCTGCGCATGTACACCCGTTATGCCGAGCGTAAGGGCTGGAAAGCCGAGCTGATGGAGATCTCGGAAAGTGATTTGGGTGGCTATAAAGAAGCTATTTTGCGCATTGCTGGTGAGAATGTTTATTCGGTTTTGAAGTTTGAAGCCGGTGGTCACCGTGTGCAGCGCGTGCCTGAAACTGAGAGTCAGGGGCGGATTCATACCTCTGCGGTGACGGTAGCTGTGCTGCCAGAAGCTGAAGAAGTTGATGTGGATATTAACCCAGCCGACTTGCGGGTGGATACCTACCGTGCCAGTGGCGCGGGTGGTCAGCACGTGAACACGACCGATAGTGCGGTGCGGATTACGCACGTGCCAACAGGCATTGTAACGCAGTGCCAAGATGATCGTTCTCAGCATAAAAACCGCGATAAAGCGATGAGTATGATGCGTGCGAAATTGCTGCAACACGAGCGTGAGCAAGCCGATAAAGAGCGCGCTGATGCGCGTAAAAGCATGGTGGGGAGCGGGGATCGTAGCGAGCGGATTCGTACCTATAATTTCCCGCAGAGCCGCGTGACGGACCACCGGATTAATTTGACCGTGCATAATCTCGCCGAAATTATGGATGGTGACTTGATGGAAGTGACCAAAAACCTTACTGAGGCTGACCAAGCGGCAATGCTGGCGGCCATGGCGGAAGAGGTGGCTTAATGAACATTGGCGAGGCTTTAGCCCACGCCACCCAGCGCCTTACCGCGGTGGGTATTAGTTCTGCTAGTTTGGATGCACGCCTACTGGTAGGCCATGCTGCAAACCAGAACGACTTAGCATTACGTACCGAAATTCAGCACGAAATCAGCACAGATCAGCATGAGTTGCTAGAGCAACTGTTGCAGCGCCGTGAAAAATTTGAACCGATGGCATATATTTTGGGTTCGCAGCCGTTTTTTGGCCGAGATTTTAAGGTGACGCCAGATACGTTGATTCCACGCCCAGATAGTGAAACGCTGATTGCGGCTTTGTTAGCATTGCTGCCGCAGCGCGACCAAGCTTTTACTGTGGCAGATTTAGGTGTTGGCAGCGGCTGCTTGTTGCTAACAGTTTTGGCGGAGTTCCCTAACGCTTATGGTTTTGGTGTGGATATTAGTGACGGTGCCCTAGCGGTAACGGGTGATAATGCGGTGCAGTTGCAAGTGGCAGAACGTTTAACCCTGTTGAAGGGTGAAAAATGGGCCGATGAGTTGCCGATGGGGGTGAATGTGATTATGAGCAACCCGCCATATATTACTACTGCTGAAATGGCCGAACTGATGCCAGATGTGAAAGATTATGAGCCACACACTGCGCTGGAAGCTGGCGCTGATGGTTTAGATGCGTACCGAGCGCTGATACCGAGTGCTGCAAAACATTTAGGGGCTGGCGGCTTGCTGTTACTTGAGGTAGGCTACACCCAAGCAACTGATGTTAAAAAACTTTTGGAGGCAACGGCGTGGGCGGACGTACAATCGTTCAAGGATCTTTCTGGGCACGAGCGCGTAATTGCAGCCGTGCTGGGCTCTTAATACTTGTTGCAACACTGTTTGCAGCTTGCAGCAAACCGCAGCCTGAGGCACCGATTCCATATTCATTTCAATTTAAAAAAGTAACTGATGCACGCACCAGTGTGCGCCATGAAATGTGGCCGTTGCGTATGCCCCGGTTGGCCCAAGAGCTGAGCCGTGCGTTACCGCCAACGCTGTATGGCCCGCAGACATTGCAGGCAACATGGACCGTGCGTGAGTATGAAACACGTTACCACCGTGGCCACTTTAGTTACCGCTTCCGCGCTGACTTTGAAGGGCGTTTCCCTAACACTCAGGAACTTGTGGTGGCGCAGCAGCTGTACTGTACGGTGACCGACCGGCAACAGTTTAACCCAGCAAGTCGCTTAGAAAGTGGGGGAGATGCTGATCGCGGCTTGGCGTATCGCCCTGAGGACGCTAGAATTTGGAGACGTATTCAACAGCAGTGTGCCGAACAAATGGCGCGCCAACTGCACCACGCGCTGCTGGCAGGGGAGATGGAGTAAATGAAAAAACTAACTGCGATTTTTGTAACAAGTTTAGCCCTAGTAGGCTGTGGCCAAAAAGGTGAAGATGGTTTGCTGCACTACTACAGTGATACCCAAGCACCTTTTGTTGAGCGCCCAACAAGCGACCGTATTACTGACCTTGACGTAGAAGCAATGTTGAGCAAGGTTGACCGTGAGGACTTTGCCTTGCGTTTGGTACGCTTTAGTGATCGTCGTCCACCCGCTAACCGCATGGTAAAGCGTGATGATGACACGGTGATTTATGAATATTTACCGGACCAATTGTTGGGTGATGTTTCAGTGCGTATCCCTCATCAAATTAAGGTGGACTGGCCACAGCCAACGCCTGACCGTGATATCGTTTACCCTGTTGAAGTTGATTTGAAACATATGAAAACCATTATTAAAACAGGTGGTTTTGTATCGGGTCGTTTTGGTCGCTACGCAGTGGAAATGGAAGCTGATTACGTGATTCGTGATGCTGATAGCAATGTACTAGAGCGTGACACAGTTGTGTTTGAGGCGAATTACAAGCGTAAAACAGTTGATGGTCGTCGCCCTAGTGCCAGCGAAGATCGCCAAGCTATGGTAAGTGCTGTGCGCCGTGCTGTGCGTCGCCTTTCAGCTGAAATTGCGTGGGAAGCACGACACCTAGATACTGGCGAAAAATTCTTACCTGGTGATTATTAAACCGCTTTAGCGGCTTTGCTTTCAGTCTCTGTTGGTTGAGCTGTGCCACAGTATTTCTCTAGTAGTTTGACCAGCTCTTTTTGGTCAATAGGTTTGCTGATGTAGTCATTCATATCTTCTGCCATGTATTTCTCGCGGTCACCTTGCATGGCATGTGCTGTTACGGCGATGATAGGTGTTCTGCCCTTTGGTTCGTTGAGGTTACGAATATGCTTGGTAGCTGTGATGCCATCCATATCGGGCATTTGGATATCCATGAGCACAATGTTAAAGCTATTGTTTTGAATAGCTTTAACGGCCTCAATACCATTACCTACAATTGTAAAGTTGTGGTTTAGCTTTTTGAGGAGCGCTTCCATAAAGAGTTGGTTGGTGGTGTTGTCTTCAGCAACGAGTACGTTGAACTTAGGCTGTGGAGCTTTGCTTTCAACCTTGGTGGGTATGTCTTTTTGCGCCATGTTTGATAGCAGGGTGGCGTAAAGTTTATCGGCCAGTACTGGTTTGCGTAATACGGCAGAAAAACCCATATCAATATACTCTTGCTCGTTTGCCAGTGCTGCTGAAGAGGCTAGTATTGTTGGTGGCAAATTTATGCCAGCTTCTTTTAGCGAGGTGAATAGTTCTGGGCCATTTTGGTCTGGCATGAGGTTATCCATAATCACGGCATCGAAGTTATATTTATTCTGCTGTTCTAACATGTGGCGCGCTTTTTTAGCATTGTAAGCCGTGGTTACCGTGGCACCAGCGCGTTGCAACATACGTAGGAAGATATGGCGGTTAAAGTCATGATCATCTACGGCGAGGATATTGCGCCCGCTGAGAGCTGTGCTTAGATCTTGGCTGTTCATGTTTGTTGCGTTTTCATCCACAGAGCAGGCGGCAGCGAGAGGTAGGCACAGCTGTAGTGTAACTTGGTTGGCTTTGGCGGATGTACTTAGCTTGGCGCCAAGCTGTTGTATAAGCTGGTGCGCCATTTTCATATCCAGTTTTTCTTGGCCTAGGTGTTGGTAGTTATTGAGGTCTCCCGTGTAAACAAAACGTAATTGCAGCGTGTTTTGTTCATATTGCGCTTCCATCACAAAGCCATTGGTAATAGTGGCAAGGTCGGGCGCAGCGGCTTTAATAAGGTGCTTGGCGGCATTGGCAATGCGTTTATCATCGCCATACAGCGTGGGGGGAATGTTACTATCTGCGTAGCAGGCAACTTCTATACCTTGGTTGCTATATGTGTTGGCAATTTTATTGATGAGCAAATCAAACAGCGCTGTGGTTTCGAATACCTTGGGCTCTAGCTTCAGTTCATCTGACTCTAGCAAGTTCAGCTCTAAGATATCTTCCACATGGTCGAGCAGGTTCTCGCTTGATTGAACCGCCTGCTTAACATACTGCTGTTGCTGTTCGTTAAGCTCAGTATCTTCCAATAATTTTACCATACCCACCACACCATTCAGTGGGGTGCGGATATCGTGGTTCATTTCTTTAAGGAAGCTACGCTGAGAAGTAAGTGCTGTGTGATGTTGCGTGACATCCTGTGCGTAGATATATACCTCTTGGTTTTCTGGTATGTAGCTAGCGGAGCATTGTAAGTATAGGAAGGTGTTGGGCGCGGGTTCTAGTGTAAGTGCTTGTTCTGCTTGTTTTTTATCAAGCGTATTTTTAATAAAATCTTTTACCAAGTTATTGGCATCTGGTGTTTTAAAAACCGTGCTTAAGTTGTGGCCAAATGGGGTCATGTTGTAGGTATTGAACATGTTTTGAGCTTGCTCGTTAAGGCGTATTACTGTGCCATCGGGGCGGCAAACAATGACAATACCTGGAGAGCGGGTAAAAGCACGCTCGGTTTGAATCGCAAGGGCGCGGCTATCGGTTTGGTCTATACCGTGGAGGAAATAGCCAATAATGTTGTTATCGTCGTTAAGCTCGGGCGTTAGGGTTAGGCTGTACGTACGTGTACCAAAGTGAGATTCCATATGTGCATCAAACGAAACGGCTGTTTGTGACTCGGTTGCTCGTTTAACTTGAGGCTCTAGCTGCTGGCGTTGCTCGGCAGTAAATAGGAGCCAAATTTTCTCGCCTTGCAGCAGTGATGGGGGGATACTAAGCTGGTGGTCAAAATTTTGGCTGGCATGTGTAAACATGAGCCGCTTGTTAAGGTGTGCATAAAGGCCGGTAGCAAATTCTAGGCTGTTGCGCCAGTGTTGTTCGGTTTCTGTATTTTGCTCGGTGAGCTGCTTGTTATTAAGCTTTAGGGTTTCTAGCTGCTCTTGTTGGCTGCGGTTACGTTGTTGAAAACGCGACAGAACATAACTCATAGACCCGACTATTATGCAAGCTAGCATAGTGACAATGTAAAAATACATAATGGTAGTGGGTTCCTACTTCCGTTCGTGTTCCTGTACTATATGAATGCTACCACAACTAAAAGTTGACATTTAGCTTTTGCTTAAAAAATTATCAAATAAAACCGTATTTTAGGTGTGTAGTGTGTGCTGGCAAAAGTCTTACATCAGACTTGTGGGGTATGATGCGCTTTGTGCTTGCTTGTGGGTGCACGCTGCTACTAAACTGTATAAATGGATTTTGAAGATCAGATCGATTACATCTACGAAGCTGAAACAAACCATATTAGCGTTGCGGTAACGCCTATTTACTCTGACGATGATTCCGAGCCGGCCGAGCACCAATATGCTTGGGTATATTTTATTAAAATTGAGAATAACAGTAACAGCACCGTGCAGCTAATGAACCGCCATTGGAAAATTGTGGATGCTAATGGTGTTGTGCAAGAGGTGACAGGCCCAGGTGTGGTTGGTGAGCAGCCCGTGTTGGAGCCTGGTGATGTGTTTGAGTACGATAGTTTAACATCGCTGCCAACGCCAAGTGGCTTTATGAGTGGCTACTACGAAATGGTAGACGAAGATGGTGAAGCGGTGCGGGTGGTAATTCCTAATTTTTCACTCGATCAAGAAGGCATGGTGGTGAGCTTAAATTAGCTCTGCTGCCAAAAACTTGACAAAAGGGCGTAATAGTCGCACAACAGCGCCCATGATTACTGTTGCAACATTCTATAAGTTCACCGCACTGCCTGACTGTGCGGAGCTACAAATGCCGTGGAAGACATTCATGCAAGAGCGTGGTGTGACGGGCACTATTTTGGTAACGCCAGAAGGGGTTAACGCTACTATTGCAGGCCCAAACGAGGGTGTGCAAGCCACATTGGCTATGCTGCGCAGTGACGAGCGTTTGGCAAGCATGGAGCACAAAGAAAGTTTTTGTGAGGAAAACCCGTTCCCTAAAACAAAAGTACGTTTGAAGAAAGAAACGATTCCGCTTGGCTCGCCAGTGGACCCTAACAAAGGTGTTGGCCACTATGTGAAGCCACAGGACTGGAATGCACTGATTAGCGACCCAGATGTGATTACAGTGGATACGCGTAATGATTACGAAGTACAGATTGGTCAGTTTAAAGGCGCAGTAAACCCTGAAACAGATACATTTAGAGATTTGCCAACATGGGTGCAGGAAAATATTAAAGACCCTAAGAAAAAGGTGGCTATGTACTGTACCGGTGGTATCCGCTGCGAGAAATCCACCGCGTATATGAAGGAACTTGGTTTTGAGGATGTGTATCACCTTGAAGGTGGTATTTTGAAATATTTGGAAGAGGTGCCTGAGGAAGAAAGTATGTGGGAAGGCGCCTGCTATGTGTTTGATGACCGTGTGGCCGTGGACCACGACCTAAAGCCAGCTGGTGACCACCAACACTGCCCATACTGTGGCCATACCATTAATGCTGCCGAGCTTAAGCGTTTGAGTAGCTCTGGCCGCTGTGCCCATTGCCCAACTGAATAGCGGTGCAGTCGGCTGCGAAAGTAGCCAAAAAACATGAGTAGCCCCTCTTGCACAGGCACTTAACGCGCCCTATCTAAAGTTTATAAATTATTTTTTGTCCCCCATAAACAGGGGGACATTCTTTCTTTTTTCTCATTTTCGCAAAGGAGCGAAACATGACTTATGCCCTCACAAAAGAAGGTTATGACCTGAACGAACTCATTAGATCTTGGCAGCGCCAGGGCTATATAGAGCTATACGAGCCAATTGACCCTCGTGGCGGCCCGGTGATGATTTTCACCAGCCCGTCCAGTGTCTCACCCACCAGTGATACTGCCTTTGCAGTGGTGGCCGAGGCCTATCAGCAAACCGTTGATGGTATTAACCTTATCGCCAGCTACAAAGCGGCTGATGGCAGCTATTTTGATGGGGAGTCTTTGTGCAAGCATAGTGATTTTGCTCGTGATTTGCCAATGGTGCGCTCCGTATCTCTCATGCTTCTCGGCCTTGCTGATCTTCATATGTATCTGTTCCTCAGCTGCTTAGCAGCCAAACAGGAGGCCGGACTGGCGAAAGAGGCGTTTGATATCAGTCGCTACGGTTATGTGCAAATCATCACCGGTGGTCTTACGCCGGCAGAGCGTAACTTCACCTGCTCGATGGCATACTGTTACCGTGATAGGGTTATGGCGGATGATAGGGATGTAATTCATTTATATCATCCCACTAGCCGCTTGGAACTCAGTGCTATTCTGTTTGGTATGGGATACTCACCGGATACCAATGCGGAGTTGATTCCTGAGCTCAAAGATCTGGGTAGCAACATGGACCCTGCGGTGAATGTACGCCAAATGATGGGGCTTTACTTTGCGGCAAAGTCCAACCACCCAGAGCTGGCAGCGTTTAAACACGCTGTATAGCCAAAACTTCACCCTGAACTTACTAAAGGAGGCCTCACGGCCTCCTTTTTTATGCTGTTATTCAAACCTTGGCACCAACAGGTTTAACCAAAAAAGCCGCCAGATGGCGACTTTTATTATATGTAATGAAGCGCCATCCCCAGCTCGCAAAAGCGAGTGGGTTGGCGGAGGTCCAGGATACTTCCTAGTGCCGAGCGGCGGCTTTGCCGACCGCGAGAGCATTCAAAAATGGTCGGAGCGACAGGATTTGAACCTGCGACCCCTACTCCCCCAGAGTAGTGCGCTACCAGACTGCGCTACGCCCCGACTTGCTATTGCTGAATTGCAATGGCGCGTTTTTATCAGGGATTAGCTGAAGAGGGAAGTTTTTTATAGCCTAAGCTGCTTTACGCTTTTTAAACTTACTCTTCTTTTTAGGCGGTTTACCACCTTGGCTTTGTGCTGCGGGTTTAGCTTTTTCCTTGCGTTTGTGCGTCGCTGATTTGCCCTTAAACTTACTTGGCTTACCCTGTTTACCTTTTGACTTAGCAGGCGCTTTTTTAGCGGGTTTGCTATCTGGGTTTAGGATTTGTTGAATAGCTGCCCACTTGGCACCATCTGCCGGGCAAACAAAGTTTAGTGCTTCACCCTCGGCACCAGCACGCGCAGTACGGCCAATACGGTGAATATAATCTTCAGCCACTTGTGGCATGTCGTAGTTAATCACGTGGCGAATGTGCGGGATGTCTAGCCCTCGTGCGGCGATATCGGTAGCGACGAGCACACGGAATGACTCCTTACGGTAGGCGGCAACAACACGGTCGCGCTTGTTTTGGCGCAAGTCACCGTGGATGGCACGGGCGCTGAAGCCAGCTTTGTCTAGCTTGGTGGCCATACGGTCGGCGCTGTGTTTGGTTTTCATGAACAGTACTACCGAACCTTCACGCTCTTGTAGGGCTTGTAGCAGTTGTTCATATTTTTCCGTATGCGACATTTTGAGCGTGGTTTGCTTAATGTTGTCGGCAGGTTTAGACGTTGGGGTTACCGAAATACGCTCAGGGTTGGTGAGGTATTTGTCTGCCATGCGCTCAATATTTTTGGGCAATGTGGCAGAGAACAACAACGTTTGTTGCTGCTGGTGCATGTGCTTCATGATTGCATCGATTTGTACGCTAAAGCCCATATCTAGCATGCGGTCGGTTTCGTCCAGCACGAGGAAATTTACCTTTGATAAAATGCTGCCATTGCGCTTAAGGTGGTCGTTAATGCGCCCTGGTGTACCCACAATAATGCGTGGCTTTTTGCTGATTTGTTGCAGCTGCTTGGACATGGAATCGCCACCAATGAGCAGTGCGGTGTTAATTCTGGACTTTTTGCCAAGCATAGCCTGAATTTGCACCATGACTTGTGCGGCTAGCTCACGCGTTGGGGTCATCACCAGTGCGCAGCGCTCTGGGTTGCTCAGCACGGCTGCCACCAATGGCACGCCAAAGGCGCCTGTTTTACCGGTACCAGTTTGTGCGGTGCCTAAAACATCCTTACCGGCGAGGGCGAGGGGAATTGCCTTGGCCTGAATGGGCGTAGGCTCGTTAAATTGCATGTGCTCTAACGTGTGGCGCAAGGCCTCTGGCAGGGCCATATCCTGGAATGTGTTCATGGTAGAAATTCCTTACAGTATTTGTTTGGTTGTGGAGCTATCTAGCGGCAGCTCAACACCATGTGGCTGCTTAGTTTACTCTCTTTCAAATACTGTTGTTTAAGAGCAATTAAACTCGGTGTGCCTATATATGGTATACTTTCTGATAAAGCAAGTGCAAAAGGCGGTATATATTTACTGTTATTAATAGTGCGGGTTATAAATTTGATTTTAAAGGTATTTTTTATAAATTTATTGACATTTGTCATGCGTATCCTCCAAAATGGCCAAAGTTGAAGAAGGTGCCGCTATGTCCCCATGGTGGGGATTTTTTTGTGCTGTACTTAAGCTTGCCCGTCAAATGGCGGGCTTTTTTATAACAACTAAAAGGAGAAAAATGTTATGGTTTGGCTATGCAGAAATATATTCTTGGGTCAGTTATAGCAATACTAGCTTTACCTGCTTGGGCAGATGTATCCTGTGATTTTTATCGCTATACCTGTTTACCAGAACTAGGAATAGTAGAGGTTAAGCTGTATAGCATGAGTGATCAAACAACCTGCTACCATGCTCAGAAGAGTCAAGCTTTTAGGCTGAAACTATCTAGTAAAGGCTTTTATTATACGGATGGGCCAATTTATGAGGAACAGGTAGGGGGTAGAACTTATTTACTTCACACAGATAAGCCGTTCGTAGAATTTGGTACTAAAACTTGCTACCTGAAAGGCCAAATCGTAGCCACACAAATTACTACCCACGCGTTGAATGAAAATGCTAATGGCAAATGTGGTGCTGCGTCTTGGGCGGTGAATGTCCAAATGCACCAAGGTACTAAAACAGTCTATAAGGGTAGCTTTGAGGATGATTGCCACACGCCACAAAAAATTGAGAGTGTACGCTATACAGTAAAATCAGAGACCTCTGCAGGTAACATTACAACGTGGGGTGTTGATGAGAGCGGTCAGCAATATACTCAAGAGCAATCTATAGAATAAAAAAATAAGAATTTATCTTGCTAATTCAGATAGATAGCCGCCCAGATAGGGCGGTTTTTTAATATAAAAAACGAGGAAAAATCATGAAAAACATACAATATCGTGAAATGAGTGAGGCAAGTTTTAAGCAACTTGTTATTGAAACAATACAAAAAGAGGAAGATAGTATCCCTTTTGTTTATGTTGATGGCGTTGGTATTCCTACCAGCTTTAACGGCAAAGCTATGGTCGTTAAGTCAGGTAACCGTTGGGTGGTAGACCCTGTAGCGGAAGCTGTTATCCAAAACGTAACAGGTCAAGGTTATGATGCTATGCAGCGTAGTAAACTGGATGCGGCAACTGAAAATCTGAATAGATATGGCCGAGGTATGACGGCACGACGCGCTAATATGGTCCATTTTTACGCAGCAGGTACAACAGATAGTTTTGCGGAACGTACAAGAAAGCCAGAAAATAGCACTTTTGGTTTGGAGCTGAAACAGTCACAACTTAATGAAGCGAATGAAATTGTTGTTCGTAATACAATTAATGCTTTTGACGCCAAGATGGCACGCGAAGGTATAGCTATCCCTCCGTCGCAAGAAAAAGCGGCATTAGTTTCAATTTATCATCAATGTCCTCGTTGTATTGGCGATAAAACCATTCGGCACCTCAAAAATGGTAATCGTGAAGGTGTGCTGTATGAAATTCAAAATGATATGGACAGTCAAAAATTTCGTTCACGGCGTCAGCGGGAGGCTGAACTATTTGGTAGTGACACACCCTCGGTGTCTGCGGGTGGGGTGTCTGACACTGTTGATCGTGGAGGTAATTTGCAGCAGCCTAATAAGCCACAGGCTTCAGTGCTTGATTCTTTGCGTAATCCGCCGCCGTTGCCGCGTACGGTGGAGGAGTTAAAAGCTGCGTTTACAGTGCTACAGCATGCTAATAGCGTTGTACAAGTGGCGGCTTATACCCGCCGTGATGGCACGCAGGTGCCCGCGCATACGCGTGGTGCTCCGGATGGTGATTCGAGCAATAATGTGGGCTAATAATAAAGCTCGGCTTAGCCGAGCTTTATTAATCAAATGGTCGGGGCGAGAGGATTCGAACCTCCGGCCTTCTGGTCCCAAACCAGACGCGCTACCAGGCTGCGCCACGCCCCGATGTACTCATTACTCTATTGAGTGCGCAATCTTTTAGCACAGCGCACAGAAAATGGAAGCAAAATTTTTGTTGTTAGCTTTTTAAGGCTTTTTCTAGATTGCGGAATACGTGTTGGCGTGGGTCGGTTGTGCGCCAAATAAGCCCAATAATACGGCAAGCTTCTCCCGTGAGTGGGCGTGTTGTTAAGGATGTATCGTGCTCATCTATTGCTTTTTGCGGGAGCAAGGTGATGCCCATGCCAGCTTTTACAAGGTGCTTAAGTGTTTCTAGGCTGCTGGCACGTACATTAGCGTTAAGTGCTGTGCCTTGGGCAATTTTACAGGCTTCTAGCGCATGGTCGCGCAGGCAATGGCCTTCTTCTAAGAGTAGTAGCTCTTGCGGGTCAATATCTTCGAGGGCAATAACTTTTGAGCTAGCAAGTGGATGATTTGGGGCCATAGTTACGGCAAAAGGTTCTTCGTATAGTGCTGTGGTGCGTAGTTTTTGGTCGTGCTCGATCGGGAGGGCTAAAATAGCGGCATCGAGCTGGCCGTGTTGAAGTTTATCCAGCAGATCGGCAGTTTGGTTTTCGTACAGCTTTAGCTTTAGCTGTGGGTAGGCCTGTTGCACCATGGGGAGGAGCTCCGGCAACCAGTAGGGAGCAATGGTGGGAATTACGCCTAATGTGAGCGTGGTTGCCATGGGGTCGGTTTGTTCTTGTGTGGCAGCTTGTTCAATATCGTCGCGCAGTTGCAGCATGTTACGCGCTTTTTCTAGTACGGATTCGCCCGTAGGGGTAAGGCGCAGGCCGCTACGGTCACGCTCAATAAGAGTGGTGCCTAAGCGCTCTTCCAGTAGTTGAATTTGGTGGCTCAACGTTGGTTGGCTTACATGACAGTGCTGTGCAGCACGGCCAAAATGTTGTTCCTGTGCGAGGGCGGTAAAGTATTCCAGCTGGCGTAATGTAAGCATGTATAGATTTTAACTATACACAAAATAATTACAATCAATTTTATGTATATAAATGTGCGCCTTACATTAGCTTCACAACATAACGAACGAAGGAACGACATATAATGTTAACCGTAGGTGATAAACTACCAAGTTTTGAAATGCTGGCAACTGTAGCTAACACGCTAAGCGATGACGCTTTTACGACCATTACTGACCAAAGCTATGCCGACCAGTGGAAGATTCTATTTTTCTGGCCGAAAGATTTTACCTTTGTGTGCCCAACCGAAATTGCTGAGTTTGGCAGCTTGAATAATGAGTTCAGCAGCCGTAATGCTCAAGTACTTGGCGCAAGTGTAGATAGTGAATTTGTGCACCTAGCATGGCGCCAGAACAATGCGATGCTGAAGGACTTACCATTCCCAATGCTGGCAGATATTAAGCGCGAATTGAGTGAAGCAATGGGTGTGCTAGATGCTGAAGCAGGTGTGGCTAAGCGCGCGACATTCATCATTGACCCTGAGAATGTGATTCGTTTTGTGGATGTGACAGACATGAATGTTGGCCGTAACCCACAAGAAGTATTGCGTGTGCTGGATGCTTTGCAAACTGGTGGCCTTACTGCGTGTAATTGGCAGCCAGGGCAGAGCAACCTAGAGATTGCAGCATAGCAGCTATAAAAGGTTATCTACCATCCCGTAAATAAAAGCGCCCTAATGGGCGCTTTTACGTGGTTGAAGCAGAGGGTTAAGCCGCATCGGTTTTGATCCAAGTACGTGCTTCGTTTTTGCGGTTTTTGTCGCGGAAGGCTTTTTCTAAGTCAATGTCAGCGCGGTTGGCAATGGCCAGCAGGTAGTTGAGGCAGTCGGCCAGCTCGCCTGCAAGGTCGTCATCCACGGGGCGGTTGGGGTCGTGGTCCATTTTGTTGTAATAGCGGATGGCTTTAAATAGTTCGCCAAGCTCTTCACCGAGGAAAAATGCGGTGGTTACCATGTCTTGCTCTTGCCAGCCTTTGTCTACCTCTAGTGCATGGATATAGCTTTGCAGGTCTTTTAAGGTGGGTTGCTCTGGGAGTTTGAGGGTCATGTCGCTTTGCCTTTGGTTTTTACATAAGGTTTGAGGAACTCACCAGTATGGCTGGCTTTGGTATTGGCAACGTCTTCTGGTGTGCCGGTGGCAACTACGGTACCGCCGCCGCTGCCGCCTTCGGGGCCAATGTCAATCAGCCAATCGGCGGTTTTAATTACATCTAAGTTATGTTCAATAATTACCATGGTGTTGCCTGTATCTACTAAGCGGTGGAGTACTTTAAGCAATTGATCTACATCGGCAAAATGGAGCCCTGTTGTTGGTTCGTCCAGAATATATAGGGTTTTGCCGGTGGCACGTTTGGTGAGCTCCTTAGCGAGCTTTACGCGCTGTGCTTCACCACCGCTGAGGGTGTTGGCAGCTTGGCCAAGACGAATGTAGCCCAAGCCTACATCGTGCAGGGTTTGCAGTTTGTTTTTAATTTGTGGCATGGCCTCGAAGAATTCTAGCGCTTGGTCCACACGTAGGTGCAGAATATCGGCGATTGAATGGTCTTTATAGGTGACTTCCAGCGTTTCGCGGTTGAAGCGTTTGCCGTTACATACTTCACACGGCACATACACATCGGGCAGGAAGTGCATTTCCACTTTAATGTAGCCATCACCTTGGCAGTTTTCGCAGCGGCCGCCTTTTACATTAAAGCTAAAGCGACCTGGTTTGTAGCCACGGGCTTGTGCCTCCGGCAGGCCGGCAAACCAGTCACGAATGGGGCCGTAAAGGCCGGTGTAGGTTGCGGGGTTACTACGTGGGGTGCGGCCAATGGGGGATTGGTCGATGTGGACGACTTTATCCAGTTGGTCGAGCCCGGCAATTTTATCGTGCGCGCCAGCGGGGCCTACAGTGCCGTTGAGGTGGCGGGCGGCCGCAGGGTATAGCGTATCCATAATCAGTGTGGATTTACCCGACCCAGAAACCCCCGTTACACAGGTCATCACGCCTAGTGGAATATCCACACTCACGTTTTGTAGGTTGTTGGCACGGGCGCCGCTGATGCTGATTTTACGTTTCCAGCTACGGCGTTCATCCGGCACGGTAATGGTGCGTTTTCCCGTAAGGTATTGTCCGGTGAGGGAGTCGGCATTGGCCATAATTTCATCCGTGGTACCTTGGGCGATAATTTGGCCGCCGTGCTCACCAGCAAGGGGGCCTACATCCACCACGTGGTCGGCGGTACGAATGGCATCTTCATCGTGCTCTACTACTAGTACGGTATTATCTAGGTCGCGCAGTTGGCGTAGGGAATCTAGCAGGCGGTTGTTGTCCCGCGGGTGGAGGCCAATGGAAGGTTCATCCAGCACATAGAGCACGCCAGTAAGCCCGCTCCCCACTTGGGAGGCGAGGCGAATACGCTGGCTTTCCCCACCGCTGAGAGTACCTGCCATACGGTCGAGGCTTAAATACTCCAACCCTACGTACTGCAAAAAGCCGAGGCGAGTTTTGATTTCACGCAAAATGGGGGTGGCAATCTCGGCACGGTTACCGCTGAGGTGGCCATCGAGCTGTTCGGTCCATGCTAAGACTTCTTTTACAGAAAACTGGGTGAATTGGTGAATGCTGGTGTCGTTAATGCGTACGCTGAGTGCATCGGGGTTCAGGCGCGCACCATGGCATGTTGGGCAAGGGCGGGCATTGCGGTAACGGTTGATGTCATCACGGGTCATGCCGCCTTCGCGCCAGCGGCGTTCTAGGTTGGGGATAACCCCTTCGTAGTTTTTGGTGGTGGCAAAGTTAGCTTTACCGCCGCTAAATACAAAGGGAATTTCTTCCTTACCGCTGCCGTACAGAATCATATCTTGAACATCTTCTGGCAGCTTTTTCCACGGGGTGTTGATGTCGAATTTGTAGTGCATGGCCAGCGCTTTACCGTAGTACTCAATGCCTACGTCTTTCCATGGCAGTACGGCACCGCCAGCAATGGTTTTGTTATCGTCCGGCACCACCAAGTTTGGGTCGAAGTAGATATCCTCGCCCAAGCCATCACACGTGGGGCAGGCACCAAAGGGTGAGTTAAAGCTGAACAGCCGTGGCTCTGGCGTGTAGCTGTGGCTACAAATGGGGCAGGCGTGTTTGGCGCTAAACAGCTGTGCGGGTGGTAGGTCAGTTTCTTCACCTTTGGCAACAGGCTCCACCAGGGCGAGATCTTCGGCCAATTTTAGGGCAGTTTCTAATGATTCAGCAAGGCGGGATTTGTTTTCTGGTTTGGCGACTAAGCGATCCACCACCACTTCAATATCGTGCTTGAGTTTTTTGTCCAGCGCGGGGGCGTCGGCGATATCGTGTATGTCGCCATTAATGCGTACGCGGGTAAAACCGGTTTTTTGCCAGCTGAGTAGTTCCTTTTTGTACTCGCCTTTGCGGCCACGCACGACGGGGGCCAAAATTTGCAAACGAGTGCCTTCGGGCCACGCTAAAATGTGGTCCACCATTTGGTCTACTGTTTGTTTTTCAATCAGTGTATCGGGGTGGTTGGGGCAGTGCGGCTTACCCACGTTGGCCCACAACAGACGCAGATAATCGTAAATCTCGGTAATGGTACCTACGGTAGAGCGTGGGTTTTTACTGGTGGTTTTTTGCTCAATCGCAATAGCTGGGGATAGCCCTTCAATACGGTCTACATCTGGCTTTTGGGTGAGGTTGAGGAACTGACGGGCGTAGGCGGACAAACTTTCCACATAGCGGCGTTGGCCTTCCGCATAAATAGTGTCGAATGCAAGGCTGCTCTTGCCGGAGCCAGAAACACCGGTGATAACCGTTAATGTTTTTTTAGGAATTTCGAGCGAAACATCTTTTAAATTATGTTCCCGCGCACCTTGAACTTTGATCACATCCACACTCATGCCGCAGTTGTACCCTGAATGTATATAAAAAGGAACGAAAAAAGGCCCACACAGTGTGTGGGCCTTTTGGGGTGGTTTTTCAGGCTGCGACGTGCATGCCCCAATTTTTATCATGGGCCATGGCGTGGCGTTGAGTATTGTCGTAAGCCTCTTTGGCTTGTTCATACTCTACCAATGTCATGACAGCGTGCTCACCAATATGCCTGTAAGTACCAGGCTTGCCTGTGAGTAGCGCTTTTTGGCGCTTAACAGCTTCTTGAGCAAGCTTAAGAAGCGGATAAGTTTCGTTCAAGCGGTCAATAGCACCACTCTGATAGCGGAATGCCACGACATAGTCGGTTGGTTGGGAAAAGAAAGGCATGATCGTTTACTCCTCTCATGCAAAAACATTTAACTTACTATGTAGTGTGCTGGTTAATGATGACAAGTGCCAATTTGTGAAAAACTTTTTTACAAGCACTGCGTCATCCCCGCGCAGGCGGGGATACAGGGTGTGATGCATTGTAATAGCCAATCTATAGTAATTTAAAGTAATATTGCCACGCAATGTTACTTTGGCACTACACGCGCTTAAACAGCAGCAAAGCCACTGTTAGGCTTGTGTGTGGGCCGCAATATCCCTTGCGGCCATAGTCATTCAATCGTGCAAAGCAAAACTGAATGACTATATTTCAGAATGTTTCATTCTATCGCTGACAACGAGGCGGCTTTGCGCTAGGCTACGCCAAAATGAACTAAGAACGAGATTCTGATGAGCAGCATTATTGAACACGATATTCTGATTGTAGGTGCCGGTTTGGCGGGGCTACGCGCCGCGTTTGAAGGAATTACTGCCGGGCTTTCCACCGCTGTGATTAGTAAAGTACACCCCTTGCGTAGCCACAGCTGTGCCGCACAAGGTGGGGTAAATGCTGCGATTAACCCTAATGATAATTGGGAAGACCACGCCTATGACACCGTGAAAGGTGCCGACTACATTGGTGACGAAGATGCAATTGACTTGATGTGTAAAGAAGCGCCGCAAGCGGTGCTTGATTTGGACGCCATGGGTTGTCCGTTTAGTCGTGAAGAAGATGGTACGATTGCGCAGCGTCCATTTGGTGGCGCGAATTTCCCCCGTACAGCCTATGCTGCAGACCGTACTGGCCATGCGATGCTACACACACTGTGGGAACAGGCGATTAAATACGGCACCGATGTGTATGATGAATACCAACTGATGGAGCTAACCGTAGACAAACGAACAGGCCGTTGCAGCGGTGCGATTGCAATGGACATTAAAAGCGGCAAGCTGGTGCAGTTCAACGCCAAAGCGGTATTGATTGCCACGGGTGGTTATGGTCGCCTATTTGCTAGTAACACTAACGCGATGATTAATACCGGTGACGGCGTGGCCTTGGCGATGAAAGCTGGCGCACCTGCAGGTGACATGGAGTTTGTGCAGTTCCACCCCACTGGTTTGAAATCTTCCGGGTTGTTGATTAGTGAAGGGGTGCGCGGTGAAGGTGCTTACCTGATTGGTAAGGACGGTAAACGCTTTATGCAAAAATATGCGCCGAATAAGCTGGAGCTTGCCAGTCGTGATGTGGTTTCACGCGCGGAAATGACCGAGATTATGGAAGGTAATGGTGAAGATGGCGCTATTTTCCTTGATGTGCGCCATTTGGGTCGTGCCAAAATTTTGGAGCGCTTGCCGCAAATTCGCCAGCTTGCGATTGATTATGAGGGTGTAGACCCGATTGATGAGCCGATTCCGGTTAAGCCAACCTGCCACTACACTATGGGTGGTATCCGTGCCGATAAGGTGGGCCACAGCATGCTGAAGGGGCTGTTTACAGCTGGTGAAGCATCTTGCGTGAATGTGCACGGTGCGAACCGCTTGGGAGCTAATAGTCTGCTGGAAACCATTGTGTTTGGTAAAATTACCGGTAAAGCCATGGTGGAGTTTGTGGAAGGCGAAGGTGCACCACGCCCAAATAGTGTGGGCAAAGACCTGCGCGATGTGCAAGCTCGTATTGATGAAATTAAAGACCGCCCGCAAGAAGGTGGTGTGCGTCCGGATGATATTCGTACCGCATTGACGGAGAATTTGAACGAGAATTGCTCGGTTTTCCGTGATGATGCACGCTTGAAGAAGGCGCTAAAAGCCGTTGAAAAAGCTAAGAAAGATTTTGCCAAAGCATACGTTGATGACAAAGGCGATGCGTTTAACACTGACCTGCTCACCACATGGGAGTTGGGCAATTTGATTATACTGGGCGAGGCAACTGTAAAGGCTGCGTTGGAACGTAAGGAAAGCCGTGGTGCCCACAGCCGTGAGGAATACCCAGACCGCGATGATGAAAACTGGCGTAAGCACATTCTGTGTAAGTGGGATGCTGACAAAGGCGAGGTAACGCTGGACGAAGATGCGGTGCGTACCCTAGGTAAAGAGAAATACGAACCGCAAGAACGGAAGTACTGATTTTTAAGATGCTCCCACGGTCGGCAAAGCCGCCGTTCGTTCCTTCGACATGACCTAAATTTGAGTACATGTTATGTGGATTTCTCACTTGACCAATTTTGGTGGTTCAGGTAGAGCACAACTAAACATTAATGTATTTAGGAATTATAGAGATCATGTCTGAAAAAACACTATCTATCGTTAAGCCAGATTTGGTGGCCAAGAACAAAATTGGTGAAGTGGTTAAACGCTTTGAAGATGCTGAATTGCGTGTTGTGGGTATGAAGCGCATGCAACTAAGCCAGCAACAAGCTGAACAATTTTATGCCGAGCACAGCGAGCGCCCGTTTTTTGGCGAGCTGGTTGACTTCATGACCAGTGGCCCAGTTGTGGTGCAAGTGCTGGAAGGCGAAAATGCTATTAAGAAAAACCGCGACTTGATGGGTGCTACTAACCCAAACAACGCTGATGAAGGTACAATTCGTTACGACTTTTGCCGCGGTAATGAAGACCTGAGCGCAAACGGTGTTCACGGTTCTGATAGTTCTGAGTCTGCGCAGCGAGAAATCGCGTTTTTCTTCCAAGCGCAAGACATTGTTAGCTAAATCGGGTAGAGTAACCGCCATGTTGCGGTCTCTAACTATTTTGATGGGGGCGTTGCTGTTAGCAGCGCCTTTATCTGTTTATGCTTACACCATTGATGGCGTTGCGGTTGAACGCTCTTTAAAAGAGCGTCAGGTGCGAGAAAAAGCAGTGCAGCAAGTGTCGGAGTTGGCGCTGGCTCAATTGCTGAAGGAGCTTACAGCACGGCGTGATTGGGGGCGGCATGCGTCTATTATTCAGGCAGCTAATGTGGACCAATTGGTCGGACAGGTTGCGGTGGTAGAAGAACGTACCGAGCAAGGGCAGTACCACTTGGTTGCCAATGTTCAGTTTGATGAAGCACGGGTGAAGGACCTGCTGACGCGGTTGCAAATCCCTTTCCAAACACAGGTGGTGGCACCGGCGGTGCTGGTACCCATTTGGCAGCAAGGGGGTGAAGCACGCGTGTGGGATGCTACCAATGCGTGGCACCAAACGCTTGAGCAGCAGAGCGATGCTGTGCGCAAAGTGAGTGTGGCTTCCCCTACAGTTGATTTATTAACACAATGGCCATTAGCGCGCTTACGCCAGATGGATACAACCAGCCGTGGTTTATTGCTGCAGCAATTTGGTGCTCAGCGGGTGGTATTGGCCGAGGCACGCCAGCAAACTGGCTGGCAAGGTTTGCCAGTTATGAATGTGCGTGGCCAGCTGATAACGCCAAATGGTGTTACAACCATTTTTGAACAGCTTTATACGCAGCCAGAAATGCGTCTGATTGCAGATGATATGATTCGTGCCGTACAGCGCCAGCACCAAGTGAGTGAGTTGGTACCTGTTGACCAACCCGGGCGTTTGTTTGTGCGTTATCAGCCAGAATCGGTTTGGCAGCTACAACAAACACAGCAACGTTTGGAAAAGGCACCACTGGTACGTGCCATTAAGCCGAAGTTGATTGCACAACAAGATGTTGTTTGGCAGGTGGACTACTTTGGTGAACCAGCCCAGCTACAGCAGCGTTGGCAAAAGGTTGGTTTGAGTTTGCTGCCGTTGGGGAATTTGTATCAGCTACAGGTTACAGACGTACAGTGAGCCAACAACCGCTCTTGTTTGAGCCACAGCCACAATCTGCCGGTGGAGACTTTTTGCCAACTAAGGGAACTCAGTTAGCGCTGAAGTTATTGCAACAACACCCACAGGCTGGAGAAGTGGTTGTATTGGTGGGGCCTGCTGGTAGCGGGAAGTCGGAATTGCTTAAGTTGTGGGCGGCACACCAAGGTGTGGTGGTACGCACGTTAAGTGACCTACAGCAATTGTCTGATGAACCTGTGTGTGTGGTAGATGATTTACAAGCTGGTTTGAGCGAAGATGCGCAGGAGCAGCTGTTTCATTTAGTTAATAAAACACGTAATGAAGGTGGTAAGCTGCTACTGGCGAGTAGGGAGCCGCTGCAAGAGTTGGTAGCACTGCCTGATTTGCGCACGCGGCTGCAAGCAGCTTTGGTGGCAGAGGTGCAGCCACCTAACACCGCTGAACTGAAACAGCTCATGGTGAAATGGGCGGCGGAACGACAGTTAAATTTATCGGCACAGGTGCAGAAATATATGCTGGATCATACCGACCGTAGCGCGGTGCATTTGGCCAAGCTTATGGCAGCGCTGGATAAGCTCTCTCTACAGGAAAAACGTAAGATTTCTACCTCTTTAGTAAAAGATTTGTTGAAATAGTTTCATAAAAGTTACCCACAGGGTTGACAGCTGTGTGCGAATACCTCATATGAGCAATCAACTCAGCGGCCAACTACTTTAAGTTAAGTGGCTGCGTGTTACGTTTTATAGTATTCGCTGGAGAAATCAGATGAATGATAATAATCCGGCGCAAGTGGGGGGCTTCGCCGAAGTAGTCGAACATTGCGCAAGCATGTTCGACTTTGAGCAAGCTGCAGATGACGAGCTGAGACAGTGCTTGGCTATGTATTTTGCACGCCTAGAAATCGTGCAGGATGATAGCCTTGAACACGAAATTCTCAATGTCCTTGAAGAAATTGAGAGCTGGTGTGAGCTGAACCATCAAATTTATTTTATGGTTAGTGTTGCTTCTGAATCGCGATGGTCGCGCAAAGTTATGTTGCTCTGGAAGAAGCTGAAAACAAGGGTTAAACTGTTTTGTGTGGGTAAAAGCCTATATGAACGGTTGAAAGGACTCTCAGCACAGCGCCGATTAGAGGTGTTTGCTGTTTCGCATCAGTCAATATTATTTGACGATGAAGGGTTGTTGGACGCCTTGCTTCGCGATTTGCTGCGCCAAAAACAAAAGCTGCCAATGGCCCTAGAGTTGGATGCCAATAGCGATGGTGCTAAACGCATTATACTTCGGTTGCTGCAAGTTGGTGGTGAAACTGCTGCTAACGACATCTTTGTAATGAATGGTGCTGCCTGAAAAGAAAAGGAAGAGCCCGGTTAACGCTGGGCTCTTTTTTTATTGGTTTTGTGCCAGTTGAATGGTTTGGCGCTGGCTAATAACGCTTTGCAAGCTAGCTACCTGTTGGCCAAACTCGGTACGTAGTTTTTTAGGTAATGGTGAGCCATTAGGTAGTTTTACGCGCATGGCATTTACCTTGGTACCGTTTTTAATTACTTCGTAATGCAGGTGAGGGCCAGTAGAGCGGCCAGTAGAACCTACTTGAGCAATAACATCGCCTTGGCGTACGCGTTTGCCTTTGCGCATGCCACGAGCATAGCGATGCAAATGGGCGTAAGCTGTTTGGTAGCCGTTGCCATGCTCAATACGAATATATTTACCGTAGCCGCCTTTCCAACCGATTTCTACAATACGACCACTCCCAGCTGCTTTAACAGGGGTGCCGGTTGGAGCAGCAAAATCAGTCCCTTTATGTGCACGAGTATAGCCAAGCACTGGGTGCTTGCGGTGTGGGTTAAAGTGAGAAGAGATGCGCGTGAACTCTAGCGGGGTGCGCAGTAGCATACGCTCTTTGCTTTTGCCCTTTTCATCATAATAGGCAAATACTTTAGGACGAATCTCGGCGCGGTATGCTTGGCGAAGCTTGCCACGGGCATGTAAATGAGCCGCTACAATTTTGCCGTTACGTACAAATTCGCCCTTATCATTATAGTAATCTTCATAGACTACGCTGAACTGGTCGCCTGGGCGTAGGTCACGGGTGAAGTCGAGCTCCCATGCAAATAGGTTGGCAAAAGGCGTTACTAGGGCTGTTGGTAAATCGGCCTTGCTGGCAGCAGCATAAAGCGAGCTATTAATTGTGCCGGTTGCGACCTTGCGTTGTGCTGTGAGCACACGCTTGGCTGTTGCTACCTTATATGTACCATTCTCCTGCGGTGTAATGGTGGCAACAGTATCGTTAGGGGTAATCAGTTCAATGTTGTGCAGCTGGCCCATTTTGTAGGGCTCGGTTTCATTATAGGTAAGGGTGATTTCTTGGCCTTGCTGCAGGCGGCGTAGTGAAACTTTGCGCTTTAGTGGGTGCAGTGCATTGTATGTGGCCTTGCGTTCTAAGCCGGCGCGCTGCAAAGCCGTGGCTAGGTTCTCCCCTTTTTGTAGTGCTACTGTGCGCTCTACAATAAGCTCGGGGAGAGCAAAGCTATTAAAAGGCAGCAATGTTGCTGCCAGTAGTCCACAAATGTGCCAACGTTTCATGCCATCACAGTGGCGGCTCTATAAAATGGGGTCAATATAATGCCGACCAAACCCTATTATATGTATGATGTTCATTTTATGCCCTGTGGCGGTCTCGTAACGTTTTGTAAAAAGGTGGGGTCCAGCAAGCTTTTTTTGCCCCTGAAAACCCTTGCTGAGCGGGCGTCATGAAAAAAAATGCAATTACCTGTGTTTTTTGTGTTGACAGGTCGGTCAAAACGCAATAGTTTCCGCCCCGCTCGCAAGGGATACAAAACAGCCCAAGCCAGCAGGCTCTGTGAAAAAATTATATGTTTCAAGTACGCGAGAAACCGCATTAAATTTTTTGATGTAGTTTCTCACAAATAGATACAAACTTGAGCGATGAGCGAAGCGCGGTTGACCAAACCAATAATAGCACTACTTACCTTTGGTAGTGCGAACTCGATGCGGTCGATTCGTGCATTAGTACATCGACAAGTTACAGGTATAAGGTAAACAAGAGAGTAGTCTAAACACTACCTCGTTGTTTTTCTTTGTAACCAGGTTAAATATTAATGCCATAGTATAACATTGAGCGTTTCACACAGTTTAGCCCGTGTGGAACACAGCGGATCGACTGTTGATTTTGCTGATTTTGACATTCCAAAAATCAGACCATCAACATGAGAGTTTGATCCTGGCTCAGAACGAACGTTGGCGGCAGGCCTAACACATGCAAGTCGAGCGAGACCTCGAGTCGAGCGGCGGACGGGTGCGTACAACATGGGAATCTACCCTTTGGTGGGGGATAACGTTTGGAAACAGACGCTAATACCGCATACGCCATATTGGGAAAGCTTTAGCGCCAAAGGATGAGCCCATGCCTGATTAGCTAGTTGGTGGGGTAACGGCCTACCAAGGCGACGATCAGTAGCTGGTCTGAGAGGATGATCAGCCACACTGGGACTGAGACACGGCCCAGACTCCTACGGGAGGCAGCAGTGGGGAATATTGCGCAATGGAGGAAACTCTGACGCAGCCATGCCGCGTGAGTG